>JAYUCP010000513.1:0-8839 GCA_043740245.1 Acidobacteriota bacterium | reverse complement strand
ATTGGAGAATCACCCATGCGCAAAACTTTAACCGTCGCTTTGTTGTGTCTCGCGTTGCTCAGCCCATTTCCGGCTTTCACGCAAGGCAGTGTGGATGCTGAGTTGAATGCGAAGATTCGCAAAGAGGGAATGGAAAATTCCCAGATCATGCGAACGTTGCACTTCCTGGCCGATGTTTACGGGCCGCGTTTGACTGGCTCGCCCAATCACAGGAACGCCGCCGAGTGGGCCGTCAAACAGATGGCGGCCTGGGGCTTTCAAAACGGACACCTCGAACCCTGGGACTTCGGCCATCCGGGCTGGCTCAACGAACGCCACACGGCACACATGAACGCGCCGGTCAAAGATACGCTCGAATGCGAAGTGCTCGCCTGGACGCCGAGCACCAACGGCACGGTGACGGCTCAGGCCATTCAACTGCTGTGGCCCGAACGTCCGGCCCCAGCGCCTGCTGCTGGCCAGCAGGGCTTCGGTTTCGCCAACACCAATCCCACGCAAGAGGAGTTGGCCGCCTATCTCAACAGCGTCAAAGACAAAGTCAAAGGGAAGATCGTGTTGGCAGGGAAGACACGCTTCGTGCCGGTGAACATGACTCCGCCGACCAAACGCCGTCCCGCCGAGCAATGGAAGTCGCAATACGATCCGAACAATCCGAATCCGAATCAAGGGTTCGGCGGGCGTCGCGGCGGGCCGCCACAAGGGCAGAATCAGGAGCAAGGTCCGGCGCGTCTCACGGCGCAGCAACTCGATGCGCAGGTGGATAAATTCCTGCTCGAAAACGGCGCGCTCGTCCGCATCAATGATGCCGGGCGCGAGCACGGGCAAATCATCGCCTTCAACAACCGCAGCTATGATCCCGCGACCGCGCCGCCGACAGTGGTGATGCGCAACGAAGATTACGGGCGCATCGCGCGCATTCTGGCCGACGGTACGCCGGTCGAACTCGAGTTCAACATCGTCAATCGCAACTATCCCGAAGGCAAAACCTCATACAACGCGGTTTCAGAGATTCAAGGCACAGACAAAAAGGATGAAGTCGTCATGCTCGGCGGGCATCTCGATTCGTGGCACGCGGCGACGGGCGCGACCGACAACGCCATCGGCTGCGCGATCATGATGGAGGCCGCGCGCATCCTGAAAGTCCTCGGCGTCAAACCGCGCCGCACCATCCGCGTCGCACTCTGGAGCGGTGAAGAAGAAGGGCTGCTCGGCTCGCAGGCTTATGTCAAGGAACACTTCGGTTCAGCCGAAAATCCCAAACCGGAGTTCTTCAAATTCGGCGGCTATTTCAACGTTGATACCGGCACCGGGCAGGTACACGGCGCTGGCGTTTTCGGTCCGCCTGAAGCCGCCGCCGTTTTGCGCCAGGCGCTCGCGCCTTTTGAAGACCTCGGCGTATATGGCGCGATGGCTTCACGCGGTCGCAATCTGGGCGGCACCGACAGCACCTCATTCAATCAAGCCGGACTGCCCGGCATTGGCATGAGCCAGGACCCCATCGAATACAACACGCACACGCATCACACGAACCTAGACAACTACGAACGAATTATTGAGGACGACGTCAAGAAATCTGCTGTCGCCATCGCGGGCGCGCTTTACGTCCTGGCCATGCGTGACGAAAAGCTGCCGCAGTTCAGCAAGGAACAAATGCCGCCGCTTCCGCCTGCGCGTTGAAGCGCGACCTTTGACGAAGTCCGCAAGACAGATGGCGATTGTTGTAGCGGGGCAGGCTTTGCGGATTAGGTGTTAGCGCTGGAAATTGAGTTGAAATGGCGGCGTGGCTAACGGCGTGGCTAACGAAGCTCAAGGGCTGTGGCGAAAACAAAAAATGGCTGAGGCAAACGCCCGTGATCGCATCTGCCTCAGCCCTTCCGCTACTCAAAGTCAGGCATCCCCTACTGACATATGAGGGCGAGAAGCTCGTAGGATTTTTTCGGATAATTGCTTGCTTAAACTCTGGAGACAGACGCTAACGCAAGCGCCAGCGTCTGTCTCAGATATACCGAACCGAGGGCCAGGCATCCCCTACTGACGTCTCAGCCGGTAGTCTCGAAAACTCGTCCAGAGAGCCCGGAGAGCAAAGCTAAATTTTATTGTTGTTGCAGGATTGAAGAGCGCTTTATGTGAGTTCGGTTCTGATATTTGCAGCAGTGGGACAACCGCGCACCTGACTCACCTAACACCGACAACCATCACCAACACCACCAAACATTCTCTCGTCCACAGATCGCTCAAAACCAAATCGTGACAGGGAACTTGTTCAAGTCGGAAAGCTTTGCAGTATTGAAACGTCGCTTAATACTTTTGCGCAAGCTTTTGTAGGACTGGGCCCGACTTGACGAAGGCGAATATAGTACTAGGAGGCTTAAGCTGTCAATTACTTTTTCTATATTTTGTAATTTTTCTCGTGGCAAGTCAGTGCATATGCCTATAAACAGCAAACGTTCGCTTAAGGCGAAACGATCGGTTAGGGCTTGCCCGCCTCAGACACGGAAATGCGAGCATAGTTTTTCGCATTTGCCTCAATAACTTTCGAAAGTGCAATGATCGTAAGCAAGTCCTTTTGCACTTTAGTGGCTTCGGTAGTGTCAAAGACCTTGTTGTTTTGATGATGCGGGCTGTGCGAAAAGTCAAAGATCATCTTCGCCAGGCGGCGAATGGATTTATCGAACTCGTCGGCTTTAGCCAGAACCTTTTCCACTGGATACGGCTCCTGGGCCAGTTCGCCTAACGCCATCAGTGTGCGCAAGGACTTGGCTGATTTATTGATTGACTTGGCTTGCTTGGACAATTGCGCGGTGGTCAATTGGCCCGCGTCGTGTTCGCGCAGCAGTTCCTGGCTGACGACCTGCAAGTCGTGAAAGCTTTTGGTGAATTGCTGCCGAATGACTGCTTTTTCACGCTGGGCGTCAACACGAACTTGCCCCACACTGTGAGGCGGCCAAGCCATCAACTGCGACAGCAGGGAAAACAGCAGCATTGAATTGATGGCAAGCGGCATGGCAATCGAGCCTCATTTCAAGAATAAGAAAGCGCGCGGCATTATCATTAGGCAGGCAGGAAATTTCAAATTGCAGCTTCCGTAATCCGGTTGCTCCGCTTGCAATGAAAAAAGCGCAGCCTTGAATTGACCATTCAAGGCTGCGCTTTTGAAATGTGAGAGCCAAGCTGGCGTTAAACCTTCATGATTTCGTCTTCTTTATGCTTCGACAGTTCGCTGACCGAAGCAACAAAATGATCGGTATGCTTTTGGATTTCAGCCAGTCCGGCTTTTTCTTCATCTTCCGAGACGGCCTTATCTTTCAACGCCTTTTTCAGTTTTTCGTTGGCGTCGCGGCGAATGTTGCGGACCGCCGTCTTATGATCCTCGGCCATTTCGTGAATCTGCTTGACGAAATGTTTGCGCCGCTCTTCGGTCAAGGGCGGAATCGGGATACGCAGCAATTTGCCATCGTTCCCCGGGTTAAGCCCCAGGTCGGAACTGCGAATCGCTTTATCAATCACATTCACCAGCGAGGGGTCGAACGGTTGCACCGTCAACAATGCCGATTCGGGGGCGTTGATGGTCGCCACCTGATTCAAGGGCAGCTCGGAGCCATAAGCTTCGACGGTGATGTTGTCCAGGATGTTGGTCGAGGCGCGTCCGGTGCGCACAGTCGTAAGCTTGTGCCGGAAATCCTCGATGACTTTCTTCATTCGCGTTTCGGTGTCTTTGCTGACTTCTTTGACCATATATTTGCCTCTTTCGATTTAACAACTCTGCCTTAGTCGTCGGCTGACCGCACCAGTGAGCCAACGCCGCGTTCGCCCAATACAGCCCGCTTGATGTTACCGTGTTGCGTCATATCGAAAACCAGGATGGGCAGGCGGTTCTCTTTGCACAGCGCCACGGCGGAAGCATCCATCACCGCCAAGCCATCTTGTAACACCTTGGCGTGGCTCAACTCGTCAATCTTGACCGCCGTTGCGTCCAGGCGCGGATCAGCCGTGTAAATGCCGCCCACCCGCGTCGCTTTCATCAAGACATCGGCGTGCACTTCCAACGCGCGCATGGCCGCCGCCGTGTCGGTCGTAAAGTAAGGCTGCCCGATGCCCGCCGCAAAGATGACGATGCGGCCTTTTTCGAGGTGGCGCACGGCGCGGCGACGGATGAATGGTTCAGCCACCTCGCGCATTTCAATCGCCGAAACCACGCGGGTATAAACATCCAATTTCTCCAGCGCGTCCTGCAAGGCCACGGCGTTCATCACGGTGGCCAACATGCCCATGTAATCAGCGGACGCGCGATCCATGCCGCTGGTGCTGGCCTTCAACCCGCGAAAGATGTTGCCGCCACCGACGACCAGCGCGACTTCGACGCCGAGCAGGTGGATGTCTTTGACCTCTTGCGCCACGCGCCGCGCGACGACGGGGTCAATGCCATAACCGACATCACCCATCAACGCCTCGCCGCTCAGTTTGAGCAGGATGCGCTTGAAGTGTGGTTTCTCTTGGATTGCTGCTTTAGCCACGCTGATCAAATTTCCGCCCGCCTAAGAAAAGAGGAGCGGCCCATGCGCTCCTCCACAGGTTTACTGATTCACCGCCGCCGCCACTTCGCTGGCGAAATCGTCAGTGCGTTTTTCCAGGCCTTCGCCCATTTTGAAGCGGGCAAAGCGGCGGATGCTGACCTTTTCGCCAGTCTTAGCCGTCATCTGGGTCATCAGGTCGCCGATGGTGATGGACTGGTCTTTGACGAACGGCTGTTCGAGCAGCACCGCTTCGGTGAAGAACTTCGATAAACGGCCTTCGACCATCTTCTCGATAATGTTGTCCGGCTTGTTGGCGTTTTTCGGATCAGCCTTGGCCGTTTCAAACGCGATGCGGCGCTCTTTCTCGATGAGATCGGCGGGCACTTCCGACTTGTTGACGAACTGTGGTTCAGACGCACAAATGTGCATCGCCACATCCTTGACGAACTGCTGGAAGTCCTCGCCGCGCGCGACGAAATCGGTCTCGCAGTTGACTTCGACCAGCACACCGACTTTGCCGCCCATGTGAATGTAGGAGCCGACCACGCCTTCGGCGGCGATGCGGCCTTCGCGTTTTTTGGCGCTGGCCAAACCGGCTTTGCGCAGCGCTTCAATCGCCTGCTCTTCGTTGCCGCCGGTTTCGGTCAACGCTTTCTTGCATTCCATCATCCCCGCGCCGGTCTTTTCGCGCAGATTTTTGACCATTTCTGCTGTGATTGTCGCCATACGTTTTGCCTCGCTCTAAATTCGCGCGTATTGCGCGTTATGAATGCCTGCTTGAAAAAACGGCGCAGCCGTTGCGCTCTTGCAGGACTGCGCCGTCACACTTCCAACAGCGAATCATCGAATTGAATTGTCTGCGTGATTCGCCTGGGAAAACTCCGGTTAAGCTGACTCTGCTGCCGCTGCCGCCGCGCTGGCTTCCACCACTTTCGGTTCAGGGGCTTCGCTGACGGGCGTTTCCACGACTGCCAGGGCCACTGCGGGCTCAGGCAACGGCGCTGTGACCGGTGTCTCAATGACTGGCGTATCAACGACCGGTGTCTCAACGACCGGAGTCTCAACGACCGGTGTCTCAATGACTGGTGTCTCAACGACCGGTGTCTCAACGACTGGTTCAGCGGCCCGCACTTCAGTTTGCGCAATGGGTGTTTCAGGCGCCGTTTCTGCCGGAGCCGGGGCTGCCGGGGTTGCCGTTGGCGCTCCCGCGCCTGTCGGACGTGGGCCGCGTTCGCGGCGCTCACCGCCACGCCCTGCGCCACCACCACCACGACCAGCCGGGCGATCTCCGCCGCCACGGCCAGCGCCACCAGCCGGGCGGTCACCGCCACCACGACCTGCGCCGCCACGGCCACCGCGATCTCCGCGTTCGCCACCACGCTCACGCCGTTCACCGCGTTCGCCGCGCTCACGCTGCTGGCGGGGTGAAATCTCGACTGTGACGCCTTCCTGTGAGCGCCGTTCAGCCGCTACCGCAGCCTCTTCGGCTTCTTTTTGCTGGGCCAATTGCTGGCCTTCGAGAATGGCGTCGGCCACGCGCGCGGTGAAAAGCCGCACGGCGCGCAAGGCGTCATCGTTGCCGGGGATCACATAATCCACGCCTTCAGGAGTGCAGTTGGTATCCACCACGGCGACAACCGGGATGCCCAGGATGTTAGCCTCTGTGACCGCGATCTCTTCCTTGTTGGTGTCAATCACGAAGATCAGATCGGGCAGGCGCTTCATGTCCCGGATGCCCGAGAAGTTCTTCTCCAGGGCCAGCCGCTCGCGTTCAATCTGCAGCCGCTCTTTTTTCGCATAATGTTCAATGCGTCCGTCGGCCTGCATCGCTTCAATTTCTTTATAGCGTTTGATGGACTTCTGAATGGTCTGGAAGTTGGTCAGCAATCCGCCGAGCCAGCGCTGATTGATGAAGTACTGATTGCAGCGCAGCGCTTCTTCTTTGATCGCGTCCTGGGCTTGCCGTTTGGTGCCGACAAAAAGCACTGTTTTGTTGCTGCCTTCGCTGGCGAGGCCGGTGATGAATTTCATCGCCTCTTTGAACATCCGCTGGGTTTTTTGCAGATCAATAATGTAAATGCCATTGCGTTCGCCAAAGATGAATTCCTTCATCTTCGGGTTCCAACGCCGCACCTGATGCCCGAAGTGTACGCCTGCTTCGAGCAGTTCTTTCATCGTAACTGTAGTCAAACAAGTCCTCCGTCTAATCGAATTGGTTTGTGTACTCGCCAACCGCGTGTCCCGCAGTATTCTTTACAGAACAATCAAGCGGGCTCTATGGAACAACCAAGCAGGCGGCCGGCAATGGATTTGAGGCGAACAAGCAAAAGGGAGACGGGGCATTGGCTACCCGTCTCCCCAATGTCATTAACGCTTCGAGAATTGGAAACGCTTGCGCGCACCCTTTTGACCGTACTTCTTACGCTCTTTGGCACGCGGGTCACGCGTGAGCAATCCGGCTTTCTTCAGCTTCTTGCGCAGTTCGGGGTTGAACTCCAGCAAGGCACGCGCAATGCCGTGCCGCACCGCGCCGGCCTGACCGGCGCTGCCGCCGCCTTGCACGTTGACCAGCACGTCGAACTTGGTGGCCGTGTCGGTCAATTGCAACGGCTGGCGGATGATCATCCGCAGCGTGTCGTTTTTGAAATACGTGTCAAACCCACTGCGGTTGACCGTGATCTTACCTTCGCCCGGGCGCAGATAAACGCGCGCGGTCGCGCTCTTGCGCCGTCCGGTTCCGTAATGTTGAATCTCTGCCACGATTGAAATCGCTCCTTAAATGTTGCTACCTGAAATGTTGCTACCTGGCTTCGACGGCCAGCGGTTTGGGCTGCTGCGCTCCGTGTGGGTGTTCGCCGCCCGCATAAACCTTGAGCTTGCCGCTCATGGCGCGTCCGAGTTTGGTTTTGGGAAGCATCCCCTTGATCGCATCCTCGATCATTTTTTCGGGCCGGCGGGCCAAACGCTTGCGCGCGCTCTCTGACTTAATACCGCCAGGGTAGCCGGTGTGATGGTAGTAAATCTTGTCGTCGAGCTTGTTGCCTGTCAGCACAACTTTGGCCGCGTTGAGCACGATGACGTGGTCGCCCGTGTCGAGGAAGGGGGTATAAGTGGGCTTATGTTTGCCCATCAGAATATGTGCAACTTCGCTGGCCAGACGCCCCAGGGTTTTGCCGTCTGCGTCTACGACGTGCCACGCGCGATGCTGCTCCAAACCTTTACCGCTTGGATAATAGGTGCTCATAAATAGTCTCCATAAAATTTCGGGGAAAAAGCGAACGGCGAGGATAGGGATTTCACCTGCAAGTGTCAAGCCAGCATGCAGTTGGTTTGGTCGTTTCAATGATTTTTGGGCGCTGGCAGAATCACGGTTGGCATCGTTTGGCCTTGTGTCGCTGGGCTTGCTGCGGCTCGCGCTATCACAAACATTCTCAATTTCTGCAAAAAGGGGCCGGTTGAAGTTGGCTGTAGAGCCAGACCTTGGCAAATTCCCAGTCGCGTTTGACAGTCGCTGTCGAAATCCCTAAGACCGCCGCAATTTCCTGCTCCGTTAAGCCGCCAAAGAAACGCAGTTCGACGACTTGACTGGTTCTGAAGTATAAGCGTTCAAGGTCGGTCAGCGCCGCGTCCAAGGCGGCCAAATCCTGATTGATGGTTTGCGGCGTCTCGGCCAATTCTTCTAATGGCACTTTGATTAGATCGCCTGCACGGCGCGCCGCCTGCTTTGTGCGCGCGTGATCCACTAAAATGCGCCGCATCTGGCGTGAAGCGATGGTGAAAAAATGGCCGCGATCCTGATATTCAAGCGCGCCTTTCCCAAACAGCCGCAAATAGACCTCGTGGACGAGCGCCGTCGGTTGTAAGGTATGGTCGGCACGTTCGTGACGCAAATACTGGCGCGCGAGTTGACGTAGTTCTTGGTAGACCAAGCCGATCAACTCTTCCGCCGCCGCTGGGTTGCCAGCGCGATACGCCGTGAGCAGGCGCGTGATTTCATGGGCTTCGGTCAAAGGCATGGCAGGCGTCTCCAGGATTTCCGTCAAGGGCCGCGCGTTAAAAACTGCCGCGCGCATGAGCTATCGCGCACGGATTTTACGCTTTTATCAGTGAAGGGCAAAAGCGCATGCAAAAGCGCATGGAGTTCAGGCTTTAGCCTGCGTATGGTATCAGGCTTTAGCCTGGTTTGACGCGCGCCTAACCAAGCTAAAGCCTGGCGCCATACGCAGGCTAAAGCCCAAATCCACGGTTAAGGACTGATGGGAGTGAGTTGAGCTAACTGCTTGAGCGCAAACACCCACCAGTCCCGAAACAAGTTCTCTTCTGAG
>JAYUCP010000512.1:0-22122 GCA_043740245.1 Acidobacteriota bacterium | reverse complement strand
CCCGGTCGGGTAAGACGCATTCGAGTGGGTTTTACGCCACCGGGGCAGACACGCAGGTCTGCCCCTACGCTGACCGCCCCTTGCAAATACCTTGCCTTAATCTCATTGCGCTACCGCTCCCCGTACCGCATCGCTGAGCACCGCCGCATGAGTGGTACCACCTATGCCAATTGAGTGGTAGCACCTATATCCTTCGCGCCCGCCTTTCCGCATAGTTCCCATCGTTCATCGGCAAGCCCGCCGAGACCGCATCCGACAAGTCATGAAGCTGTTGATCGTCGAAGACAATCCCGCGATTCGCGCGCTGCTGCGGCGCATCGTCGCGCCCTTGGCCGAAGCCGTTTACGAATGCGCGGACGGCGCGGCGGCGCTCGCGGCCTATCGCCAGCACGCGCTCGGTGCGGCGGATTGGGTATTGATGGACATCGCACTGCCGCGACTCAACGGCATCGAGGCAACGCGGCAACTCAAAACCGCCTGCCCCGAAGCGCACGTTTGCATCGTCACGCAATACGGCGAGGCGGAATGGCGCGAGGCCGCGCGCGAGGCGGGCGCGGCGGGCTTCGTCGAGAAAGAGAACCTGTTGGCGTTGTGGCAAATCCTGCCCGCGCCGGACGACTTCACCAACCACACAAAGGAGCAAACCCATGCACGCGAATGACACTGACAAACGCAAGAAACTTACCGGCCAGCCGGCAGCCCAGGCGGCAGCCCAGCCGGCGCGGGCGGCCAAACGCTGCCGCTGGCTGCTGGTGCTGCTCTGCGCCCTGGCGGGGACGGTGCACGTCGTGGGCCAATGCGTGCCGGCGAGCTTCAGCAACAAGACCATCTTCGACGGCCTGGGCATTAACCAAGTCAATGGCGTCTTCGCCAGCGGCAGCACGGTCTATGCCGCGACGGAGGGCGGCGGGCTGGCGATCTCGACCAATGGCGGCGCGAGCTTCAGCTACAAGACCACCGCCGAAGGCCTGGGCAACAACGATGTCCGTGGCGTCTTCGCCAGCGGCAGCACTGTCTATGCCGGGACGTTTGGCGGGCTTTCGATCTCGACCAATGGCGGGACGAGCTTCAGCACCAAGACCACCGCCGACGGCCTGGGCAGCAACTTTGTCCTTGGCGTCTTCGCCAGCGGCAGCACGGTCTATGCCGCGACGCAGGGCGGGCTTTCGATTGGCACGTGTACGCCCCCCTGCGTGCCGTCCAACCCCATCGTCACCACCACCGCCGACAACGGCGCGGGCAGCTTGCGGCAGGCGATTCTAGATGCCTGTCCGGGCAGCACGATCACCTTCAGCGTCAGCGGCACGATCACGCTCAATTCGACCCTGCCTCCCATCAACAACGACCTGACGATTGACGGCACGGGGAGGAGCATCATCGTCAGCGGAAATAATTCCGTGCAAGTGATGATTGTCAATAGCGGCAAGGCGCTCACGTTGCTAAACCTGACGATTGCGAATGGCAAATGTGGATGCCGCGGCGGTGGCATCGTCAACTTTGGCACGCTGACTGTGACCAACTGCACCTTCTCCGGCAATAGCGTAGGCAATGGCGATGGCGGTGCCGACGGCGGCGGCATCGAGAATGACGGCGGCACGGTGAATGTGACCAACAGCACTTTCACTGGCAATAGCGCCTACGGTGGCGGCGGGATTGAGAATAGGGCTGGCACGGTGAATGTGACCAACAGCACTTTCTCGGACAATAACGCCCGGCTTGGCGGCGGCATCTACAACCGCAGCACGGCGAATGTGACCAACAGCACCTTCTCCGGCAATAGCGCAGACCCCCTCTTCGGCGGCGGCATCCTTACCAGCGGCACGCTAAACTTTGCCAACACCATCATCGCCAACTCATCGAGCGGCGTTGATTGCGCGAACTTGGGCACCATCGGCACCAACAAGAATAATCTGGTGATGGATGGCTCGTGCTCACCTGCCCTCAGCGGCGATCCGAAACTTGGCCCGCTTCAGAACAACGGCGGGCCGACGCAGACAATGGCGCTGCTGGCGGGCAGTCCCGCGCTCAATGCGGGCGACAACTGCGTCGTTCAAAACCCCGGTTGTCTGACCACGCCGCTCACCACCGACCAGCGCGGCGCAGGCTTCCCACGCAAGTTTGGCAGCCAGGTGGACATCGGCGCGTTTGAAGTCCAATGCTCGACCATCCTCGCCGCCATCAGCGGCGGCGGCGCAATCTGCCCCAACGGCACGGCGCAAATCGTCGTCAACGTGAGCGGCGGCAGTGCGCCTTACACCGTGACCCTGAGCAACGGCAGCACGCAACCAGGCGCGAGCAATCAAACGCAATTCAGCTTCAACGTCGGCGCGGCGGGCGTCTACACCGTGCAAGCGGGCACGGATGCGAACGGCTGCCCGCTGACGGGCCAGGGCAGCGCGACGGTCACGCTCAATGCGGCCACCGCCATCAACACGCCGCCCGCCAATCAAACCCGGATGGTCAATCAAAGCGTCACGTTCAACATCGCGGCCACGGGCACGAACCTGACGTATCAATGGCGCAAGAACACGCAACCCATCGCCAACGCGACGCAGAGCAGCCTCACCATCAACGCGGTCAGCTTCGCCGACGCGGCCCAGTATGACGTAGTGGTGACGGGCGCATGCGGCGTCTTGACCTCCGCGCCCGCCACGCTGACGGTCACTTGCCAAACCATCAACGTCACGAATCCGGCGACCACAACCGGCGCGGCGGGCGTGCCGTTCAATCAAACGTTCACCCAAACGGGCGGCATTGGCGCCACCACGTTCAGCACGACCAGCGCCTTGCCCAGCGGGTTGACGTTGGCCCCGAACGGCATGCTCAGCGGTACGCCCCTGCAAACCGGCACGTTCCCCCTCACGGTCAAGGCGACCGACAGCAACAACTGCACTGGCATGGCGAATTACACGCTGACGATTGCCTGCCCGGCGTTCACGCTGGCGGCGTTGCCGCAAGCCACAGCGGGCGCCTTGTTCAACGCGACGTTGAGCGCCAATCCGGCGGGCGGCAATTATCAATTCAGCAGCGCCGATAAACCGGCCTGGTTGACGCTGGCGAGCACGGGCGGACTGAGCGGCACGCCGCCCAGCGCGGGCACGTTCAGTTTCAATGTCAACGTGACGGGCTTCGGCGTTTGCACGCAAATGATCCCAGTGACGCTGGTGGTCATTTGCCCGAACATCACGCTGGGCACGCTGGCGAATGGCGTGCAGGGCACGGCGTATAGCCAAACACTGACGGCCAGTCCGGCGGGCACGACGTACAGCTTCGCGCTGGCGAGCGGCACGCTGCCGCCGGGCTTGACGCTGGCGAGCAACGGCACGCTGAACGGCACACCGAGCGCGCCGGGAAATTTCGCTTTCGCCATCATGGCGACGGGCTGGGGCGGTTGCGCGAAGACGCAAGCCTACAACCTGCTCATCACCGGCACCTGCGCGCCGATCACAATCAGTCCGGCGACGGCGACCTTGCCCGGCGCGACGCTGGGGACGGCTTATCCGGCCACCACTCTCACGGCGACGGGCGGTATTGCGCCCTATACGTTCAGCGTCGCGAGCGGCGCGTTGCCGCCGGGCTTGAGCTTGAGCAGCGCCGGCGCGCTGAGCGGCACACCCGCGACGGGCGGCACTTTCGTGTTCACCATCAGGGCGACCGCGCAAGGCGGCTGTACGGGCTCGCGCGGCTATGTGCTAACAGTGGCTTGCGCGACGCTGACGTTCAACCCGCCGTCGTTGCCGAATGGGACGGTGGGGCAGAACTACAACCAGCCGCTCTCGCTCACACCGGCGGGCACGTATACGTTCAGCCTGCTGCTGGGCCAGTTGCCGCTGGGTTACACCATGAACAGCGCGGGTGTGATCAGCGGCGTGACCAATCAAACGGGCACATACAACTTCACGGTCAAGGCGCTGGGCGGCACCTGTCAGGCGACGAAGTCATACACCATCGTGATCGGCGCTGGGCTGGCGGCGCTGGCGCAGACAGCCGATTACGACGGCGACGGCAAGAGCGATCCGGCGTTATGGTCGGCCAAAGCTGGCACGTGGCAGATCGTGCGCAGCAGCGACGGGCAAAACGTCAACCAACGTTGGGGCACGGCAGGCGATGTCACGTTGCTGGGCGATTACGATGGCGACGGCCAGACGGATCTCGCCGTGTTCCGCCCGTCTGATGGCGCGTTTTACGTCAAGCGCAGCAGCGATGGCAGCGTGCTGACCAAAGCCTGGGGCCTGGCGACTGACGTGCCCGTGCCCGGCGATTACGACGGCGACGGCAAAACTGATATTGCAGTCTGGCGCGGTAGCGAAGGCAACTGGTACATCGTGCGCAGCAGCGACGGAGCGATTGACAGCGTGGCCTGGGGCGCGGCTTATGCGCCTTACGACGATGTCGCGTTGCCGGGCGATTACGACGGCGATGGCAAGACCGATGTCGCGGTGTTCAGACGCGCTACCGGGACGTGGTTCATCAAACGCAGTAGCGACGGGCAAGTTATGATGAAAGCCTGGGGCTTGGGCACGGACGTGCCGGTGGCGGCGGATTACGATGGCGATGGCAAGACGGACATCGCGGTCTGGCGCGGCAGCACCTGGTACATCTGGCAAAGCGCGAGCAACAGTGCACGCGTGACGGAGTGGGGCGCGAATTATGCGCCCTACTTCGATCAAGCCGCGCCGGGCGATTATGACGGCGATGGCAAAGCCGACCTCACTGTTTGGCGCGTCAGTGAACAGGCGTGGTACATACGCGGCAGTGCGGATGGCGCGGCACGGACGGTGACGCAGGGACGCGCGGGCGATGCGCCGGTGGCCGCGAGCTTGCAACGATAATCACCGCTGCGTGCCGGAACGGACGCAGCGGTCAAGGGGAAGCAAAACCATTGCGGTTGTGCTTTCCCCGTGATTCGGCATAGCGGTCTCGGTTGGCGCGTCAGCATTTCTCCGCCTACAGCACCTGCGCGATCATCGCCAGCGGCTCGCCCTTGCTGATCGGCGGCGTGCCCAGGATGTAAAGCAACTCGCCCGCAAACGGCGCGCGCAACTCAGACACCCGCTGGCCAAAGAAGTCCGTCACATAACCCAGCAGTGCGCCCTTCGCAACAGTGTGCCCGCGTTCGACCAGCGGATAAAAAATCCCGGTCGCCGCGCTGCGCAGCACTTCGCTGCGCTCAATGAACATCGGCTGTTCGACCATCTGCGCCTGCCCCGGCAGCATTTGCAAGTGGCGCAGCACGTTCAGCACGCCGCGTTCGATCTGCGCGATGGATTCGTTGTCGGTCGCGCCCAGGCCGCCCGATTCGATGGTGAGCGCCGGTTTGCCGCGCGTGATGGCCGTGGTCGAGCAGTACAGCGAATGGGCCGCGTCCGTCGGGCGTTCTTTGTCCATCACGATGCGCGCGAAGCCGAAGGCCAGCGCCAACTGTTTCGATTTTTCGATCACTTCCCTGCCGCCGCCCTGCACGTCCCAATAGCTGTAGGGCCGCAGCGATTCGTTGCCATCGCCGCAATGCAAGTCCAGCAGGTAATCGGCGCGTTCGATGACCTCTTTGGTGATCGCATAAGCGATGCGTTCGGAGACCGTGCCATCCGCCTTGCCCGGATAAACGCGGTTCAGGTTGTGGCCGTCCACCGGCGAGTAATAGACCGTGCGGCGCAAGAACGACGGCATATTCGCCACGTGCACGAGGATCACCGTGCCAAAAAGTTGTTGCGGATCGAGCTGCGGCAGCAAGCGTTGCAACGCCAGGATCGGCGTGTATTCGTAGCCGTGATTCCCTGCGATCAGCGCCAACACCGGCCCTGGCTGCGCCCCGTGAACGACCGAGACAGGCAACGTCGTGGCTTCATCGCAGCCCGCCGGAATCTGAATCGTGCCCGAAGCATTTTCGCCCGCCGCCACCGTGAGCGGGCCGACGGTGAAGCGCTGGCTTGCTTGTGCGTCCATCATTTCCTCCTTCAACAATGTTATTGCGCCGTCCAACCGCCATCCACAAACAACGCGCTGCCCGTTACGTAAGACGAAGCATCCGAAGCCAGAAACACCGCCAGCCCGGCGATCTCGTGCAACTCGCCCCAGCGGCCCGCTGGAATGCGCGCGATGAAGTCTTTGTATTTCACCGGATCGTTCATCAGTTGTTTGTTCATGTCGGTGGCGAACGGCCCCGGACAAATCGCGTTGACCGTCACGCCCTGCGCCGCCCATTCCAGCGCCAGCGTTTTAGTCAGCCCCAGGATCGCCGCTTTCGAGGTCGCATACGACGCGCGTTGTGGCAACGAGATGACCGACATGATCGAACCCAAATTGATGACGCGCCCCCAGCCGCGCGCGGCCATCGGCGCGCCGAAGACTTTGGCGCACAGAAACGATGCGTTCACGTTGGTCTGCATCACGGCAGTGAAATCGCTTGCGCTGATCTCGGCAATCGGGCCGCGAATGTTGATGCCTGCGTTGTTAATCAGAATGTCCACCGGGCCAAGCGCGCGTTCAATCTCTGCCGCCAGCCGCAGCACGTCAGCCTCCTGCGCTACGTCAGCGGCAAAGGCGGCGGTGCGGCGGCCTGTCGCGGCGGCAATCTCATCCGCCGCTTGCTGGCAATCGCTGAGCGTGCGCGAGGCAATCGCCACCTCCGCGCCCGCTTCGGCCAAGGCCTGCGCCATCACGCGGCCCAAGCCTTTTGAGCCGCCGGTGACCAGCGCGCGGCGGCCGTCGAGGCGGAATAAATCAAGTACATTTTTGGTCGAGCCATCAGGCATCTGCATTTGGGTTTTTCTCTCCTGTTTTTATGTTTGTTTATTTTTGGTGGCGATGAAATGTGCGGCTCCAGTTTTGCAGCCGCGTAGCGGCGACTTGAATTTAGCTTGGCGTTTCAACGCCAGGTAGTAGCGTCGTTCATAGTGTCCACGTCGCGTAGTGACGGTTGAAACAGAAGCCATTGTCCGGACAAATTTCAAGCGTCGCTAGGCGCCGCCGCAACTGCTCCATCCCGCTACCGTGGTTTGAAACCCACGGCTAAGTTCAACCGTCGCTACGCGACAAGCAGACGAGCCTTACTTTTTTATCACTACCAGAAGAGCAATGCTGGAACGTGGCTAAAGATTGATCTTGACCACCTCAAAGGAATCTTTGCCGTGAATCCGGTAGACGAAGAAATCAGCATCGGCGGTGATGATCTTGCGCAGCCCGCGCGTTTGCGGCCAGCACGACCAGCGAAGCGTCAGCAAAATTCATGGGGGGTGTCATGGTATTGCTTCATCAACTCGTAGGCTCGCAATGGCTCATCCTCTGTTGGTGAATGAAGGAAGATTTCCTGCGCTTTCACATACTGCCAAAGCGCGTCTTGCCCTTGCCACCCGCGCAGGCCGTGCAAAAAATAAAGCGCCTCGGTAAACAAGCCCACGTGGTGAGCAGCGCGCCTGAAAGCTGTGCCACTGCCGCTCGGCATTCCGGGTGCGTTCTTTGCCCTTTGTCGGCCAGGGCGATCATTGGGGCGGTGTCAATTAAAGTCATGGCAAAATCACGGAACGGTTATCCCTTGTTGCTTGAGCTTGTCAGCAATCATTTCAAACAAAGCGTCGCGGCGCGGGTTGCATCCGGCTCAAGCGGCGCGGAGCTATCTATGATCCCAAGCAATCCTTTGCGCTCCAGCCTTTGCCCAATCGTTTCCTGGCTATGTTCAGGGGAATCATTGGCCGGCTGGAAGGAAGCGGCGGCGATCCTTTCTAAATAGTCGGCCACGCTCAAGCCCAGCATCCGTGCCAGGCTTTGCAATCTTGCAGCCGTTTCTTGCTTAACGCTGATTTGCACTGTCATAAAATCACATCTCACTGAAAGCATACTGCGTTTCTCAAGGCGTCGGCAATAAATCCCATGCCCGCTTGATCAATGCTGGAACGGTGAAGCCGTGGATTTTCCGCGGGGATGACCGCCCTCAAATTCCCGCGTACCAAGACCAGCCGTTCAGGATGTTCCCCTTTTCACCGCCGTCGTCGAAGCCGTCCCGCACGACGATACGCTGTAGGTACTTCATGCTCTTGTAGCCCAGTTGTGTTTCCACCCGCAAGCGCACCGGCGCGCCGTGCGGGAGGGACAGCTCCCGTCCATTCATGCCGTAAGCGAGCAGGGTCTGCGGGTGCGGAGCGTCGAGCATGTCAATGCAATCAGCCCAGTCATCATACGAATGGAAGCTGACGAAACGAGCCGCCGGCGCCGTTTTCAGTTCAGCTAAGTTTGATGTAGATGTCGGTCACCAGCTTGGATGGATCATCGTCCCAGTCACCGTACTCCTCCCAGGAAAACGCAGCCCGATTGAGTGATTCTCTGCTACACCATTTGTTCAATTCTGAGTACGCCGCGTGCAGGCCGCTGTACGGACCTATGTGTTTCGTATGGGCTGCGGTTGCAACTCCTAGTTCCAGGCAACGTACAAGGCTGCCGTCGTCGAAAGGCGCTGAAACGGGGAACCCCACTCTCATGCGCATGCCAGCAGCACTGAATTGATCGTAGATCGCATAGTTGTGTCCAACTTGCTTGGCAGCAGATTCACGCAACCAGGTATAAACAATATCGAACATCCCGATGATCCGTGCCGGAATCTCGGCTTGCTTGATGAAGGTCTCGCAAACTGCGAGCGTCACAGGCTGTACTTCGACGATATCAAATTCGTAACTCATGCTTCCTTAGCCTCGTGGTTCAGTAGAATCTCTAGTGCCGCCTGACACACCGTTAGGTGTGTTTTCAAGGTCATCACAACCTCTCACTACGCGCAGCAGGCGTATTTGAATGGTCTGGTCTGCTAGCACAGCCTTACATCCTCAGCCGGCTCTCGTCACCACTCTCTCCGCCATAGCGTTCGGCCCACGCGCGCTGCACCTGCTGGATGATGGCCGGATAAACGACCAGGCGGCGGAAGGGCGCGATAGCCTTCATGTACAGCCTGGTGAACCGATGCACGGGCTGCACGTAGACTGCCAAGTACGCCAGGTACCCGCCCGGCGTTGGCCGCAGCGAGAGTGACAAGAACGCATGCACCGTCGCGTTACGCCGCTCGCTCAACTGCTCATTCTCAAACCGGTAGAGGAAGCTGAGTCGTCCGTCCGGTGTCCCCGGAGCGGCCGTTGACTGGGCACGATCTGCCGCGCTGAGACGCTGCGCGTAGGATTCGGCGTTCCACGCAGGACGCTGCTGATCCCACCCGAACAGGGCTCCGATGCGGCCACGCAGGCGGAACAGCCCTTTGACCAGCGGGGGGACGGCCTCGGCTCCCGCGCTGAATACGGCCCGCACGTCCTGGATCGTGCGGCCCGCGCCGCCACCAGCGAGCCGGATCGCCCACACGTCCTCCAGCGGAACGTCGTGCAGCAATGCGTGTACGCGCAGGGGGCACGCGCGAAATTCACTTGGGTCAATTCGCATAGTTAATAGAAGGTAGCAAGTCGTCAAGCGCGGCGTGTCAACGCCCCGCCAGCGCCAGCCGAAACGCCGCCATCTCTTCGCCATTGCGCACCAGCAGCGTATCGCCGACCAGCACCGGATGGTTCCAGGTCTTGCCTTCAATCGCCTTGAAGCGCGCCAGTTCGGTGAACTTATCGGAGCTTGCCGCCACCAGCGCCAGTTCGCCTTCTTCCGACAGCACCAGCAGCACATCCTGATCGGGCAGCACGACGAGTTGGCCGTGGCCGTAGCGTCCGCCCTTCCACTTGCGCTGGCCGTCGGCGAGATCAACGCACGCGAGGATGCTGCCGTCGAAACCGAAAGCGTGGCCCTTGTGAACGACGAAATCGTTGAAGTACGGCTTCAAGCTGTTCGTCGTCCAACGCTCCGCGACATTCCATGCGTTAGGGCCATCGGCTCCGCGCGTGACGCTGATGCGGCGCAAGCCGACTTCGGCCATGCTGGAACCGCTGCCGAGCAATACGTCGCTGCCTCCGACCACGAACGGTTGCACGATGCCATCACTGTTCCAGGCGTGTTGCCAGAGCAGCTTGCCATCAGCCGGGGCGACACTGATCGCGCCCGTCCCGTTCAGCAGCAAGATTTGCGCGACGCCGCCAATCGTCGCCAGATGCGGCGAACTGTAGCCCGACCCTTCAGCCGGGCCGACCCAGCGCGGATTGCCGCCGCCGAGGTCGTAGGCCGCGAGCACCCCGGCGGTCGCTACGATGACGGCGTCGCCGACCACCAGCGGCGAACTTGCGATGCCCCAGTCCGGCACTTTCTTTTTGGTGTCGGCGGCGGCGTTGCGCGACCAGACGACGGAACCAGTGCGTTCATCAAGCGCGTTCAGAATGCCCGTGCCGCCGAGTGCGTATACACGGCCATTGCTCAGGGTCGGCGTCCCGCGCGGCCCCGCGCCAGCGTTCGATTCCCAAAACCGCGCCGCGTCACGATGCCGCCACACCGGTTCGCCGGTCGTCAGGTGGTAAGCCGAAACGATCTCGTCTTCGCCGCGCTGCTCTTGCGTGTAAAAGCGCTCGCCGTGAACCGCGAAGGACGACCAGCCCGGCCCGATGGGTTTGCGCCACTGCTCAACCGGCGGTGACTGAGACCAGTTGGTGTTGATCCGCACGCCGCGAATGATGCTGTCGCGCTCCGCTCCACGAAAGCCTGACCAGTCTGATTTCGCGCCAGCGGGATTCGGCACATTCGTTGCGGAAGGCTGCGCGGCTGCCAGCGTCGGCGTTGGAACGGGCGTCTGGGTGGGCGATGGCGTTGCGGACGGTGAAGCTGTCGGCGCAGGCGCGAGTGCCACCGGTTCTTTTTCGTTGCGCGCCTGAGCCAGCAGGCGTTCTTCGGCAGTGGGAGTCCACCGCCAATGGAAAGCCGCCGCGCCGTCGCCGACCATGCCATCCGTTCTGATCAGCGTGAACGCTACGCACGCGAGCAGGATGGCGACGGCCAGCGCCGCGCGCCGGAATCCGGCAGACAAGCGACGACTGGCAACCACTGCGGCGACGAGGGCGAGGCACAACATCGGGATGGCGTAGACGTAGAGCAACATCCCCATCGCCCCGCCCGCAATGGAAGCGTGTACGACGAGTTTGGTCGCAACCAACGCGGCAGCCATCAGCACGATCGCGCCTACGCGCTCAGGCCACGGCGCGCGGCTGAAAAACAGCCACCACACCACAATTGCCAAGCCGCAGGCGAGTGCGCCCAGCACCGCGAACATGGCGGCTTCGGGAGGAGCGACAAGGGGTACGCCGAACCAGACCAGGCACAGCAGCACCGCGGCAACCACGCCGGGCCACAGCCGGAGCGGACGTTGAGAAGTCGGTAAGTCAGTTTGATTGGTATTCATGTCAGGCCATACGCCTTTCTACGAACTGTAGGTTCATTTTTTTGAGAGACGCTACTTTCTAAACTCAGGAGCGCAAAGGGGTGCAGTTTTCAAGAATCGGTCACAATCCCACCAACGGCAGTTGGTGGATGGTTAAAGTCCAACCTACACACAAGCTCAGGACATGATTGCTGAATCCCACCGACGGCAGTCGGTGGATGGTTAAAGTCCAACCTTCAGTTCCGCGTGGGGCGCAGGCTGGATTTTAACCATCCACCGACTGCCGTCGGTGGGATTCGCCGCAGTTTCCATCGCGTTGGTAGGTTGGACTTTAACCATCCACCGACTGCCGTCGGTGGGATTCACGCCATTGATTTCATCTGCTGACCGACTTTTGAAAACTGCACCCGGCGCGGAGCAACGGTGTGATTTGAGCTTGTATAACGCCAAGCTGGATTTCATGGTTGACTGGTTGACTTCACGCTTGTAGCAGCGTATTAAATTTTTCGGTTGCTGTGTGTGCTCGCACATACCGCGCCATTTCCGAAGCTCGGCACAACATGGCCGGGCTTTCGTGTTTCTGAGGGAGTGAATGCCAAGCCGGAAAACGAAACTGCCGAAAAATATTCGGCAACCGTATCCGGTCAATTGCGACTCGCAGCAGCTTGAGAAGACACGAACCTTCGTCTGTCGATTCAGAATAGCAGAGCGCAGAGCAGCAGTGTGATTCGAGTCTGCATAACCTGCATAACATAAGTTAGGCACGGACGCATTCCCCCGGCGTGTTTTGTTTTTTTGCGTTCATCAAGTTTTCCTTGGCCCATTCTTGACCGCTAAGATATACCTCAAGGGAAACATTATAAAAGCCTGCCATCTGATCAGGATCATTAATATTTACGCGATCACGGTCTGCAAGGAAAAAATCGCCATCAAGATTGAACCGACCATCATAGAGATTTCCATCTGGCATAGTAGCTCCCCTCAAATTCCTCGCTTGAATAAGTTGCTCATCAAAAAGATTTCGCGCATCAAATAAATTAGCTTTTGCAAGACGAGCTCCCTTTAGTTTTGCTTGATTGAAATCAGCCATCTGCAAATCAGCACCCCATAGCTCTCCCTTTTTCAGGTTAGCCCAACGAAGATTTACTCCACGAAGCGAGCCATCTGTGAGCCAACCTCTTGCTCGAAGACTACGTATTGCTTCTTGGGCAAATGATTCATCTGGGCTACTCATTTGTAGCATTAACTGTTTTTTCTCTCGCTCTTCATCGTGACGTTGATACAATTTGTCGATGATCAAAATAGTAACTGCGATACTAAGTAGTTCTGTACTTATATTGGCCCATAAGTTAATAAACAAATCTTTTAGGCTAAAGGTTTTATACTGAATTAAGTGGCCACAAATAGTTATAACTATCGCCAGCGTCCCAAGAATTATGCCAGCTCGTTGAACTGTCAACCAATTTTGGCCTTGCCTAGATTTCATCTCGGTATAATTAGCTTTTTGCTCAATCTACAGCGGTTTTAGCTTGCGTGTTCAGGGTTGCGAATTCTTTTGCTCAATTTTCGTAGGCTTTCACATCTCTCGCCCTGAACATGCAAACTGAAACCGCTGTATTTGTCATTGATCCGTCAATGGCCTATTTCTCCTTTTCAGAAGCAGCCAATACAGCCTCCAATTGAGAGCGCCTGACGTGAATTCAACCGACCGCATATTCGGTATGCGGACGCACATCCGCCGGGTGAAAACCAAGTACGATGTCGCTTTTCTGATGATTTCGAGATGAATCACGACGTGGCGCGGGCGGCGCGCGCGTTCCCAGCCCAACGCAATCACCCCGTAGCTGTCCGCTTATCAATCTTGTTGGGCTTGTTGAGAAACCGCCAGCATTTGCACGCCAACCAACGTGCGGTTGTGCCAATCGAAGATCAGCCCCTTGTCCATGTCGTCAGTCGTGCGGTTGGCTGGTAGATCGTCGCGGAGCTTCAGGTAGAGCATATCGGCTTCCGCATCGTAGCGAATGGAAATCGGCAGCACGGGCAACTCAACCCGCCGCGCCGCGCTTGCCAGTAAAGCACTGGGATTCATTTTTAGTCGTTTGCGCGCCATATCACTTGTCTCCGGTGGTAAGAGTCCTTGAAATAAGCCGTGAGGATGAAGCCGTCGCGGCGCTTCACTTCGCGGTAAAGCACGCACAAAAAGCCCTGCCGTCCGTGCGGCGCCACGGCCATCAGCACGCCGCCCGGCGCCCGCAAAATCAGCTCGGGCGCTGCGACGACATCAAGTACTGTTGCTTCGTAGCCTCGCATATAAGGCCGTGAATCAAGGTGTGCTCCCACCGTTCATCCGTCAACCGGATCGGCACGCCGTTGACGGATTCCGCTGTTCCCAAAATCATTCATCGCTCTTCAGGAAAAGTAGAGCAACCTTTCCAGGTTGCTCATGAATTCGTAAACGACGCAGTTGGGAGAACACGAGCAACCTGGAAAGGTTGCTCTACTTTTCCATCCTTTCAGAGCATCATCGTCCAGCCGTCTTGCTCAAGTGCCGTCTTGACGTGTTCGTGATAGATGTCTTTCGCCGCCATCGTTGCAGCGCTCTTCACGCCACCGCGTATTCGGTGTGCGGGCGCACGCTGGCGGGCTGGAAACCGAGCACGATGTCGCTTTTCGGAATCCCCGCTTCTTCGAGGTCTGCCGCGACGCCATGCTCCGTCCAATCTTCCTGCACCCAGATTTTCCCATTGATGATTTCGAGATGAACGACGCAATGGTGGATCCGCTGTGCGCCATCCCAACCTTCGCGCATGATCAGGTAGTTATCTGAGTTACGGTCAAAGACCGCGCGATCCTGGGTTTTGATAAACCGGCTGGCAGGTAGCAGGTTGTCGCGCAACGCCTTTTCAACGATGTCGCGGTACTTAGTCAAGGTATCCATTTCAGAATCTCCTCTGTCTGGGTATTGAACACAATCAACCGAATCGCTTCTTCCTTCAGCAATTCCTCAACGTGCGCCAACGCGAAGAATTGCAAATACACGTTTTCCCGCACGGCGAGGAAAAGTTCCCGCTCAGGTTGCTGACGCCGCAACACGTGCCGGTAAAGCACAAGCTGCCCCAGAGCATGCTCAAGGTCGTCAATGCGAGAGCGGCTCAGAAAGCTTTTGATCTCGACCGCGATCTTACGAGTGTCTTTTTCCGCCGCCAGCAGGCGCTCCAATCCGAGATCAATCTTGACGCCTGTCTTGCCCCAACTCAGGGCCAACGGATCATCCGTTACTGTCCAGCCGTCCTTTTCCAACGCACGCCTGACCTGTTTGTGATCAACATCTTTCGCCGCCATTGTTGAAGTACTCCCTCACGCCACAGCGTATTCAGTGAACGGACGCACGTCCGCAGGATGAAAGCCAAGCACGATGTCGCTTTTCGGAATGCCCGCGCGTTCCAAATCTTCCGCAATCACCAGATCGGTGTTATCTGCCTGAAGCCAGACTTTGCCGTTGATGATTTCCAGATGAATCACGAAGTGGTGGACGCGGCGCGCGCGTTCCCAGCCCAACGCAATCACCACGTAGCTGTCCGCCTGGCGGTCGAAGATCGCGCGGTAACGGTTCAGGGTATCCATTGCAACACCGCTCGTTCACGGTGATCGAACACGGTCAGCTTGAGCTTTTCCAGAAAGAAGCGCCGCCGGCCTACTGACTCAGCGAGCCGCAACCAAACCGTCTCCCGAATTACCACGTAAAGCTGGCGCTCCGGCGCAACGTCTTCCAGCCGATGACCGCACAAGACGGCCCTCCCCAACGCTTAGAATCAAGGCAGTCAGCGGTTCAGCCTTTGACGATATTGTGAACCGGGCAAACATCCGGTTGACCTACATCTACGCCCAAGCCCGCCAGAATCGGCACGAGCGTTTGGCCGAACTGCTCGAAAGCGGCCTGCGATTCCCACACGTCAAAGACGCGCAGGTTGCCACCCACTTCAAAGCAGATGTGATAAAGCCTGCCTGCCGGAGCGCCTGCGCCCGCGGCTTCGAGTTGCTTGATACACTCGTCGTATTGCGCCTTGCCCATGCCTTTGGGCGAGAAATACATGCCTAATGCCATAACGTTTCTCCTTGTATTGAAAGGTTGGTGGTTGGTGGAAAGCCCGCTTACCAAGCCGTTCGCACATTGACCAGCACCGGGTTGCCGGACGGCGTAAGGCCACGTTCAAACGTCTTGCGCAGGTAATTGAATTGCCGCTTCACCCGCTGTTCGTTGATGCAATATGAACTTTGTGAATAAGCCGTTTAACCCAAAACGCCGATTTGTTGCAACACCGTTGCCGCATCGAAATAGACGCGTTCGCTGGCGATCTTGTCTGCGGCGTCAAACGTAAAGATGGCACAAAGCGGAACTTCAATCGCGCGCCCTGTGGCCGCAATACCCTGCCATTCGCCCGCGTGTTTGGCACGCAACAGCAGCTCCACGGTGATGCTGTCATCACCGGCGTACTGCTGCTGCACTTCGAGTTGGATGTCGGCGAAACTGCCTTGCCGGCCGAATCCGAAATCATCGTACAACCCGCGCACAACTTCGTATCCGCTGACCTCCGTCCCGTTCAGCGCAAAGCCGGGCTGTGCGCTGAAGGTCGCCATAATTGCGTCGAGGTTGTGTTGACACTCGGCTGCCAGATGCTCCCGCACGATCTGCAACCGCGCGGCGCGCGATGTTTGAATTGCTGTGCTCATTACGTCTCCCTTTCCACACTCAGTACGTAACCTACATTTTCCAAGCGGCTTCCTGATTTATTGCAAGGTTGGCTGGGCACAAACAGCATCCGTTTAATACGGCGGTTCGGCTGGCCCTTCGTAACCGCACTGCCCCATGCGCGGCGAATTGCACAACGGCCCCGGCTCGCCGTAATCATCGTGCGGATGCGTTTCGGCATGTTCATCGCACAGCGCGCCCCAGACGTTGTCTTCGATCATGCATTCCTGGCAGAGTTGCGTGGCAGGCGCGCCGCAATCAATGCACGGCGTACCGGGCGTCAAATTGCGCACCAGCAGCGCGATGGGGTGTTTGGTCGTCGGCAGGCCAGTGCGCGTGCCGATGGCTTTGAGCTTCGTCTCGGTCTCGGTGCCGAAATCGTAAATGTGCGTGACTTCAACATCGAGCTTGAAGACCTGCTCGATGCGCCGCGTCATGGCGATCTCTTCCCCGCCCCAGCCGCCGATGGAAAACTGGCTCATATGCCCGCAGCATTCCAGCCAGATTTCACGCAGGTAATGATCCAGGTCTTTGAGCGTCGCCGCGCCGCGCACCTCCAAATCCAGCCAGAACTGTTTCAGGTAGGGATTCTCGGCGCGCAAGTGATAAAGCGTCTCGCTCGCGCCCTTTTTCTTGGCGGCGGCGGCGATGACGGCTTGGCGTTTGGCGCAGGCGGCGAGGTGCTTGGCGGCAGTGTTCTTCGCCAGTTCCTCGCCGCAGTATTCGCATTTGCCTTTCGGCATTTTTCCACGGGGCATAAGCAGTTTCCTTTCTGGTACTCAAATCGGCGTGTTCGCCGGGTCAATATAATCGTGCGTGATGAACGCAGGTGAAAGATGATCGAAGTCTTTGTCGGTCGTCAGCAAATGCGCCTGTGCCACCAAGGCCGACGCGGCAATCCAAAGATCGTTCTTGCCCATTGAGCGCCCAACCGATTCACTATAGCTGTCAATTGCGGCGTAGGCTTCAAACACATCCGGCGTGTTGATGGCGATGCGCCAGAAGCAGGAGAGCACATATTCCATCTGATCGCGTTTCTGTGCGCCCCAACCCCATTGCGCGGCGAGTGAGCGCAACTCGCCCTCGGTAACATCGCTGATCAGTGGACGCGGCTCAATCAGATAAAGCGAATAATGACCGGCCAGGTACTGCCCCAAAGCATTGCGGCGGACGAGATGCACAAGGATGTTGGTATCGAGAAAGTACGCAGTAGCCATCGTTAGCTAAGTTTTCTGAGCGCCTCGTAAACTTGCTCATCCGTTTCATCGCCGGGCCACTGGCCTGCCAGCACATCTTCAAGAGTTTGGCCTTCCGGCAACGGACGCGGTGGCCGGCTCGCCTTGAAAATTCGCGCGCGCGCGGCTTCGATTTCTTCCGGCGTGCGGTTGAGCAACTTGGCAATCACCTTTGCCAGCGCATGCGGGTCTGTCTCATCAGCACCGTTTTCAGCAAGCGCCGGCGGCTCGCGCAGTTTTTCTTCGAGCAACGAAGCCGCCAAGTCAGGCAGTGGCTGTCCGGTACGCACGGCCATTTCACTCAACAATTTTTCTGTGGTCGGTGAAACATTCACGATCATTTTGCACTTCCTTCCATTGCTTAGGCTCGCACCCACAGCTTCGGCCAATCATCGAACTGAGCGCCCTCTCCGCCATTCACCAGTAAGGTGTAAAGAGTTTCTTCAGGAAAGTCATTGAGGCGGAGCACACATTGCTTACCGCCTGACTCAGCGAGGAAAGGATACTCAAGGTCAGTTCCTTTCACCCAAACGATTTTCTCTGTCATCTGTTCACAGTTCATTGCACGCCGGCCAACACTTCCTGCTTCAACACCGACAACGGCTTTTTCGCCGCCCACCCCTCCGGCAAATCGCCGCAATCTTCGCGCAAATACTGCCACTGATTCGGGCGAATGGTCGCCAGCAGTTCTTTGCGCGATTTGCTCTTGAAAGGTTTGCCGACATAAATTTTCCCCAGCTTCGCCATCAAGCCTTCAGGCAACGCGCCCGCAAAGTTGAAGAGCGGCCAGGTGAAGTTCGGCCCGTTGAGCTTGCGCAGCTTCCACGCCCACAGCCCCAGCGCGCCCGTGCGCCAGGCAATCGGCCCCCACCAGCTATACAGGCCGTGACGCAGATTGAATTTCCAGCACTTCATCAGCAATTGCCATTGCAACGCCGAAAGCTTCGTCGTTTCGGCCACGCCCATCTTGTCCTGCATACGCGTGTCGTGCAGCGGGGTGAAAATCGAAGGCACCAGGAAGGCAAACAACCCGCGCCGTTCCATCTCGTAAACCAGATCGAGCGTCGCCATCACGTCATCGTCCGATTCTTCGGGCGCGCCGACGATCAGCGTCATGACCGGGAACCAGTTGTTTTGGTTCAGCGTGCGCAACCCTTCCAGGATCACGCTCGGCCATTCGTCAATCGGGAACGGGACGCCTTTGCTGGGCATGATCTTCTTGCCCATGCGCACGGAGCCGGTTTCCAAGCCGATCAGCGGCGCGAGGATTTTCTTTTTCGGATGCGAACTGAGTGTAGGCAAATGCAGCGGGCTTTTATCCAGCAGCATTTCCGACAGCTTCCGGATCAGCACCGGATCAACCACCGCCGGGGCCATCGTGCAATGACTGAGCACGTGCTGTTCGACGCCGGGCGTGTTGACGATGGAGCCGTAAAGATCGAGCAGCGCCTCGCGGTTCGGGAAGTAAAAGGGCGTCTCAGTGTGCACCTGGCCCCAGATGAACATGTCTTCGGTGGCGAGGCTGATTTGCTTGTTGCCGCCCGCGACGTTGGCGTGGACGGCGGACATGATGTTGTCCTTGGGCATGTCAATCTGCGGATTCAGATCGGGCACGCAGAATTGACAGCGGCGGCCGCAACCGGTGGTCATCTCGACGACGCCGAAGGTCGTGCGTTTTTGCGGCACGAGGAAGGCGCTGCGTTCTTTGGGATGGGCGACGTCAACTTCGCGCGGCAGCGGTTCACCGGCGATGGCCTGGTGAAAGAGCGCCATCGTGTCTTCCGATTCGGCGCGCCCCTCGACCACGCAATCCACACCGAGTTCTTCAAACGTGTCGGTCTGCTTGATCTGCCAGCCGCCGGAGCCGCCGACGATGACTTTGTAGTTGGCGCGGTGCGGATTGTCTTTGATCTGCGCGAACATCAGCCGCGCGTAATGTGAATTGATCGGCATCTTCGACGTGCCGAAGATCGAAGTGTAAACGCCCGCCGCAAAGGTGACGCCCAGCGGGTTGTGCGTCGAGACCGCCACGACGCGCGTGTTAGGCCCGATGAAGTTATCCAGATCGGCGGGGTAACAGCAGGCAATGTCCTCTGCCGGAAAATCGCGCAACAGCGAGGCCTCGACCAGCCGCGTGCCGGCGGGCATGTAACGCGCCGAACCGTCGTCGTTGTATTCGACATCGCGCCAGTTCGGATACTTGCTGTTCATCACACCCTCCATCCAAATCGGCATCGAAGCCATGCCCATCTGAATGAAATAGCCGGCGTGATCAATCGCTTCGGTCAACGGCGCGGTCAACACGATCTTGTAACCGCCTTCTTTGACGGGCAGCGGATGATGCCCGTTGCCGTGGTTGCTGCCGTTACCGTTGCCGTTCTTGCTTGCGGGGATGCTCATAGATTCATTCTCCTGATGATTGGGATTGCATGATTACGGTTGGTGAAGCGCTGACGCTTGTTGCGCAGCTTGGATTCTGGCCGTCTCTCTGGCAATGAGTTGTTCACGAAACTGGCGCTCTTCGGCCAGCATTTCTTCGCGTTCCTGTTTGCGTTGGTCGGCGCGCCGGGTCTGGTCGTTGAGATGGCGCTGCCCTTTGATGTCGGAATTTTGCAGGCTGTCAGCCCAGCCGCGCAATTGGCGCGTGATGTTTTCAGCCCGCCCGCGTATGTCGAACACCTCAGCCTTGAGACTGGCAAACGCTGGCAGCCGTTCCAACAGATGGGTCATCGAACGCACTTCGCCCGCCGAACCGCGTGAAATGTAAATAAAGTTGAGCAATTCATTCGTCGTGCCGCGCTCAAAGCCCTCCGCAATGTTGTTGGAGACCGACACGGCGGCGCGTTCCATCTGGTTTTTCATGTCATAAAACCCTTTGAATTCGGGGCGCGCAGTCAAGGCGAAGACGCGCACAGCCAGTTCGATGGCGGCTTTCCAAACGGGCAGGTCTTCAAAACGTGCGTAAGTCATGAGGGGACTCCTTTCTGCTGAGCAGAGGTTGAAGTAAGGCAATTTCAAATTTGAAATCTGAAATTGCCGCAACAAGAAACGGAAGCAAGCGGCACGCTCTGACTTGGGCGTGGCGTTCGCGGTTACTCGGAAGCAATTTCAAATCTCAAATCTCAAATTTGAAATTGCCGCTACACAACGCAACTACAGAAGAAGACAAGCAGAACAAAACCATCAGCGCTGCACAGGCTGCCCCACCAATCCCAGCACTGCCTCTTTCACCTGCGCCCACGCCGCCGCCTGCGGATCAACCAATTCAAAATGTCCGGCTTTCTCGATCAACAACAAGCGCGCGTCATCGCCTTTCTGTTTGGCCCGTTCGACATATTCCGTCGCCATCACAACCGGTATGATCCGGTCGCTATCACCCTGCACAATGACTTGCCGCACGCGCAAGGGCAAACGCGCCAGCGGCGAGGCCAGATCATACGCGCCTGCTTGCTCTTGCGCCGAACCATGCATCAGCTTGCTGACCTCGACATCGCAGGCCGTGCCCGTGCGACGCAAATCGGTGATGCCCGCCAGCGCGACGACGCCACGCAAGGGGAGCGGCTCGCTCGCCTTTGAACGCTGCCGCGCACCCGCCAGCAAGGCCAGATGGCCGCCCGCCGAATGCCCGATGGCAATGACGCGTTGCAGATCGAGCGGATACGATTTTGCCAACACCCGCAAGTGATCAACGCCGCGCGCCACATCTTCAAAGGTGCCGGGCCAGGCGCCGCCCGCATCGCCGACGCGCCGGTATTCCAGATTCCAGGTCGCCACGCCTGCCTGCGCCAGATCGGCGCTCAGGTGGCCCATGTAACCAAGGCCGTATTCCGCCAGCCAGCAACCGCCATGAATAACGACCGCCACCGGATAGGGCTTTTTGAACTTGTCGCCCTTGGGCAAGCGCAGTTCGCCGAATTGCAGCGGGTCGCTGCCATACGCGAGCTTTTGATCGTAAGGCGGCGGCGCTTCGCTGAGGATGGCGCGCGAGTTGCGGCTTTGCGTGGCGGCGCGCGGCAGCCCCAGCGAAACCAGCGACAGCAACAGCGTGAAGACGATTGCAGCAGTGTGTTTGAACATTGCGGTTCTGAATTTTACTTGCCCAGCAGGGCTTTGAATTTTGCGCCGAGGCGCGACGAAAAGAGCGCGCCCAGCACGCGCGTCAACACGCGTTCGGTTTGCGCTGTGTACGGGTACCAAGTCGGTTCGCGCTTCATCGTCAGAAAACTGAACCGGTCGCTGATGATAACCTGTTCGTTGCAAAAGCGCCGAATGCCGGGTGCGCCGTGGCGTTTGCCGATGCCGCTCTCTTTCAAGCCGCCCGACTGCGCGTCGCTGACGCCGAAGCCTACGATCACATCGTTGACGGTCGTGATGCCCGCTTCGACTTGCGCGGCGAGGCGCTCGCCTTTCGCCTGATCGCCCGTGAACACGCTGGCATTCAACCCATAGCGCGAATCATTCGCCAGCCGCAACGCCTCAGCGGCATCGTTGACGCGCATAATCGGCAGCACGGGCCCGAAAGTTTCTTCGGTCATGATTTTCATCGAATGATCCACGCCAGCCAAGACGGTCGGCTCAAAAAACCTGCCCGACAAATTCGGATTGCGCTGCCCGCCGGTCAGGATTTGCGCGCCGCGCGCTTTGGCATCGGCAATGTGCTCTTCGACGGTTTCGACCTGTTTTGGAAAGGTCATCGCGCCCACATCCACACGCTTGTCCGTCGCCGCCTCGCCGCCGTCAGTGCCCTGCCGCAACGCGCGCGTTTTTTCAACCACACGCCGTGTGAACTCTTCGGCAATCGGCGCTTCGACGTAAACGCGCTCGACCGAAATGCAGACCTGGCCCGAATTGGTGAACGC
>JAYUCP010000511.1:0-8843 GCA_043740245.1 Acidobacteriota bacterium | reverse complement strand
AGCTACGCGGCACGACGATCAAGGTTTGGGGCATGTGAATTGACAAGCTTTCGACGCGGCACTTACTATCCGCCCCGCGTTGGCAATCCCAAAACAATCCGAAAGGCTGCACCCGACACACCATTCTTATGCGCGTCATCCTCGCCTCTTCTGAAGTCGTGCCGTATTCCAAAACCGGCGGTCTGGCGGATGTGGCAGGCGCGTTGCCCAAGGCCCTGGCGCGCATCGGCTGCGACGTCGGCGTCATCACGCCGCGCTACACCGGCATGGGCAAACGGGGCGGCGATGTCGTCAGTCACGCGACCGGCGAGGTCTTCTTGGATGGGCTGGACGGCTTGGAAGTCCCCTTTGACGGCACGATCAAGGGCGCGCGGGTGTGGCGCGATTTTGCCGAAGGAGCGCCGGTTTACTTTATCGAGAACGAAGAGTATTTCGGTCACGGTTACATTTATGGGTCGGGCAATTGGGATGCGGAGCGTTTCGCGTTTTTCAGCCGCGCGGTGCTCGAATTGGCGAAACGCCTGGGCGCGCCGCCCGACGTAATCCATTGCAACGACTGGCAGACCGGCTTCATCCCCGCGCATCTGGCGACGACCTTTGCCGCCGATCCTTTCTTCGCGCGCACGCGGACGCTGTTCACCATTCACAACCTGGCCTATCAAGGCTTCTTCGACGCGAACCTGCTGCCGAAGTTCGGGCTGAGCCGCGAGGTTTACGAGCGCGGGATGGAGTTTCACAACGCGGCCAGTGCCATGAAAGGCGGCTTGTCCTTTTCGACCGCGCTCTCGACCGTCAGCCGCAAGTACGCGCAGGAGATTCAAACGCCGGAGTTCGGCAACCAGTTGGACGGCATCTTGCGCTGGCGGCGCGGCGACCTGCTCGGCATTTTGAATGGCGTGGATTACGACGAGTGGAATCCGGAGACGGACAAGTTTTTGCCCGCGCATTATTCGATGAATAACCTGGCGGGCAAGCAGGAATGCAAACGGCAGTTGCTGGAACGGTATCAACTGCCGGTGGATTTGGAGCGCCCTGTGGTCGGCATCGTCACGCGGCTGACCGTGCAGAAGGGCGTTGATCTGACCGCCGAGGCCATCAGCCGCATCCTGGACACGGGCGCGTATTTCATCCTGCTGGGTTCGGGCGATGCGCATTACGAAGGCTTTTTCCAGCAGGTGCGCGAGGCGCGGCCCCATCAAGTCGGCGTGTATTTCGGCTTCAGCAACGAGTTGTCGCATCTGGTCGAGGCGGGCGCGGATATGTTCCTGATGCCTTCTTCGTATGAGCCGTGCGGGCTGAATCAAATGTACAGCTTGAAATACGGCACGGTGCCGCTGGTGCGCGGGACGGGCGGGCTGGACGATACGATCCACAACTTCGAGCGCTCGACGGGGCGCGGCAATGGCTTCAAGTTTTACGCCTATTCGGCGGAGCGGCTGTTGGAGAAATACTACGAGGCGCTGTTCTGTTACTACGACCGCGAGGCTTGGCGGCGTATCCAGCGTAACGGCATGCGCGCGGATCATTCGTGGGAGCGCGCGGCGCACAATTATCTGGACGCTTATCAGCGGATTGTGGCTGCCGGGCGCTAGGCCACCAATAATCGTTGGCAGCGTGTGCCAATGTACAAAGTCGTTTGCTATACTCCCCGCCGCTCGCCAGGCAAGTGGGCCGGGCGGGTGCAGGGTTGAAAGCTTTTATTTAGGAGGAAGGCAATGAGTGATTTCGTCAATGAAGTGAATGATTCCGAGTGGGAAAAAGAAGTGTTGCAAGCCGGCGAGCCGGTGCTGGTGGATTTCTGGGCGCCCTGGTGCGCGCCCTGCCGCATGCTGGCGCCGACCGTCGAACAGGTCGCCGAGAAGTACCAAGGCAAGGCCAAGGTCTTCAAGATGAACGTGGATGACAATCTCGAAAATCCGGCCAAGTACGGCATTCGCGGCATCCCGACGCTGATCCTGTTCAACAAGGGCGAAGAGGTTGACCGCCGCGTCGGCATCCCCGGCAACGCCAGCGTCGAATTGGCGCAGATGATTGAACGGCAACTGTAGTAGTCGGTAGTCGGTAGCCGGTAGTCAGCCGCTATCTTTGGATATGGATGACTTGCCGACTGCCGACTGCCGACTGCCGACTACCGGCTACTGATTATGCAAACAGATTACGATGTTGTGATTGTCGGCGGCGGGCCAACGGGTTTGGCCGCCGCCGTTTACACAGGGCGCTCGCTGCTCAAAACGCTGGTGCTGGAAAAGAGCGCGATTGCCGGCGGGCAGATCGTCTTTTCAGCGGCGATTGATAACTATCCCGGCTTTGCCGACGGCATCTCGGGCTACGATTTTTCGCAGGCCTTTCTGAAGCACGCGCAACGCTTCGGCGCGGAAGTGCGCTTCAGCGCGGGGGCCGAGCGGCTCACGCAGAATGAAGTCGGCACGTTTACGATTGCGGCCGGCGATGGTTCGACGGTGACGACGAAGACCGTGATCCTGGCGATGGGTCGCCATCCGCGTGAATTGGAGGTGCCGGGGTACAAAGAATATTTCGGTGCGGGCGTCAGCGTTTGCGCGACGTGTGACGGGGCGTTTTTCAAAAATGTGCCGGTGGCCGTCGTGGGCGGCGGCAATTCGGCGGTCGAAGAAGGCCATTTCATGACACGCTATGCGTCGGAGATCAAGGCCATCCATCGCCGCGACCATTTCACCGCGCAGAAGATTTTGATCGAAGAGTATTTGCATCAGCCTAAAGTCCAGCCCGTCTGGCATTCGACCGTCGAGGAAATTTACGGCAAGGCGAACGGCCACCAGAAAGAAGTCACCGGCATTCGTGTGCGCAACTTGCAGACCGACAAGGTCGAAGAGTTTCCTGTCAACGCCGTATTCGTGTTCATCGGCTGGCTGCCGAATTCGGAACTGGTCAAGAATTTGGTCAAGCTCGACGAGCAGGGGCGCGTGCTGGTCAACGATTTGATGGAGACGGGCGTGCCGGGCCTGTATGCGGCGGGCGATCTGTGTGTGCGGCCCATTTATCAGTTGGCGAATGTGGTGGCGGATGGCGTGCAGGCGGCGGTCTCGATTGAAAAATATCTGGAAGGCAAGAAGTAGTTCTGGCCTTCCGTTTTCTTGCCTTGGCCCTTATGAACAGCGCCAGCAACACTCCTTACGACGATGCGTTCAAGGATTTGGCCGACCAGAACCCGGCGGCCCTGTTGTTATTGCTCGGTGCGATCACGCTGGAGGAAAAGGCTGAGATCGAAGCTTTGCCGCGCGAATTGCGCGCCGCCAAACGCGCAGCCGATCAGCCGTATCTGATCCGCAGCGAACGCGGCGCACGCATCGCCCACCTCGAAGCGCAAACCCGTTATCGCGGCGACGAGCCGCAACGGCTGCTCGAATATGCGCTGTATCTGCTGCTCTCCTCGCGCTGGCAGTATCCGATTGAAAGCTATTTGCTGGTGTTGACGCCCGAAGGCGCGCCGACGGAATTCCCGACGAGTCACACGGTCAGCTTGGGCTCGCTGCAGTTGACGATCAACCTCCATGTCGTGCTGGCCTGGCAATTGCCGGCAGCGCTGGCGCTGCAATGGGGCGTGCCGGATTTGCTGCCGTTTGTGCCGTTGATGGACGGGGGCCGGGAGGCGCTGGAGGAAGCGGCAGCGCGTGTGATCGGCTTGGCTGACGAACACCGGCGCGACACGTTGGCGCTGAATTTGCTCGCGCTGGGCAGTCTTCGCTACACTGCGTCCGAAGTCATAGCATTGTTCGGGAGGTCATCAATGAATTTTGTGGAGCTAGTCAAAGACGAACCAAACTTTCGGGAGTTGATTAGATTGATTGCGGGCCCCGAGATAGAGGCGATGCGCGCAAAAATGCTACGCGAAGAGATAGCAGCCGGCAAAGAAATCGGTGAGCGCGAGACGTTGTTGCGGTTGCTCAATTATCAAATCACCAAAAAGTATGCTGGGCAGGCTTGGCGAGCGGAATTGGAACGATTGCATGAACCGGCGAAGCTCGAACAACTCTTCCGCGAACTAGATCAGTTGAATGACGAAATCGCCTTGCGCCAGCGCATCAACGAACTCGCCGCCAGCAAAGACAACAAGATCAACCAGGACGTCAATGGGCAACACTAAGCCCAGCAACGCATCGCACACACCACTCACTTATGAATCTCGCAATCATCGGCGCGCAATGGGGCGACGAAGGCAAAGGCAAGATCGTGGATCTGCTCGCGCCGCACTTCGACATCGTCACGCGTTATCAGGGCGGCCACAACGCCGGCCACACCGTCATCATTCGCAAACATGGCGTAGATCAAAAGTTCGTGCTGCACCTGATCCCGTCCGGCATCACGCATCCCGGCAAGACCTGCGTCATCGGCAACGGCGTCGTGGTTGATCCGCAGGCGCTGCTCAATGAGATGGACGAACTGCGCGCGCAGGGCATCGAGACTACGCCGCAGAACCTGCTGGTCAGCAATCGCGCGCATTTGATCCTGCCCTATCACGTGGCGCTGGATCGCGCGATCGAAGCCTCGCGCGGCAGCAACGCGGTGGGCACGACGATGCGCGGCATCGGGCCGGCTTACGAAGACAAGATGGCGCGGCGCGGTTTGCGCGTGGGCGATCTGGCTGATCCCGCGACATTGGCCGAAAAGCTGGCGCACAGCGTCGCGCAAGCCAACCGGCTGATCCTCTCGCTCGGCGGCGAAGCGGTTGACGAACAAAAGCTGATCGAAGACGGCGAGCGCTGGTGCGAATTGCTGGCCCCGCACATCTGCGATACGACCTACTTTTTGAACCAAGCCTCCCGCGACGGGCGCACCCTTTTGCTGGAAGGCGCACAGGCCACGATGCTCGACATTGACCACGGCACTTATCCGTTTGTTACCTCGTCGAATTCTTCGGTCGGTGGCGCGGTGACGGGCACGGGGTTGCCGCCTTCGGCCATTGGCGTGACGATTGGCGTAATCAAGGCTTACACGACGCGCGTCGGCGGCGGGCCGTTCCCGACCGAATTGAATGACGCCCAGGGCGAGGCTCTCCGGCAACGCGGCGGTGAATACGGCGCTTCGACGGGCCGCCCGCGCCGGACGGGCTGGTTTGACGCCGTGGTGGCGCGCTACGCGGTGATGGTCAATGGGCTGAATGCACTGGCGCTGACCAAACTGGACGTGCTGGATGAAGAAGACGAGATCAAAATCTGCGTGGCCTATCGCATTAATGGGCAGGAGACTGACCAAATTCCCTACGACGCCACTGCGATGAATGAGGCGGAGCCGGTTTACGTGACGATGCTGGGCTGGCGTGCGCGCACGGTCGGCATCACCGAATTCGCCGAGCTGCCCGCGCGGGCGCAAGCCTATGTGCAACGGCTGGCCGAACTGTCGGGCGCGCCCTTCGCCTTCATCTCGACGGGCGCTGAACGCAATGAGACCATCATTGATGGCGCGCTGTTACAACAACTCGGTCTGAAGATCGCGGTTTGAACGCTTTGCAAAAATGCTAACTGACCGCCCGGCCGCCAATGGCCGGGCGTTTTTGTTTGGGGTGCGTGAGTCAACGTTGCGGCGAGGGCGCTACGGCGGCGTGGCCGGCCGTGCCGGAGGGTAGCACCGGTGGCTCACTTGCTTTCGTCGCTGGTGTTGGCTGATGCGCCGGTTGCGCCACGGTGGCGGCCGGTTTGTCAGTGCCATTCAGGCTGATGACGCCATAACTAACCAGCAGGGCGATGAGGGCGAAAAGCGCCAGGAACAAGCTGAAACTCAGCAGCCAGCGCAACGTGCCTGGTTGTTTGCCAGGGTGTTTTGATGACGGTGGAAATTTGGATGCGGGATTCATCTGCGCCTGCTCCTGCCAAAATAAGTTGGCCAAAATGAGTTGGCCGAAATGAGTTGGGTTACCAAAGCGAGGCTCATCTTAAAGAACCGGTTCAAATCGTGTCAACGCAGCCAAGCTGCGCAAATAGGGCCGTTTGTAATGTTTCGCGCGGCTTGGTCACTTGCTGGCAAGAGGTGTAGCTACGCCAGCAAGACCTGCCGAGCCAAACAAGCTGCTTTGCAACAGCGCCTTCAGACGATGGCCCCGCGGTGTTTGGTGCGCAGGCGCAGGCGGCGTCCGCGCCTTGAAAATTTCGTTTTTGACTGGCGGCGGCGGGCACAATTTATTCCGCGTGGGCCTCTTGCCCACAGCAATACTTGACCTGAAATTGAATTGGGTTGAACCGGGAGAAAAGCTTATGAAATCGAAAGGTTCAGGCGCCTTTGCCGTGACCATGCTGTTAATGGCGGTGGGCGGGTTTTTGCTGGTATCGGCCATCGGCGCGGATAGCTGGATCGCTTCGATGATTAAGGACTTTATTGCCGCCTTGAAAGAGAGCACTGGCTATAACCCCGAAAAATATTTCCGGCGTGTTTCGCTCTATGGGGAATTGCGCTCGCAACTCGAAGTGCTCGCCATCAACCGTTATCTGCAACTCTATTTTTTATTCGCCCTGGCGACGGCCGGGCTTGCCTACATCTTCGTGAAGAAAGAAATGCCCATCTATAACCGCCGCAACCGGGCGATGCTGGTCGCGCTGTTGTTGCTAATGATGTTGCCCATGGCCCTGGCGACTGTCACTTACGGCGAAGTGTTTGCCGCGCTGGCGACCAAGGCCGTGTGTGTGTCAATTCTGGTTTTGATGGGCTTGTTCGTCACGACTGAAATGATGCGCGTGCGGCCGCAAGGGGTACTAAGCCGTTTGTTTCATCTGCTGGTGCTCGCGCTGGTCTTCACGCAGGGCGTGGTGGCGCCTGGGCTTTACGGCTGGTATTTCTTATTGCGCAATGGCTGAGGCTGGGCGTTGAGGTACGCCAGCAACTTCTTATTCCCGCCCGCCAGCTTCTCAGCCGCAAACGTCTTCATTCATTGGGACTCAATTTGATCAGCGTGATTTCTGTCTTGCCAACGAGGCCAGCCCGCCGCCGCCGCTCGCACTAGCATCTAACCTGCCCGCCAGCTACAATGCCGCTCGCCTGCCAGCATCTTGCTTTCCCGCAGGCACTGCCCAACGCTCCCCCAACGCCGAGTTGATAAAGCGCCCTTTGTAAATCGTATGCCTTAGGTGTCGCGGCCTGTTTGCCGGCTGCCACGCCGGGCTTTCTCTTGAGGTGGTAATGAGACGAGCATCTTTCGCACGACGCGGTCAGCGCTGGTTCGCTTTCCGATTGTGGCCCTTGGTTGTAGCCGTGGGTGCGCTGCTCGCCGGAGCCTGCGCGCAACACACCGAGCCCGCTGCCGGCAACAGCGCCGCGCCACACGCCGAGCACGCCGCCAGCGTGGCCCCGCAGGCCAAGGCCACGCCGCGTGTCCCCGATCATTTCTTAAACCCGGCTGAGGCCAAGCCCTTTCCCATTACGCTTGATCCGAAAACATTCACGACGCCCGCAGTCGTCAAAGCGTACCAACTGGCGAAAGACATTCCTGAAGTTTTGGCGCAGCAGCCCTGTTACTGTTACTGCGATGCGGGGTCTGGACACAAAAGCCTCTTGCATTGCCACGTAGACGATCACAGCGCCACCTGACAGGTCTGTCTCAAGGAGGTTCTCCTTGTCGGCCAATTGCATCAGGCAGGCAAAAGCGCAGCGGAGATTCGCGACGCCATCAACCGTAACGAATGGCGCAACGTGAAGCTGGATTAGCGCACCCATCGCACCGTGATCCGGCAAAGCAATTTTGAGAAGGTCAACTATGCGGCGTTTTCTGCTCATCATCGCGCTCGGAGTTAGTTGTTGGCTGGGCCTTGGGGCGAGTGCTCCGGCCAAACAGCAAACCATCACCGTCAAAAACTACCTGAACCCGGAGGCGCAGTTGGTGCGCGGATCGTATGTCTTGCTCGAAGGCCTGAACTTCACGGACATGGAAGAGAGTGACCCCTTCGGCACACCCACCACGCTGGCGGGCGTGCAGGTGCTGGTGGATGGCGTCGCCCAACGGCTGCGCACCGCCGGGCCCACGCGGATTGTTTTTCTGCTGGAGGCGGCGGGCACGGCTGTGCGCAGTATGGAAGTGCGTCCGAAAACCGGCGCCCCGCTTACCACGCAAATCACTACGGTCAATGCCTGGCCCAGTCTGCTCGTGCTGAGCACCGGCGAAGATAACGATGCCTTCATTCCTTCCGGCTTGTTTACCAACGATCCGAGCCAGCCCTCGTTGCGTCCGATCACCGGCGATCCGTTGCCGGTGTCGTTGACACGCGACACGCTGGCGCTGGTTTATGGCAGCGGCTGGCGCTATGCCGCGAATGTCAGCGTGCGCTTGAACGGCGTCACCTGCAAAGTCATCAAGGTCGAGCCGTATAGCTTGTTGCCCGGCGTTGATCAAGTGGTTTTTTTGATCCCGCCAACGTTGGCTGATTACGGGCCGATGGATTTGGTGGTGAGCGTGGCCGGCCGCGAATCGAATTACGCCCGGCTGGTGTTGGGGCGTCAGTGAGGCGCCCGCCTTTATCAGTTTGACCCATTCGTCACGGATGCGTTATGAACACGGAGTCAGTCGGCAATCGAACTGATTCCGTGTTTTGTCTTTTCTGCGCCTGAGGAGCACCACTGAACAAGCTAAGTTTTCCCAGAGCCAGCGGTATTCTGCTGCATCCGACGTCGTTGCCGGGCCGCTTTGGCATTGGCGATTTGGGGCAGGCGGCCTATGACTTCGTGGATTTTTTGCACGCGACCGGGCAAAGCCTTTGGCAAGTCTTGCCGTTGGGGCCGACAGGGTATGGCGATTCGCCCTATCAATGCTTTTCCGCGTTCGCCGGCAACCCTTTGTTGATTAGCTTGACGGCGTTGGTCGAAGAGGGCTGGTTGGATGAAGG
>JAYUCP010000510.1:0-8852 GCA_043740245.1 Acidobacteriota bacterium | reverse complement strand
TGTTCGCCACGGCCTCGCTGATGATGTCGTGATTCGCAGCATTCACCGCCCAGCCGAACTCTTCGGCCAAGGCTTCTTCCAAGTGTTTTTGCGTTGTTGGTTCCACGTCGGATTCAGCTTGCCTCGGCGGTTTCAGCAGGTCGGAGCCATTCGCCCGAACGCCCGCCGCTTTTGCGTTCCAGCCGTATGTCAGAGATGACCATCAGGCGATCAAGCGCCTTGCACATATCGTAAAGCGTGAGCGCCGCGACCGCGACGGCCGTCAGCGCCTCCATCTCGACGCCGGTTTGCGCGCTGGTCGTCGCAGTGGCCGTCAGTTGCGCGCCTGCGTCCGTCAGCGTGATCTGCACATCGGCGTGCGAGAGCGCGAGCGAATGACAGAGCGGGATCAACTCGGCGGTACGCTTGGCAGCCATGATGCCCGCCAGCCGTGCGGTTTCGAGCGGATCGCCTTTGGGCGTGCGGCGCTCGCGGATCGCCGTGATCGTCGCGGGCGACATGCGGACGAAGCCGCTCGCTTCCGCCGTGCGCGCGGTGATTTGTTTCGCGCCGACATCCACCATCGTGATGCGCCCTTCAGCGTCCAGGTGCGTAAGTTGTGACGGAGTTTCTTGCGACATTTATTTTGGCAGTTGAATCACTTCGGCCAATTCGCCCGCGTTCAGGCTTGCTCGGTCTTCCGGCACGACGATCAAAGCATCGGCTTGCATAAACGCGACCAGATCAGACGAGCCGCCCCATTTGAGCGGTTCCGCTGCGGCGCGTCCGTCACGAATCAACAAGCGCGCCGGTTGATGGCTGCGGCGCGGCGGCGCGCCTTTGACCGTGCGGGTCACGTGCGCCTGCCAGCGCGGCAGATGAATTTCGTGCGCGCCCTGCATTCTGAGCAGCACCGGACGCGCGAACAAGTGAAACGAGACGGCCACCGATACGGGATTGCCCGGTAAACCAAAAATCACTTTGTCATTCAGTTTGGCAAAGACGGTCGGCTTGCCCGGATGCATCGCCACTTTTTCAACCAGAACTTCCGCGCCCAAGGCAAGCAGCGCGGGTTTAACCAGATCGTAATCGCCCATCGAAACGCCGCCCGACAACATCACGACATCGGCTTGCGCCAGTGCAGCGGCGATGGCGTCGCGCGTGGCGTCGAAATCATCGCGCACGATGGCGGTGTAAATAACTTCAGCGCCGGTTTGCGTGGCGTAACCTGCGAGCGAGTAAGTGTTGGAATTGCGAATCTGCGCGCCCTGCGGCGTCTCGTGCACTTCGACTAACTCGCTGCCGGTTGAAAGCAACGCCAGGCGAGGGCGACGTGCAACACATACTTGCGCATAGCCAAAACTCGCCAACACGGCGGCTGCCGCTGGTGTAATGCGTTCGCCTGTTGTGACAACGACATCGCCCTGGCGCGCTTCGCTGGCACGCGGAGTGATGAATTGCCCGGCGGTCACCGCTTCGGTCAATTCGATAGAACCGTCGTCATTGACTTGGATGACTTCGATTTTCTGTACGGCATCTGCACCTGCAGGTACCGGCGCGCCGGTCATGATTCGCACGGCTTGTCCGGCGGCGACTTCACCAGCAAACGCAAAGCCGGCGGCGGCTTCGCCAATCGCTTGCAAACGCGCGGGCGGCTTTAGCGTATCCACCGCGCGCACGGCATAACCATCCATACGCGCTCGGTCAAAGGGCGGCAGATCGAGATCGGAGAGCGCCGTTTGCCGCAACACGCGCCCGGCAACTTCAGACAAAGCAACCGCTTCGTCCGGCAAAGCGGGCGTGTGGTCGAGCATGAGTTGTAAGGCGTCTTCGATCCGCAGCATAGAAACAGAAAAGCCGCTCGCTTGCACGAACGGCTTGGAATTTGTTGGTAATGAATGAGTGCCTAAATTTGAATGGCGGAGCCGACGGGACTCGAACCCGCGACCTCCGACGTGACAGGCCGGCGTTCTAACCAACTGAACTACGACTCCGCATTGTCAAACTTGCAGTTCGCTCTGATGACGGCTTCCCGGATAGGCACGGTGGGACTCGAACCCACAACCTTCACCTTGTAAGGGTGACCGTCTACCATTGACTGTACGTGCCTGCGCACTGTGGCGAACGAGGCCGCATCTTACTGGCCGCCCCACAGGCTGTCAACCTTTGCCGCGACTTTATCTCAAGCTATACTGCGCGCGTGCCGACAACGTTTACCGTGCTTCATTGGCTGATTTCATCGGAGAAATTTGAATGCCGAATCCAGGCCGCTATCGCCTTCCCGGATTGGTTTTGTTTGCCGTGCTGTCTTTGTGTTGGTGGTGGCAGGCCGCGGCACAAGACAAAGTCCCGCCGCAAAATCCAAAAGAAGAACAGACGAATGTCTTTCGCATGGATACCGATCTGGTTTCGATTGATGTGCTGGTGACGGATCACAAAGGCATGCAATCCGCCGCCAAGCTGACGCCGGAGGATTTTGTCGTTTATGAAGACGGTGTGCGGCAGAAGATCAGCAATTTCTCGGCGGCTGAAGTCCCCTTCAATGTCGTGCTGCTGCTCGACACGTCAGGCAGCACGCGCGATGAACTGTCCCTGATGCAACAGGCAGCGCGGCGCTTTCTCGACGAGTTGCGCCCGCATGACCGCGTCGCCATCCTGCAATTCAATCAAGAAGTCGAACTCATCAAGGATTTAACCGCCGATCGCGGCAAACTTGAAAAGGCATTGGGCCAGTTGACCGGCGGGAGCGGGACTTCGTTTTACGATGCAGTGCAACTGGCGGTGGATGAGGTGTTGCACAAAGCTGGGGGCCGCAAGGCCATCGTGGCGCTGACCGATGGGGTTGATTCGTTTGGCTACGGCACGTATGAGAAATTATTGCCGCGAATGGAAAGCGCGCAAGCCACGCTGTATTTCCTGAAATTGAATACGGAGGAATACACCGAGGCGCGCATGTTGCGCGATTGCCGCGATGCGGGGCACTTCAAATTTTCACGCAAGCAGTTAAAAAAGTATTTCGACCAGTACGTCAAAGGCGGCGACCCCACCCAGTACGAAGATCATTGCAAGCTGGCGCGCATGGAAAAGATGCAAATCAACCGGCGCTTATATGAAACGGCCAGCGACGAATTAAACGAGATGTCCACCAAGACCGGCGGGCGCGTTTATCCGGTCGAATCGCTGCAACAACTCGATCCGGCCTTTGCGCAAATCGCCGCCGAATTGCGCACGCAGTACTCATTGGCCTATTACCCCAGCAATGAAAAGCACGACGGCAAGTGGCGGCGCATACGCATTGAAATCAAAAAGCCCGGCCTGACTGTGCAAGCCCGGCCCGGTTATCGCGCGCCTTCGCATTGACGCTTGGCTGCATTCCCAATCCCCTGCCCTGTCGTAAACGGCGTGAAACTGCTCGAACTAAACGATCTGCATTTCGGCTATGCGCAACCTGTGTTGGCGGGCGTAAATCTGGAAGTGCGGGCGGGCGAGATGATCGCCTTGCTGGGGCCGAACGGCGCGGGCAAATCTACGCTGCTCAACCTGACGCACGGGTTGTTGCAACCACAACGCGGCGAGGTGCGCTTGAGCGAAAAGCCCTTGGCGCAATGGTCGCGGCGTGAAATCGCGCGGCAATTGGCGCTGGTGGCGCAGCAGGGTGAAGTGCGCTTTCCGCTGACGGCACTCGAATACACGCTGACGGGCCGGTTCGCGCACGCGCGTGGTTTTGGGTTCGAGAACGAACGCGATGTCGAAGCCGCGCTGGCGGCGTTGCGCGCCACTGACGCCGAGCAATTCGCCGCGCGCCGGTTCAATCAATTGTCGAGCGGTGAAAAACAGCGTGTCGTGCTGGCGCGCGCGTTGGCGCAGGAACCGCGCGCCTTGCTGCTAGATGAGCCCACGGCGAACGCCGACCTGGCGCACCAACTCTCGTTGCTCGAACTCGTGCGGCGTTTGACGCGCGAACGCGGCTTGGGGGTGTTGCTGGTAACGCATGAAATCAATCTGGCCGCCGAGGTTGCCGACCGCATTGCGTTGCTGAAAGGTGGCTGCTTGCTCGCCTGCGGTACGCCGCGTGAGGTTTTAACGGAAGAACTGCTGAGCGCAGCGTTCAGCACGCCCTTGCTGGTCGCCGCGCATCCGCAGAGCGGGAACCCGCATATTTTTTGGCGTAGAAATTGAGCGCTCCGGCAACTACGTTTGTTGAGAAAGAGGACGGCCCCTTGTAGTAACGACTTCAGTCGTTCGGCTGCGCGTCTGAACGACTGAAGTCGTTACTACAAGGGGCCGCTTTCACGTAGCTAAAGAATCGAAAAGGCCCAGCTAATCAGCGGATCGGTCAAGTTATTCAGCATGCCAGAGGCGCTGACCGCGATCAGGATGATCAGTCCGAAGGGGCGAATCTGTTCAAACACTTCAGCCATTCGGGGCGGCAAGAGGCTCTCCAGCATGTGCCCGCCATCCAGCGGCGGAATCGGCAGAAAATTCAGCACCATCAAAAAGAGATTCATCCACACCATCGTGACCAGCAAAAAGGCGACCGCTTCGGCGTATTCACCAAGTGAACCGCCCAGGAACGTGCGCACGGTTTTGAGCACAATCAGGCTGATGATGGCCAGGCCCAGGTTGGTCAATGGGCCGGCGGCTGAAGTCCAAAAATCGCCCCACTTCGGATCGCGCATTTGCGATTTGTCCACCGGCGTGCTGGCCCAGCCCATAATCCCGGTGCCGCTGGTCATAAAGAGCACCATCAGCGGCAACAGCAACGTGCCGATGGGATCAATGTGCGGAATGGGATTGAGCGTCACGCGGCCCAAATCCTTCGCCGTCGAATCGCCCCATTTCCAGGCCGTCCAGGCGTGCGCGGCTTCGTGGCAAGCCGTCGAGAAGAGGAACACCACGAACATAATGGCGATCTTGCCGATATTCACATCACCCACGTTTCCAGACTCCTTTGTGGCGTGTCAGTAGCCCGACCGTGAGGGAGGGCTGACTTGCGGACCCAAGCTCTCCCTCACGGTCGGGCTACTGACACGGTGATTCAACGTTTCCCCTGCCAGCGGCGCGCCACCAGTGGGGCCAATAAGTCCAACTCATCCAACTCATCTGGCGGCAACAACCGCCCGAAGCCGCGTGGCGTCAGGCGAATGGCGCGTTGCACCAATTCACGCGAACTGACCAGTTGTGCGCCGACGTGCAAAGCAAATTCGTATTCCGGATCGGTAAGGTCGAAATGGATGATGGATTTGGCCTGCACCCATTCGCGTTTTAAGCGCAACTCAGCCGCGAAATCGAACAGCTCAAGCAGCGAATCGTCAGAGGTCAGATGCCCGCAGCGCCGATTCCAAAAGCGGCGTGGGCCGCGCTCCGGGTTGAAAAACGAATCCAGCAAGATTGCCATTGCGCTTGTCGCTCTACTTTGCTGCTCTTGCTTTGGCCGGCGCTTTGGGCTTGGCCGTGGCCTTGGCGCTGATGGCTTTAGTAGTCGCGGGGGCGGCAGCTTTGGGCTTGGCGGCTTTTGGACTGGCAGCTTTGTCTTTGCCATTGCCGGAAGCTGTCGCGGGTTTGGCCGCTTTGGCGGGCTTGGCAGGCGCTTCGTTCAGGCGGTCGCGCAATTCGGTCAGGAAGCTGATGGTGCGTTGCAATTCTTTCTCGAACTTCACTTCACCCAGCTTGCGCCGCGATTTCTTGACCACTTTGCGAATGCGGCCAACCAGTGCGCTTTTGTCTTTCTCGTCCTTCGATTCTTTGTTTTGCGATTTTGCCATGTGGGGCCTCCTCAAAATTTACGAGTCATCATTTCCAATTGATATGCGCCTCTATCTCAAATCTAACGTCGTGGACTCCCAACGACGCGCCGCAGTATACGGCACTCCGCCGCCCTTGTCAGTGCCAGGGCCTTGCTCGTCAGGGCTTATTCATTCTCGGAAATTGAAACGCCAAGACGCCAAGAGTGCCAAGGAGTCGGAGTGCTGCCAGCGATTCCGCTTGGCCTTGCTTGGCGCTCTTGGCGTCTTGGCGTTTAAGCCCGTTGGCATTGCTTGAGAATGAATAGACCCTGCCTCACCCATCAGAGCCAGCGATAATCCGGGCAGACCGCCTCGAAGCCCCGCGTTTTGGCGACGCGCTCCAATTCCTCAACCTGCATCTGCCACTGCGCGCGTTCACTTTCTAAACGGGCACGCTCCGTGGCCGTCAACTCGTTCAATTGCGCGCGCCGCCCGAGTTCGCTTTGCGCAGCGCGCAAATATAGCCGCGCGCGTTGCAGGTCGGGCTCTTCGATAAAACCGAATTGCTGATGCCAGCGGCGGCTGGCGTCGTTGCCGATGTGGTAACGGCTCATCAGGCGGCGCTCGCCATACAGATGTAAGTGATTGACGGCGTCAGCAACCAGCGTGGTGGCGAGGCGGCGGCCTTGCCAATCGGGGTGCACAAAGAGCAAATCCAGCCGGGCGCATTCGCGGCCTGTGAGCAGCAAGGCTGCCCCGATCAACCGCTCGTTATTGTTTGGATCAACGGCGACACGCGAGGCCGAGAGCGGGTGGCCGCGTTCGCCCGTGAAGTGTTCGTGCAGCGCGCGCTCGGCAGCGTTGCGCATCCCTTCGTCGGTGTAATCGCAATACTCGAGGGTCGCGCCGAAAGCGAGCGCATAAACTTCGGCCAGCTTTTCGGCATCATCCGTTTCAGCAGGGCGCAGCGGGCAAGGCGCAGTGAAGGCGCGCGGGCCGACTGGCAGCAGCGTGATGACCGGATGATAGCGCGGCGTGAAATGCGCTTGTCCGTCGTAGTATTCGCATTTCCAGCCCGGCTCAAACGGCAGCAGTTCGTACTCTGCGACGGTCATCGGGACGTGGCGGCTTTGTATCGGCATGGCGGTTACTGCTCGGCCAGCAATTCAATTTCCAGCGCCCGCAGGCCTTTGTCATTCTCGGCGCGCGCGAGTTTGAATTCGAAGATGTAGCGGCGGCTGGGCAGATCGTTGGTGTTGAAGCCCTGAGGTAAAGTGGTGTCGTGAAACCAGGCCGTGCCATAGGGCGAATCGGGATGCTTGGGGTCGGTGATCCAGAGGTTGGTGTCAATGCGTTTGAGAAAACGCAAAAAGCCGAAATCATTTTTGTGATAGTAACAAATGCCGCGCACGCGCTGGTTCAGTTCGCCCCATTGATTGGCTTCACCGTTGGCGGCCTCGACGGGCAGCAGGTTGGGGATCAGATAGCCGGAGAGAAAGAGGTCGGCTTCGCGGCGCAATTCGTTGGAAACGTTTTTGAAGGCGACGACTTCGACGCGGCAGCCCTTGTTTTGCAGGGCGCGCACGACCTGGACGAAATCGCCGTCACCGGTGACCAGCAAGACGCGGTCGAGGTTTTCCGATTGCAATAGCGCGTCCACGGCCAGGTCTAGATCAGCGTTGGCCTTGGCGACGCGGTTGCCGTCTTCGTCGGTGAACCACTTGACCTCTTTCTGAATCACCTTGTAACCGAAGTCGCGCAGCACCGAAAAGAAGCTGTTGGTGCGGGTGCGATAGTAACTGTCGCGCCGCGCCTTTTCGGCGTCGTAGCTGACATAGGCGTTGAGCCGCATCGCTTCAGCCGAATCGCGGCAGGCGAATTCGCGCAGAATTTCGTAGCCCATGCCGAAGCCGCCATTGCGATTGATGTTGGCGACGTCAACGTAAACGCCGACACGTGTGGTTGATCTCATAGCTTTTGTGGTTATGCGCCTGCGGCCAGTCGCTGCAAGCTTTCGTTATAAGGCGCGCGCGCCACGCCGCGTTCGGTGATGATCGCGGCGACATAGCGGTTGGGCGTCACGTCGAACGCCGGGTTGGCGATTTGTATGCCAGCGGGCGCGAGTTGGACATCTTTGATATGGGTGACTTCCAGCGGCGAGCGTTCTTCGATAGGGATGTGGTCGCCGGAAGGAATGCTCAAATCCAGCGTGGAGATGGGCGCAGCGACGTAAAACGGGATGTCGTTTTCTTTAGCTAACACAGCCACAGAATAAGTGCCGATCTTGTTGGCGACATCGCCGTTGGCCGCGATGCGGTCAGCGCCGACGACGATGCAATCAATCCGGCCCGCTTTCATAAAATGACCGGCCATGTTGTCGGTGATCAGCGTGACCGGAATGTTGTCTTTGTGCAGTTCCCACGCCGTCAGCCGCGCGCCTTGCAAAAACGGACGCGTCTCGTCGGCGAATACGGCAACACGCTTGCCCGCTTCGACAGCGGCGCGAATGACGCCGAGCGCGGTGCCGTAACCGGCAGTCGCCAGCGCGCCGGCATTGCAATGCGTCAAGACGGTCGCGCCATCGGCAATCAATTCCGCGCCGTGGCGGCCCATGGCTTGATTGGCGGCGATGTCTTCGGCGTGCATGCGCTGGGCTTCTTCGATTAACCGCGTGCGAATGCCGGCTAGTGAGGCGCCGGAGCTTTTCAGTTCTGCGTACAGCTTCCGCATACGTTCGATTGCCCAGAAAAGATTGACGGCGGTCGGACGAGTCGCGCCGAGGACTTCGCAGATGCGGTTGAAGGCAAGCTCAAATTCCTGCGCGTCTTCGGTCTTGGTATCGCGCGCACCGAGGGCAATGCCCATGGCGGCGGCGACGCCGATGGCCGGCGCGCCGCGCACGACCATCTCTTTGATCGCCCAGGCGACTTCCTCATAAGTGCGGAAGACGGGGTAGAGTTCTTCCGTGGGTAAGCGCCGTTGGTCAATCATGACGACGCCGGTTTCGGTCCATTCCAAAGTTTTGATCATAAAGTGAAAGTAGCGTGCCGCTAAGGAACGGACTGGAAATAACGCTGCCAAATCAACCACGGGGCGCACGGGGAACACGGGGAAGAACAACCACAATTGACTGGCTTTCCCCGTGAA
>JAYUCP010000509.1:0-22212 GCA_043740245.1 Acidobacteriota bacterium | reverse complement strand
CGCCGTCCAGTCAGACCGCTTGGGTTTGACCACAAGCCTGCCCTCCCTCACGGTCGGGCTACTGACACAGTGTCCCAATGTTGCGTGTTCTGATTTAGACGGCGTTGATGCCGTGTTCGCCGGTGCGAATGCGCACGGCCTCATCCACCGGGAAGACGAAGATTTTGCCGTCGCCGAATTTGCCGGTGCGCGCGGTCTTGATGACGGCTTCGACGGCCTGTTCGACCACGTCGTCATCCACGACGACTTCGATCTTCAGCTTCGGCACGAATTCCACTTTGTATTCGCTGCCGCGATAGACTTCGGTGTGGCCTTTCTGGCGGCCAAAGCCTTTCACTTCGCTGATCGTCATGCCTTGCACACCCAGCGATTGCAGCGCGTCTTTCACGCTTTCCAGCAGGTGCGGGCGAATGATTGCTTCTATCTTTTTCATTGTTAGTAGCTCCTCGGATATGCCGTGTCAGTAGCCCGACCGTCAGGGTGGGAGGGCTTCACCAGCAAGCCCTCCCTCCCTGACGGTCGGGCTACTGACACACTGTTCATTACTCGCTTGCCGTCGCGGTCGCGGCAGCAAAACTATGGCTGCCCGACATCGAGCCACTCGTGACCATCGCGCCCAAGTCAGCATCCAGGTTGTAGCCCTCTTCGCCGTGCTGCGACAGGTCCAGACCGACCGACTCGTCTTCACCGGTCACGCGCAAACCGACCGTCGCGTCCACGATCTTCAGGATGATGAACGAGCCGACCACGCCCAGCACAATCGCAATTAGCGAAGCCGCCAATTGATTCAAGACCTGTTTCGGATTGCCTTCCAGCCAGCCGCTCGGCAGCGCCTTGCCCGCGCCGTCTTTGTAAACGACATTGATCGCGCTGTTGGCAAAGACGCCCGTCAGAATCGCGCCCGTGAAGCCGCCGATGCCGTGCACGCCGAAAGCATCGAGCGAATCGTCATAGCCCAGCTTCTTCTTCAACTCAGTCACGGCGAAAAAGCAAACCACACCGGCGATGAAACCGACCGCCAGCGCGCCCATCGGCGTCACGAACCCGGCCGCCGGCGTGATGCCGACCAGCCCCGCCACCGCGCCCGAGATGCCGCCCAAGACCGTCGGCTTGCCTTGCCGCAACCATTCCACCAACAACCAGCCCAACGCCGCCGCCGCCGCGCCGAAATGCGTGGCGACAAAGGCGCTCGAAGCCAATCCGCCCGCCGCCACTGCGCTGCCCGCGTTGAAGCCGAACCAGCCGACCCACAGCAAACACGCGCCAATCACGCTCAGCACCAGATTGTGCGGCGCAAAGGGCGTCTTCGGATAACCCACCCGCTTGCCCAAATAGAGCGCGCACACCAGCGCCGAAAAGCCCGACGAAACGTGCACCACCGTGCCGCCCGCGAAATCGAGCGCCGGAATCTTGCCGCCTAAAAACGCATTCAACAGCCCGCCATCGCCCCAGACCATATGCGCCAGCGGGAAGTACACCACGATGGCCCAGAGCGTGCAGAACAAACACATCGCCGAAAACTTCATGCGTTCGGCAAACGCGCCGGTGATCAGCGCGGGCGTGATGATGGCGAACATCAACTGATAAACCATGAAGGTCAGCGCCGGAATCGTCGCGGCATAAACCGAAGGATCAGTGCCCACGCCTTTCAAAAACAGGTGGCCCAGTCCGCCGATGAAGGCATTGCCCTTGCCAAACGCCAGGCTGTAACCAAAGAGCGCCCAAACGACCGTAATCACGGCCATCATAATGAAGCTCTGCATCATCGTGGCGAGCACGTTCTTGCGCCGCACCAGGCCACCGTAAAACAGCGCCAGCCCCGGCCCGGTCATCAGCAAGACCAGCGCCGAACAGACCAGCATCCAGGCGTTGTCGCCCGCCGTTTGCGCGCTGGCGACGGCGGCTTCGGCCTTCGCCAAACGTTCTTCCAGGGATGGTGTTTGCGCCAATGCCGCGAGCGGCACGGCCATGATTCCGAGCAGCGCGTAGACGACGCGCCGCAGCGTACCTACTCTTCTCATAGCTGGTATCTCCTCGATTCGAGTTGCTTTGTGTTGATGGATTGTAACTGCTCGACCTGTGTCAGTAGCCCGACCGTAAGGAAGGGCGGCGTTGTGTTCAAACTACCAAGCCAGCCCTTCCTTACGGTCGGGCTACTGACACAGGCCGATGGATCTAACTGCGACCAGCAGAAACCTGTGGCGCTGTCTGTTCAGACTGCTCGAGCGCCGCGCGAATCGCGTGCTCGATGCCTGGCAGTGCGCCTTCCTGCAATTTCTGCCCCGCCGCATCAGTCACATAGAACACGTCCAGTGCCAGATGCTTTTCGGTCGCCACCTTGGCGAAGACGATGTCGAGCGCGAGGCCCGCCAACGTGCTCGCAATCTTGTAAGCCAAGCCCAAACGGTCGGCTGTTTGAACTTCCAGAATCGTGCTCTTGTCCGACGATTGATTATCCCAGCTCAGCTTGGTCGCTTTGAGCGCCGCTTTGGGTAGCGCCGTTTTGCGCTTGCTGAAACGCGACGCCGTTTGCGCGCGCAGGCGTTTCGCCACAGCGGCTGCCACATCCAATTCGCCGCCGAGGATGCGTTTGATCGCGTCGTCAATCTGTTCCCATCGCTGCGGGTCGGCCAGCGGTTCGCCCACCGTGTCGCTGACTTTGAACGAATCCACCGCCAGTCCGTCGGCGCGCGTATTCAAACTGACGCTCAGAATGTTAACGCCCTGCGCGGTCAGCGCGCCGGCCAAATTGGCAAAGAGGCCGCGCCGGTTGCGCGCGCAAACGTGCAAGTCGGTGCATTTGGATTGCGCGTTGACACGCCAACTGGTTTTGACTTGCCGTGAATTCAATGCGTGCGCCAGCCGTATGTGTTCGATGATGACTTGCGGCGCGGTGAAGCGCGCGTAAGCTTCGGGCAGCCGCGCGAAATGCTGTTGCACCTCGGCGTAATCCACTTCGCTCGCCAGCATCTTGACGATGCGTTCGCGCAAGCGTTCCGCCGTCTCATCGTGTTCCGCCACGGGCAGCAGCAACGCGCGCGTCTTGCTATAAAGCTCCCAGAGCAGCGTGTCTTTCCACTCGCTCCACACGCCGGGGCCCACGCCGTTGATGTCGCCGTAGGTCAGCAGCGTCAGCATGTTCAAGCGGTCTAGCGTGCCGATCTTTTCGGCGAAATCGCGGACGACCTTGTCATCGCTCAAATCGCGGCGCTGCGCGATGTGCGACATCAGCAAATGCTCGCGCACCAGAAAGACGATCTGCGCGGCGGCCTCGGCTTCGATCTGCAAACGCTCGCAAACGCGCTCGGCAATCTTGACGCCCTTTTCGGTGTGGCCGCCGCCCAGGCCCTTGCCGATGTCGTGCATCAACAGGCCCATATGCAAGAGCGCCGGATCGCTGATCTCGTGATAGAGCGCGCGGTAACGCTCCAATGACTTGCCGCGCGAATTCGCCAACTCGTCCAGCACTTCGATCGTGCGCAGCGTGTGCTCGTCCACGGTGAAGCGGTGATACAAATCGTGCTGCACCAGACAGGTCACGCGCCCGAACTCCGGCAGGTATTTGCCTAGGAAGCCCAACTCGTGCATCAGCCGCAAACCCGCCGCGACCTTACCTTTCGCGCGCAACAGTTTCAGGAAGGTCTGCGCCGCCTCCGCCGAAGCGCGAAAGCTTTTGTTGATCGCGGGCAGCCCGGCTTGCACCTGCGCCTGCAAATCCACGCTGAAGGGCGCGCCCGTCGCTTGGGCATAACTGAACGCCAACAGCATGCGCGATCCATCTAGCCCCGTTTCGGCCAACTCGGCCTCTTTCTTTTCCACATCCAGCACGCCATCGCGCATCACGAAGCCGCCCTGCGCCGACATCGTGCGCGCGCGGCTGAACCAGCGTTTCTTCTCCTGCTTGATGGCCGCGCGTTCCAGATGCGAGGTGCAAAGCCGGTGCAGCCGCCGCGCGTGCAGGTAGTAATCGCGCATGAAACTTTCCGAGGCCTGCAATTCGGCGCTGTCGGTGTAACCGAAGCTGCGCGCCACCTGCTGTTGCAAATCCAGCGTCAACGCATCGGTGCGCCGCGCCGTCGTGAAATGCATTTCGTTGCGCACGCGCAGCAAAAAATCGTAGGCCGCCGTGATCGCCTTGGCATCGGCTTCGGGCACGACGCCGTCCGCCGCCAAATCAACCAAGTTCGCTTTGCCGTGCGCCACACGCGCCGCCCAGAGCAGCGTGTGCAAATCGCGCAAGCCGCCAGCAGTCTCTTTCACGTTTGGCTCTTGCAGACAGGCGACGTTGCCGAACTTGTCGTAACGCGCTGTCCTATCGGCCATGATCTCGCCCAGCAAAGCCTGCTGTTGCCCGCGTGAGTTGCTGTAGATTTCGTCGTCGAGCCGCTCGGTCAATTGTTCAAAGAGCGTTTCGCTGCCCCACAACAGCCGCGCATCAATCAGTGAATTGCGTGTGATCGTGTCTTCTTTGGCTTGGGCCAGACACTCGCTCAAGCTGCGATTGCTATGACCCACGCTGAACCCTATGTCCCAAAGCAGGTACAACATCTTTTCGCTCAGCAACGCGGCGGCGGCGGCTTCCTTGCGTCCCGGATGCAGAAACATCACGTCAATGTCGGAATGCGGCGCGAGTTCGACGCGCCCATATCCGCCCAAGGCAATCACGGCAAACGGAACCTTAGCCGCGTCGTGTTGCAACTCTTCGGCGGCCGTGCGCGCGATGCGCTGAATCACCAAATCAACAATCAGGCTGCGCGCGGCGGCGATCTGTGAACCGCTGATGCCGAAGCGGTGCCGCAATTGCAACCGCTGCGTTTCAATCTTCAAAAACTTTTTGAGCGCGCTCAGCCGCTCCGCCGCAGTCGGCTGGGCTTCGATGCGCCGCAGCTTTTCGCCTGCGTGCTGCCGGATTGTTTCGAAATTGATCTGCATTGAGTGACTCGGCCAAAGCAATGGCAAGCCGGGTGCCAGAGCCGCGGCACACCCCGCCCGGCAAAGAAAGCGCCTTTCTTTATTGGTCTTTAACGTGCTGAACGGCGGTTGCAGGGCTGAATCAGCGCCGGGATTGATGCGACAAAGATGTTCATTCCAGCAGCGGATACGACAATTTCGTCTGACAAGGAAAATACTTTCGGACTTATGCAAAGTGTGGAGCGGGTTCTTTACCCGCTCCCGCCAAACGCTGGCGCGCCGGGCGCGGGTAAAGAACCCGCTCCACACTTTGCGTAAGTCCTGGCTTCATTTGTGCCGGACTTGGGTCATAAACGAAAAGGCCGGACAACAAATTCGTCGTCCAGTCCTATTCGTCTTACAATTTTGTAGATCAAACGTCTAACCATCACTAGCGTGCCGGTTCGCCAGCCGCCGGATCAAGCTGAGCAAGACGTCGTCCTGATAGGGTTTGACCAGGTATTCAGTCGCGCCGACTTCAAAGGCGCGGTCGCGGTGTTTCTGGCCTGCGCGTGAGGTCAGCACAATCACCGGCAGATGGGAATATTCGCTTTGCTTGCGCAGCGTGTTGATGAATTCGTAACCGTCCATGCGCGGCATTTCGATGTCCACCAACAGCAGATCGGGCGGAATCGTCATCTGCTGTAACTGTTCGAGCGCGTCGAGACCGTCTTTGGCCTGCAACGGATTCCAGCCGGCGCTGGTCAGCCGGTTCGTGAGCACGCGGCGCACACTGAGCGAATCGTCCACCACCATCACGGTCAACGGCCCGGCGGCCGGTTTCGGCGCAGGTTTGCTGGCCACAGGCGGCGCAATGGTTTTGGGAACTGGCGCTTGGGCGCTCGCGGGCGGTCTGGTTTCAGCGCGCAGTTCAAACGTGGCCGCGCGCGGGCGAAAGATTTCGCGCAACAATTCCGGCATATTCAAAATCAAAACGGCGCTGCCATCGCCGAGCAAGGTGGCGCCCGTCAGGCCGTGCACGCGGCGCAAATGATTGCCCAGGTTTTTGACCACGATTTCGCGTCCGCCCAGCGTCTCATCCACGGCAATGGCGACCTGATGGTCTTCTACGTTCATCAACAGGGCCATTTGCGCAGCGGGGTTGGCGTCCTGGCGTTTGAGGTTGAGCAGCTTGCTCAGTTGCAACAGCGGATAGACCTTGCCGCCGGTGCGCACGACCGTGTCATGGCCGATGCGGTCAATCAGGTTGGGCGTGAGCCTGACGACCTGGGCCAGGCCGGAAAGCGGCACCGCGAAGGTTTGCTGTTGTACCTTGACCATCAGCGCGCGCATCACGGCCAGCGTCATCGGCAGCCGCAGCGTAAAGACCGTGCCTTGGCCCGGTTGCGAATCGAGGCTGATGCTGCCTTTCAAACGATGGACGGTGGATTTGACCACGTCCATCCCGACTCCGCGCCCGGAGATTTCGCTCACCTCTTCGGCGGTGGTGAAGCCCGGCAAAAAGATCAACGAGAACAACTCTTCATTGCCCAACTGCGCGGCGGCGGCGGCGCTCAGCAAGCCATTTTTGAGCGCGGTTTGGCGGATGCGTTCGGGATTGAGCCCGCCGCCATCGTCGCTGATTTGAAGCACCGTCTGAGTGTTGTCGTGATAGGCCCGCAAGCGGATCGTGCCGCTCGCCGGTTTGCCCAGAGCCGCGCGCGCGTCCGGCGTTTCGATACCGTGGTCAATTGCATTGCGCAGGATGTGCAACAACGGATCGGCGATCTCTTCGATGATGGTCTTGTCCAGGCGCGTCTCTTCGCCCTCGATGGCGAAATTGACCAGCTTGCCGCGCCGCGCGGCCACGGTGTGCGCGGTGCGATGCAAGCGCGACGCCAAGGTCGAAAGCGGCACCATGCGCAAGCGCATCAGTTTTTCTTGAATGTCGCTGCACAGCCGCGCCTCGCGTTGCAAACTGCTTTGGAAATAGTCTTTGATCTCGACCAGTTCGGTTTCGAGCGCTTGCACGTCGCTGGCGGCCTCGGTCAATTCGCGCAACAGCAGATGGAATTCGGTGTAGCGGTCAAATTCCAGCGCATCGAAGCCATAGGTGTTCTGGTTCAACAAGGGCGCCGCCAAACTGGGGGCGAAACTTCGTTCGTTGAGGCTGTTGACCAGCGCGCTGGCTGAAAACGGGCGCGCGGGCGTTTGGCGGCCTCCCAGCGTACTGGCCTCGAATTGGACTTCCATCTTTGAAGCCACGCGGTTCAAACGCGTCGAGTTGGTATGCACTTCTTCGAGCTGGCGGTTGAGCGAACCCATGTTTTGTTCAAACGCCGCGTGGTTGACCAACAGTTCAGTCACCAGTTTGACCACGGCATCCAGTTGTTCGATCGGCACGCGCACATACTTGCCGCGATTGACCAGCGCAACGGAATCCTCCGCTTTTGCAGCCGTGCCTGTGGGCTCCGCTTCCTGCTCCTCGTTCAGCAAGGGTTTGGTCGTGCGTTTGGGCGGCGCAGGTTCGGCCTGCACGTCAAGTGTTTCAAACGTATTTTCAGTTGGGGCCGGCTGTTCGGCATTGAGCAACTCGGCATAAGCTTCATACAAGCCGCGCAACACTTCATTATCGGCCCGTTGATAGAGCAGGTTTTCCAAAGCTTCGGTCGAGGCAAAGAGCAATTGCAGGTGCTCTGGCGTCAGCTTCAACTCGTCGTCGTAAAGCAAATCGAGCAAGTCTTCGGCGCGGTGGGCGAGACTGGCAAGCTCTTGAAAGCCGACGACTGCGGCTGAGCCTTTGAGCGAATGGGCGCTGCGGCGAATCTCCTGCAGCAGCGTTTTGTTGCCGGGTTGCGCGGCCAACGCGGGCAGCGACAACGTCATGACACGCAAATGCTCTTCGGCTTCCGGCAAAAATACTTCCAGCAATTCCGCCGAAATGTCCGACATGGTCATTTCAAATTCGGGCTCCGGCTCTGGCTCTGGTTTTGGCGTTTCAGCTTCTACAGTCGTTTCGACCGCTGCTGAAATGGGCTCGGGCTGCTCTTCAACTTCAGCTTCAACCTCGGGGGTGGCGGCGGGTATCGCGACGATTTCCAACAACTCGGCGAATTCGGACATTTCAGGCGCGGCGACGGTCGCGGCGAATTCGTGCCATTCGGCAACTTCAGAAACCTCGGCTAGCGCTGCGGCTGCTTCTACTTCATTGTGAGGTTCCTGCAACGGCGGCAGGGCAAATATCGTGGCGTACTCTTCGGCAACCACCGGAAACATTTCATCTTCGTCGTGCAGATCCAGCCAGGCCGACAAATCCGGCAAAGCTGGCACTTCCGCTTCAGCCTGCACGACTGGCTCTGCCACAGCTTGTGAGGTCATTGGCACGGGCGGGGTAAACGGCAGGATCGGACGTAATGACCCAGTCTCCCGCAAAACTGTGGCGTTGGCTTGATTGAGCGCGTTATTGCCAGTCAGGTTGCGCAATGCGCGTAAGGCTTGAGCAAGTTCAACGGGCGGGTCTTGCGCGCCCGCGACGCTGGCATCAAGATAATGATCGAGTTGGATGAGTAATTGGTTGAGCGCCCCCAGGACTGCGCCGCTAAACGGCGCTTGACCGGGGGCGAGCCTGGCCAGAATTTCTGCAAAACTGATGGCGATGTCGCCCAGCGGAGTCAAGCCGACCACGGCGGCGGCGCCCTTCAACGTGCGGACGTGGCGCTGCGCTTCGGTCAACAATTCGGTTTGTTGCGGACGGCGCTGATACTCTTCCAAGGCCGCTTGAATCTTGGGCAGATAGCTTTTTACTTCGGCGCTAAACCCGGTGAGCAATTCGGGCAGCAGTTGATGGCCGGGCGCGCCGCTGGCCATGTCCGGTGCGCCAGTCAAGCCGGCGTGCTCATTCAAACTATCCATGCTCAAACTTTCCATGCTTTCATTCATCGCCATTTCCTCGCTCGGTAGTGGTTAGGTCAGATGGGATGTGTCAGTAGCCCGCGCGTGAGCAAGGGCTTTATTGGCAGCAGACGGCCCTTGCTCACGCGCGGGCTACTGACACGCCGTCCCACTCGATTTAGCCACTACCGTTAATCGGATCAGTTCAAATGCGCCGTGCCAAACGCGGCATGGCCCGGCTGGAAGTGCTCGCCGGTAACTTTGCCCGGCAACTTAAAGGACACGACCGAAGCGCGCAGTTCGTCCGCCAGTTCGGCCAGACTCTTCACGGTGACGGCGGATTGCATCACGCCACTGGTCGTCTGGGTGGTGATCTTGGCGATTTGGGTCATGGTTTGCGAAAGCTGTGTCGAACTGCGGGCTTGCAATTGACAGTCGCCGGCGATGGCGCGCACCAGTTCGGCCAGGCGATTGGTGACGCCTTCGATTTCGTTCAGCGCTTGCCCGGCCTGGTTGGCCAGTTTGGAACCGGCCAGCACTTCGCGCGAGGTTTCTTCCATGGCCGTGAGGGCTTCGCGGGTGCCGCCCTGAATGGTGCGAATCAGTGTGCTGATGCGTTTGGTGGCTTCGGCGGAGCGCCCGGCGAGTTGTTCGACCTCGCGCGCGACGACGGCAAACCCCGCGCCGGCCTCGCCCGCCGTGGCCGCCTGGATCGAAGCGTTGAGCGCCAGCACGCCGGTGCGGTCGGCGATTTCGTCAATCATGTGGACGATTTCTTCGATCTCCTGCGAGCGCTCGCTCAATTGCTGCATGTGACGCGCGGTGTCTTGCACCTGTTCGAGCACGCGCAGCATGCCTTGCATGTTGTGTTGCACAATTTCGGAGCCTTTGTGCGTGACACTCAGCGATTGATCGGCCACCGCCGCTGACATTTCGGCGCTGTCGGCGACCTGTTGGATGGCGCGCGTCATTTCAGCCAGCGCCACGGTGGTGTTGGTAATCTGCGCGGCTTGTTCCTGACTGCCTTGCGCCAGACGTTCGGCGCTGGTTTGGGATTCGGCCGCCGTGCTGTTGACCTGTTGTGAGACGTTCTGCACCTTGCCGATCAGTTGGCGCAGGCTGTCCATCATGTAATTGAACGCGTCGGCAATGGCGCCGGTCATGCCTTCGGTCACTTCGGCTTCGCGCGTCAGATCGCCTTCGGCCACGCCGCTCACTTCGTCCAGCAATTTCATGATCGAGCGCTGAATCTCGTCACGTTCCGCGCGCGATTGCATCAATCCGCGCGTGTTGTCGAGCATGGTATTGAAGGCCTGCGCCGTGCGGCCCAATTCGTCGGATGAAAGCACGAGCGACCGTGCGGCGAAATTGCCTTGATCAATGTGCGCGATCAGTTGCGTGAGCGCCTGGGTTTGCTGATTGACGCCGCGCGTAATCACGGCCACGGCCAGCACCGTCAGTAACAAGCCGAGCAGCGTCACCAACAGGATCGAGTTGCGTTCGCGGGCCACTTTGTCAGCGCGCGCTTGCAAGAGCGTTTGCAGGTCGTTGAGCGCCAGTTCATTCAGCTTCGTCAAGCGTTCGATGGCGGGCGCTCCGGCCGTGAGGAACTGGGCGGCCTGCAGCGGCGTTTCGCCGGCGCGGGTCAATTGGCGGTCAGCCCAGACGATAAACCCGTTCACTTCTTTGGCCACAATCTCTAACTGGCCGGCGTGCCGGTCTTTCACGCCAGGGTTGGCGGCATAAGCTTTGCCAAAGCTGCGTTCCAGGTTCTGCAATGTCACCTGCACCTGACCGAAAAAAGTGGTCAATTGCGCAAACTCTTCCGGCGTGGCTTTCTTGGCGACGGCCAGGCCCGCGCCCAGCCCGCGCAACCGGTTCGTCTCTTCGGCCAAACGCGGGATTTGAATGATCACCGCGTCCATCAGGTAGTAAGTGTCGAGGTCGGGGTCGAGAATCAGGTTGGAAGTATCGCCCGCGTGAATGAGGAGGTCGTTGACCTCGGCAATCAATTGGGTGTGCTCGTCGAAATTCTCGCGCGGCGGCGCCTGCGCTATCTTGCCTTTCAGCAAATTCCACTTCTGCCGCAACGCGCGCAGCTTGCCGGACGTTTGCAGCAGCGCGCCGTAACCGCCGCCTGCTGGGCGAATTTCTTTTTGATCCAGTGCTTCGGCTGCCGCCAGTTGCTGTTCGACAGCGCGCGCGGCCTCGGACAACTGGCCTTGCAACGACGTTTCACCGCGCAACAGGGCGCTCGCCAGGCCGCGATGATTGGCCAACTCGCGCGCCAACCCTTGCAACGGCGGCAGGTACTCTGACCCGTAAATTTCTTTCTGGGCAAACGCGATCGTGCTGTTCTTTTCGGCAACGTAAAGCCAGGTGATGACCGGGAGCGGCAAGCCCATAAAGACCGCGATCAAGACCAGCTTTTGCCAGATTTTCAAGCGTTGCAATAACTGCAAATTCTTCAGCATAGTGACTCCTTATCAGCGCAAACGCTCGCGGCGGCAGGGTTCACCGGCGCCGCCGCATGTTCAATTCCGGGTGAAGTATTGGTCGCTGCCCCACTCCTCTACACTAACGGGGACACTAACGGGGCGCAGGCTGCCGTGGTTAAGACGGCGCAGACGCCCGGTTCCTGGCTCTTGCGCCGCCAACTTGCCCGCCAACTTGCCCTCCAACTTAAAGGATGCGACTGAACCGTTCAGGTCATCGGCCAGCGCCGCCAATTGCGTGGCCGTGAGCGCCGAGCGCGAAATGCCCGTGGCCGTTTGCCGCGTCGCTTCGGAAAGCTGCAACATCGTGGCCGAGACGGCGGCGGATTCTTTTGTTTGCTGTTCAGTGGTACGCGAGATGGATTGAACCAACTCGGCGAGTTGCGCCAACACCTGTTCAATCTCAAGCAGCGCGTCACCGGCTGCGCAGATCAGGCCCGTGCCTTCTTGCACGCCCCGGCTGCTTTCTTCCATCGCGGTCACCGCCGTTTGGGCGTTGAGCAGCGTGCGCTTGACCAATTCGCCGATCAGCTTGGCGGCCTCGGTCAAACGCGCCGCCAGATGCTCGACTTCGCGCACGACCACGGCAAAGCCGCGCCCGGCTTCGCCCGCGCTGGCGGCTTGAATCGAAGCATGCAGCGCCAAAACGTTGGTGCGTTTGGCAATCTCTTCGAGCACTTGCACCACCTCGCCGATCTCGCGTGAGGTGTCGCCCAATTGTTTGACGTTTTGCGCGCTGGCCTGCACTTGATCGCGCACCTGGCTGACGCCTTTGACCGTATGCTGCAAAATCTTTGAGCCGCGTTGGGCCGTCTCCAGCGTTTTCCGCGCCACGATTTTTGAGGCTTCGGCGGTTTCCGCCACGTTGCGAATCGAGAACGCCATCGCATCAATGTCGCGGGCGGCGTTGACCAATTGTTCGGCGCGTTGTTTGGAGTCTTCGGCCAATTGCTGGGTGTTGTGCTGGGTGGCGCTGGCCGAGACATTGACCTCGCGCGCGACGGTTTGCACCTTGCCGATGATGTTGCGTAATTGCTCGGTCATGTAATTGAACGCGTCGGCAATGGCGCCGGTCATCCCATCGGTGACCTCGGCTTCGCGTGACAGGTCGCCGCGGGCTACGCCGCTAACCTCGTCAAGCAACTTCATAATCGAGCGCTGGATTTCATCGCGTTCAGAGCGCGATTGCATCAGCCCGCGCGTATTGTCGAGCATCGTATTGAACGCCTGTGCGGCGCGGCCTAATTCATCCGCCGTTAACACAGGCGCACGTTCCTCGAAGTTGCCGCTGTCAATTTGCACGATCAATTGCGTGATGGCCCGGGTTTGCCGATTGATGCCCCGCGCAATCAGCGTCACGGCCAGTGCCGTCAGCAACAACCCCAACACGGTAAGCCCCAGTGCGAGGTTGCGCTCACGCGCGACTTTGCTCGCGCGTACCTGCAACAAATGGCTCAGATCGTTAAGCGCCAGTTCATTCAGCCGCTGCAACGCTTCAATGGTTTGTTTTCCGTTGGCCAGGAATTGCGTGACATCTGCCGTCTGCGGCGTGGCTGCCGTACCAGCCGGCAATTGCTGGCTGGCCCAAGCCGCAAATTTGGCGGCCTCTTTATTCGCACTTTCAGCTTGGCCTGCGTGCTGTTCTTTGAGACTGGGATTCGCGGCGTAGGCTTTGCTGAGGCCGCTTTCGAGATTCTGTAAAGAGGCTTGGACTTGGTCAAAAACGCTGGCGGCTTGCCCCAATTCTTCCGCGGTTGCTTTCTTCTCCGCAGCCAGGCCCGCGCCGAGCCCTTGCAAACGCCCTACTTCATCGGTCAGCCGTGGGATTTGAATCACCACCGCATCCATCAAGTAATAAGTGTCGAGGTCGGGATCGAGAATCAGGTTGGATTGATCACCGGCAAACACGATCAAGCTCCTCAAATCCGCCAGTATTTTTGAGTGCGCGTCAAAGACCTCTTTAGCCGCGCCCTTTTGTGTTTGGTTCTTCAGTTCCTCCCATTGCTGGCGGAGCGTGCGCAGCTTGTCGGACGTTTGCAACAAAGCGCCATAACCGAGGCCGGTCAGGCCGCTATTTTTTCGATCCAACGCCTCGGCCGTCAGCAATTGCCGTTCGACGGCTTGCGCGCTCTCGTTCAACTGGCTGAGCAAACGCGTTTCGCCGCGCAAGAAAGCGTTGGTCAAAGCGCGGTGCTGTATCAATTCTTTGCTCAGCGCATGCAGCGGCGACAAGTACTCAGTTCCGTACAGTTCCCGCTGTGCGAATTCGATGGTCTTGTTCTTTTCAGTGACGTACAACCCGGCGAGAAACGGGATCGGCAACCCCATGAAAACGGCGATCAAGACCAGTTTCTGCCAGATTTTTAGCCGCTGTAGCAACTGCAAATTCTTCAGCATCGTGACTCCTTATTCGAAACGCTTGCGCCTTGCCAAGCGGAAGTTTCTCTTGCCCAGATTCGCGGCGCGCTCGTTTGCCTACGTCTTTGTGCACCTTGCCTAAGCGAGCTTGGGGCAAGCTGGAATTGAAAACGGGATACTGCTCAGCCCTGTGCCCGTGTCAGTAGCCCGACCGTGAGGGAGGGCAGGCTTCAAGTGAGTCCAACCGGCTTTCCCTCGAAGTCCGCCCTCCCTCACGGTCGGGCTACTGACACGGGCTGAGCAGTTACGAAAATGATTCAACTGGGTCTGGCCTCAGCGAATTTGCGGGGCGCCTGACCCAAGCTATGTTGCCGCGAACTCATCAGCTTGAACGAAGCCACCGACACATTCAGGTCATCAGCCAGCGCCGCCAATTGATCCACCCACAAGGCCGACTGTTTGATCCCGCTCGCGGTCTCACCCGTCGCCTTCGAAATCCACACCATGCGTTGCGAGACGGCCGCTGATTCCTGCGTTTGTATCTGCGCCGACTCTGAGATGCCTTGCACCAGTTTCGCCAGTTGCACTGACACGCTCTCGATTTCGCTTAACGCTTCGCCGGCTTCGTGGATCAGCGTCGTGCCCTGCACCACGCTTTGCGTACTCTCTTCCATCGCCGCGATGGCTTCTTTCGCGCCCAGTTGCGTCGTCTTGACCAACTCCGCGATGCGTTTTGTGGCTTCACTTGAGCGCTTGGCCAAACGGTCTACGTCCTCGGCCACCACCGCAAAACCGCGTCCGGCTTCACCTGCGCGGGCCGCCTGGATCGAAGCGTTCAAGGCCAGCACGCTGGTGCGGTAGGCAATGTCGTTGATCAATTGCACGATCTCGCCGATCTCTTGCGAATGTTCGCCGAGCCGCTTGATGCGCTTGGCGGTCTCTTGCACCTGTTCGCGCAACTGGCTCATCCCGGCCACCGTGTGCTGCAACACTTCGGCCCCGCGTTTGGCTGTGGCCAACGATTGGTGCGCCACATCCTTGGAAGCATCGGCGGTCTCGGAAACCTGCCGGATCGAGTCGGCCATCGCGTCAATGTCTTGGGACGCCTGGATGATTTGTTCGGCGCGCGTCTTGGCTTCTTCAGCGAGTTGTTGGGTGGCGTGTTGCGTCTGGCTGGCGGTTGTGCCGACCTCCAGGGCGACTTGTTTAACGTCGCCGACGATGCGCCGCAACTCGCCGGTCATGAGGTTGAAGGAATCGGCGATGGCCCCGGTGGCATCGTTGCCGACTTCGGCTTGCCGCGTCAGATCGCCTTCGGCCACGGAACCGACGTCATTGAGCAGCTTGATGATCGAACGCTGTAAGCCGTCGCGCTCTTCGCGGGTTTGCACCAGCGAATTCGCGCTATCCAACATGCTGTTCATCGCGGTGAGCAAACGGCCTGTCTCATCCGCCGAAGTGACGGGCACCTTGGTGACGGTTTCGCCATTCGCCAGATTCTCGGCGAATTGCGCCGCCGCTTTGATTGGCGCAGCGACCTTGCCCGCCAGATACCACAGCAACAGCATTGCCACCGCTGTCAGCAGCAAACCCGTCAGCAACTGCCCCCACATCACGCGCGTCGCGTCCGCCGTAATCGCGGCGGTCGGGATCAACATCAACGCGCTCCACGGCGTGCCGGTTTGGCCGACCGGCAAGGGGGTCAGCACCTTGAGAGTGCTGCCAGCCACTTCGACCTGGCTTTGACCCTCCCTGATGCGCGACAGCACATCGCTCAATTCGGGCCGGGCTTGGTCCAGCGGCAGCTTGATGAGTTCAGGTTGCCCAGTGGCGCCCGCGATGACGCCTTTGTGGCTCAGTAACAGCAATTTGCCGGTGCCGTTATAAAAGCTGATGCTATCCGCCAGCTTTTGCAGGAAATCAATCTTGATGTCGGCGCCGACCATGCCGATGAATTCACCCTTGACGATGATGGGCACTGAGAGCGTCGTTTCGAGCACCTCTTTGCCTTGCACGGCATATGGGTACGGTTCGATGATCGCCTCTTTCATGGCCCGTTTGGGTGCCTGGTACCATTCGGAAACCTCTTCATCGCCGGGCGGCGTCACGTCCGAACGAATGGCGCCATCCTCGCCACGGCTCCAGGTGAAATTGAAGCGGCCATCCGGGTTATACCCGGGTTTACCGCCGTATTCCTGATCGCGTCCGTCAAAGGCGTTCGGCTCCCAGTCGGAGTAGAAAGCGATGAATTGCGGATTTTCGGCCAGCACTTTTTTGATGATCGCATTGACGCCTTCGCGTGTGAGCGTTAGCTCTTTCTGCTCTTTGGCGGCGGTCAGCGTCGCCGCCACTGTCCGGGTAACGTTGAGCGCATACTCCAACTCAACGCGGACGCGGCTGGCTTCGGCTTGCACGCTGCCGACGGCTTCGGCCTGGGCTCTGGCGATGGCAGTGGTGCGGGCGGCGTAGGCCGAATACCCAATGAACAAGGCCCCGGATACCAACAAACAAATGCCGGCCCAAAGCGCGAATCGAACCTGAATGGATTTAAGTTGCATAACTTTTCTGCCTGTTTGGCCGCCGCGACAGCCCTGCGCCGCAGGGCGTTTGCTGTCTGGCGGCTTCAATAACGCACGGATAGCTGGCCCTTGCGGTTGGGCCAACCAACGATGGCTACGTTCAGGTCAACGGGGGAGCGCGGCCTTTTGCTTAATTGACAACGCCGCTTGCCGTAATTTTTCCGGCGCTGCCGCTGGCCGTTCGTGGCAAGCCAGCCGTGCTGTTGGTGCTGCGGGACGCGGGATGCGGGATGCGGGAGCCGGTGAGGCGGGTGGGCAGCCTCTTAAATCAATGCAGGTGACGAGGCGGGATGGGTCCTCGCGCCAGCGCGCGTTTAGCCAATAATTTCGAGCGAGCGCAAGAGGCTTTCGAGATTGAGCATGCTCAACAATTCGTCGCCTTGCGCAAAAAAGCCGCGCGTATGCGGGGTCAGGCCGTCGCCGAGCACGCGCTCGACCTGTTGAATTTCGGCGGTGGGCGCTTGCGCCTGGCCCAGCATGCTTTCCACCGCCAGACAGGCGGTCAAATCACCGCGTTGCGTTTGCACGACCACCAGATTGCGCAAGGGCTGGCGGCGCGCCGCAGCCTCTGCCGAACTGTCGAGGAAATGGCGCAGGTCTACGACTGAGATAATGTCGCCGCGCAGATTGGTGATGCCCATGACCCACTCGGGCACATTGAACACGGGGGTGAACTGTTCGAATTCACAAACTTCGAGCACCTGTTCCATCGGCACGGCATATTTGGCCCCGGCCAACGCAAAAACCACATGCTTTTCGGCCTTGACCGGCGTTTCGGCCGGCAGCTCCACCGCCGCCAAGCGGGCCGCCAATTCTGCCGCCAGGGATGATTGTTCGAATTGCTCTGTCGCCGCCGACACCATGGAATCGTGCGGGGTGTTCTGCGGCAGGTCTACGATCTCGCCGAGGTGCTCAAACTCAAACTCGTCAGGACGGGCAAAATCTGTCAGCGAGATTTCCCCGCTTAACAGTTCGGGTCGCCGCAGCGGCAAGGTGTCCTGAAACCGAAATCCCTGTGGTTGTGGCAAAGGCTGCAAAGCCGGCAGTTCGTCGGCCAAACTCAGCACATCGTCTTCGCCGAAATCGGCGCCGGTGAACTGAAACGACTCTGCGGTCGGCGCGGCATTTTCCGGCAACAATTCCGGCAGCAGTTCCAGCGCGGCCTCGCTTGGCAGCGTCAAAATATCTTCGGCATCTATCATCGGTATCCATGCTCCATTTTCACTCTGCCGTGTAGGGTTTCTTCAGGCGGGCCAGTTACGCCCGCTTCCAAGACAGTCCAAAGATTTCGGCTCCCTCACAGATGCCGGGCGATAGAGGCCAGCAAGTCTTCGTCCTTGCAAGGTTTGGTTAAGTATTCATCCGCGCCCTGTTTCATGCCCCAGAAGCGATCGCTGTCTTGATTCTTGCTGGTCAGCAGGATGACCGGCAGTTGCTCGGTATCCGGCGAAGTCTTCAGGTCGCGGCAAATCTGGAAGCCGTTCTTGCCCGGCAAGATCACGTCCAGTACCACCAACTCAGGCCGTTCCCGGCGCGCCTTCTCCAGCCCTTCCTCGCCGCTTTCGGCCGTGATGACGCTGTACCCTTTGTTTTGCAGCGTCCTCATTACACTGTGCATTTGGGTGGGACTGTCTTCCACCAAGAGAATCTTCCGTTTCATCTTTATTCCTCCGATCCGTTGCGTGGTTATGCGTGGTTAGTTGATGTATTTCGCTCTTTGGCCTTGCCCTCTGATTGGGCGAAAGCAATTCATCGCTTCAGCGCACTGGCAAACTCGCCCGCGCACTGCTGCAAACTTATTTCTCTACGCCACAATAGTTCTCAACCGCTTTGACCAAGTCGTTGGGCACAACCGGCTTGGTCAAATAACCCTGCGCCCCCACCAGCCGGGCGCGCACTTTGTCGAAAAAGCCGTCCTTACCGCTCAGCATCACCACTGGCACATCTTTGGTGGAAGGATAGGCCTTGATGATTTTGCAGATTTGGTACCCATCCATCCCCGGCAAACAGATGTCGAGCAGAATCATATCGGGCGTTGCTTCGTTGAGTTTCGCCAGGGCTTCTATCATCTCCGCGGCTTCCAACACACGATGCCCCTGTTTTTGCAGCGTGAGCGAAACCAGCTTGCGAATGGTGGCGGAATCGTCAATCACCAAGACGGTCCGGGCTTGCGCTTCGGTCTGGCGCTGTTCGAGCACGATGAGTTGGGCTTTCAACTGCAAATCGTCGGGCTGTAACTTGCTGGCTTGCCGCAAAGCCAGCACCGCTTCGGGCAGCCGCTGTAAATGCAGATAGGCGACGCCCAAATAATAGTAGGCGCGAAAGTCATCAATGCTTTCGGTCAGGTTTTGATAATGCCGGATGGCGTTGAGCAGCACTTCCCGGTCAACGTCTTTGTTAGCCAGCACAGCTTCAAGATCATTCAAATTGAGCAGCGCGCGGCAACTGGCGCAAGTGGTCAACTCCACCTGAAAAGCCGCGGCACAGAGCGGGCATTGCCAGGTTTTAGCCGCCGGAGCGAAGTTGGCCTGCAGCGCATAAGTCTGATTGAGCTTGGCAATCGCCTCGGCATTTTGCGGGTTGAGTTTGAGCACCCGCTGCAAACAGCGAATTGAATCGGCAGATTTTTCAGCCACTTCGGCCAGCCGCAACCAGGCTGCTTCGCTTTGCGGGTTGAGGGCCGAGGCTTCCATCAGCAGCCAGCGCGCCCGTGCTTTGTTCCCATCACGCGCGAGGGCCGCCCCGGCATTGAGCAGAGCTTGATGCAACCTGGCCAAGGCATGTTCATTCTGCGGATTGATTTCGAGCACCCGGCGCAAGTAGCCGATCGCTTGCTGGTCGTTCTCTGCCAAGCTTGCCAGCCGCATCCAGGCAGCCTCATTGGCAGGCTCGCGCTCAACCACCTGTTGCCAAAATAAGCGATCACCAGGCTCGTCCACCTTCATCTTCTGAATTCCCCGGCGGACCAGCGCCAACTCCGGGAATTCCGGTTCTGTCGGTAATGTGACTATACTCTGAATCATGTGCATTCCTCAGCTTGAGTTACTTGAGTAATGATCAACAGCTACTCGCGTACCCAGCCTGGTGTTAGAGGGCACGATTCGTGGGATAAAACTGCGGCGCAATAGCTTCCTAACATCGAAACAAAACTAAGCTGGCACCGGGCACAAGCGTGGCACGAAACAATAATTGGTATACACAGGAAGTAAAAAAGGCAGGTATTTTTGTTTGAATTGGAGCCGCAACTATTACGGGCAGCTATTACTGGAGGACAGTCATAACATCCAAATTAGCAAGTAGCTTGCCGCGTAGCCAAATTTTGCAGAAGGTAGCTGCCGGTGAGGCATAGTAGCAACTATGTACTTTTTCCCGGAGAAGCGGCAGAGGATTGAAGGCTATCACTGCCACCAGAGGAAGGCGAACTTAAGTTCCGCTTCACCTGCACCGTAAAACATCCGCTACGAATATCAGCTACAATCAACCCAATTCCCAACACCTTATCCCTTCCTGCACACGGTGCAGATTCACCAAATCACCTGGGTTCGCATAACATCGAAGCCCACCAACTGCGGAAGGAGCGAATCCTACTTATAAGAGCGTGGACACATAATCAGGATTACTCGCAGTTAAAGCGCGCGGAGTATAGCTATTTCTGAAAATCGTCGCAACCACTAAATTCCCAGTTTTTTTCTGGTTCAGCAGCCAATTTCAGCTTATAAAATGCACTCTGCCGAACTTACAAAAACTCGCGGTTTCGGCTGACATGCGGCGTCAGACAATTCCCTACGCGCCTGCAATAAATCACGGACAGTACGCCTAAATTCTCAAACAGCGACCGCTACGGCGCGGCCATTTGTTATTGACCACACTCGCTTCTTACGCTGTGCCTCGCTTCGGCAAGCTGTTTTTTGTTATTCCCGCCACGCACCAACCGCTCTCGGATTGCGCTTAACACTTCCCTATGGTTTCATCGCCGCGCCCAATTGTTGCTTACGAACTGGTCGCAAGTGCAATGCCGCCGAATCATTCACAGCACGCCGCTATGGCCTGCTGTGTTTATGCAAGTGGTCAAGTCAACGGCCAGCGTCTGACAGACGACTGCATGATAGGCGCAACATTCAGATCTTCCCGCGCCAGGGAAAAACTGCTGTACGACACGAACAACTATGGACCCCCTCACACATGGCTTGCTGGGCGCGACACTGGCAAAGACGACAATCTGGCGGCGCATACCGCACGACATGGGAATCATCGGCGCAGTCGGCGCGATGGCGCCTGATCTGGACATCTTGATCTGGTCGCCCGCTGATCCGACAGTTGGCTGGCTGTATCACCGCCACTTCACCCACAGCTTGCTCTTCATCCCGCTGGTTGGACTGCTGGCAGCCCTGCCTTTTTTGCTGCTAAAACGTTTCGCCGGGTATCGCGGCGCGGTCATACTCGCGGCAGTGATCGGTTGCGCGACCCACTCGCTGCTCGATTCGCTGACAAACTATGGCACGCAGCAGTTGTGGCCCTTCGCCGACATGCGCGTGGCCTGGGATGCGATGCCGATTGTTGATCCGATTTATTCGTTGATTCTGGCCGCGGGGCTGGTCTTTACCGCGCGAACTCGGAACATCAACGGTGTGCGTTGGGGCTTGGCGTTGGCGCTGCTCTATGTGTGCTTCGGATTCTGGCAACATCACCGGGGGTTGCTGTTGCAACGCGAATTGCTGGCCTTGCGGAAACACCAGCCAACCCAGGCGCGCGTGTTGCCCGCCCCCGGCTGGTTGGTTTTCTGGCGCTCGTTGTATATCGCTGACGGGCGGCTTTACGCCGATGGCATACAGATTCCTTGGTCTGGCGAAGCCAAAGTTTTACCGGGCGCTTCTGCCGACGCTGTAACCTTCACCGACTTACCGGCGCAGGCGCAGGCACAAGCTGAAACGCGGCGTCAGTTCAAAATCCTGGACTGGTTTGCGGGCGGCTATCTCGCACCTATTCCCGGCCACGCCAATGCCGTCGGTGATATGCGCATCACAGGCGCGGTTGAAAGCCTCACACCGCTCTGGGGCATGCAATTCGACGCGGCAGGGCTGCCGCAGCGGTGGATTCCAGGAACTGAGAATAGCGAGCCCGTGCGTGATTATCGCGGGTTGTTGCACGGGCTGTTGTATGGCGACGAACGTTATCAACCTTTATCCACGCTGAAGCAACGTTAGCTGGGTTCTTGTGGTTGGAGCCAGTTCGTCAACTAACGCTCACGCCCATTCCAGTATCGGCCAGAAAATCGAGCGGGCGCAATTCCGCCAGCAATCCGGCCTCAAAGGCGAATTCAAAATACTGCCGCAGCCCGGCGCAATTCTCTTCGTCCAAGTCGTAATTGACGTTCTCGCGCAGGTAGGTCAACAAATCGGCGTAGGGGAATTGCAGTTCCGTGGCATAAGTGGCCGCCAACTCTGCCAATTTCTCCACTCCTTCCTGTTTGGCCGCCTGGAAATCGCGCACGAGCGCCGGCGCTTCATACGCCGCATCCGCCCGGACAGCCCAAACCGCAAAGACAAATGGCCAGCCAGTCAGCGTGCGCCACTCTTCGGCCAAGTCATAAATCCGCACGCCGAGTTGAGCTGCGGTCGCGGCCAAACGCAACGCCGGGTCGCCAATCACCAACGCCGCATCGCTGGCTTCCAGCATGTTTTCGCAGCCGAGCGCCGCGTCAGGCGTCCGTTCCAGAAAGCGTGGCTTCACGCCGTAGCGTTTAGCCAACAGGATTTTGACCAACGCCTGTGAAGTGCGCGAGGCGGTATCGAGCGTGACGGTTTGCACTTCTTGCAAAGGACAGCGTGCGGCCAGCAAGACGCTGCGCACCTTCCCTTTCGAGGCCACGGCGACATTCGGGATGAGTTTCAGACCGGGGATGCGTTGATATTCGATGACCGGAATCAAGGCAACCTCGACTTGGCCTGCGGCGAGCAACGCGGCACAACGCGCCGGGGCAGTATCCCCGATAAACTTGT
>JAYUCP010000508.1:0-22216 GCA_043740245.1 Acidobacteriota bacterium | reverse complement strand
TTAACATAGCGCCCCAAATTCCTCTGAGCTTTGGGATGGCTAGGCAAAAAGAAACCCGCCACTGGCATTGTGCCGACGGCGGGTTTCTCAGTATGTAGCCGGAGATTCGTTTACGGCGCAAAATAGCCCGACGCATCCAAAATCAAATCCGTCGTGAATTGCGTCAGCACTTTGAACTTGCCATCCACCGGACTCAAGCCCACAAAGTAATGCCGGTTATAACCGAAGGTCGCGGGCACCGGGTAGTTCGACGTTGCGACCACAGGCGCGGTCGTCAGATTCGCCGGAAACAGCGTCAGGAAGCCCGCGCTGGTAGTGTTGACGACCGAGACATTGCCGACGACGGCTTGCGCACTGGCTGGCAAGGTGCAGAAGTTCGCGGCCATTTGCGTGTGCGTTGCCGCGTTGAGATTGCCGACAATCGGCGCGCCCGTCATCGTGCAGCCGTTGAACCCGGCGCGCGTTTCGAGCAGGCGCACCGGGCTCGGCAGCGGATTGAAGAGCAGTCCCGCGCCGTTGGCATCCACTGCGTCTTCGCTGTAATAGCCGAGGATGTCCACGACCAGATGCGTTGTCGCGAAGGTGTAAATCTTGAACTTGCCATCCGCGCCCAGTTTGACCGCAAACGGCCCGTTGATCACATCGCCGCCCGCATAGTTCGAACTCGCCACCGTGGGACGCGTCCCGCCGCTCGGATAAATCGTCAAGTAACCGGCACCGTTCGGTAACACCGAAGTCGCGTTGCCGACCAGCACTTGCGCCGTCGCGGGAATCGAATTGCACGGCGCGGCCACTGGCGAACGCCCCTGCAACAACAAATCCAAATTCGGATCAGCATTCTGATTGCCCGTGCCGATCAGTTGCGCACCGGGCGTGATGCAGCCGTTGAAGCCCGCGCGCGTTTCGAGCAAGCGCACCGGCGTCGCCAGCGCGTGGAAGAACAGCCCGCCCGTATTCGGCGGCGCGTAGTAGCCGGTCACGTCCACGATGACGTGCGTGGTCGCGCTGCTGAAAATCTTGAACGCGCCATCGCCCGCGCCAAGGCCCACCGTGAAAACGTTGTTGGTGATTTCGCCCGTGCCGAAATTGGAATTGGCGACGGTCGGTTGCGTCGCACTGCTCGGGAACAGTGTGAGGAAGCCCGGCCCTGACGGCACGACCGTAATGTTGCCGGTGACCGCCGCAGCCGCGGCCGGAATGCCTGCGCACGTTGTACGCGCTGGCAGTGTCAAAGTGCCATTCGCATTGATCGGCACACCCGGCATCGTGCAGCCCGCAAACCCCGCGCGCGTTTCGAGCAAGCGCACTGGTTGCGGCAGCGGGAAGAACTGCAAGCCATTGCCGCTGACGATGACCGTGTACGCGCGCGTGCCCGTGCAGCCGGTGTTATCAGTGGCGGTCACGGTGAAGTTAAACGTGCCCGCCGTGGTTGGCGTGCCGCTCAACACGCCACCGCTCGCCAAAGTCAAGCCATTCGGCAATGCGCCCGTCGTCACAGCAAAAGTATAGGGCGCAGTCCCGCCCGTCGCCGTGAGCGTCTGGTTATAGGCCGTGCCTGTTATGCCGTTAGGTAACGATGCCGGATTAACAGTGATCGTGTTGCAAGGCGGCAAAAGCGTCAACGTATAAGCCTGCTCACCAAAACAGGTGTTCGCATCGGTCGCACGAATCGTGAAATTGAAAGAGCCATTCACGGTGGGCGTGCCGGACAGCAGCCCGCCGCCCGCGAGCGTCAATCCCGTGGGCAACGTGCCCGCGCTGACAGTGAAATTGACTGTGCCCACACCGCCGGTTTGCGTGAAAGTCTGGCTATACGGCGTGCCCGAGCGTCCGGTTGGCAGCGTTGGGTTAGACGGGCTCACCGTGATTAGCGAGGCGCAGCCGCTGGCTTGTGTGACTGTATGAGTCGCCATGAAACCATTCGCGCCGGTGATGGTGAGTGTGCCGGTGCGCGGCGTCGGGTTGGGATTGGCGGCGACCTGATAAGTCACCGTTTGATCCGTGTTGCCGCTGGCCGGCGAAACGTTGGTGATCCAGGTGTCGTTACTCACTACTGTCCAAGCTCCGTTGGAGGGTGGCACGCTGATCGTGACGGTGCCCGCCCCGCCTGCCGGCGAAATTGCCCGGCTCAGCGGGTTGATGCCGAACCCCTCGATCGTGAAATCCACCGCCCAATACGCAAAGAGTTCACCCTTGGGTGAGCGTGGGCTATTGCCTGTCAGCCGGGCAGCCGCGGGGCGCGAATTGCCGGTACCGTAATAGTGCATTCTGACCAGCACGTTGGCCGGGTTGGAGATGACCACCGAGGTGATGTCAATGGTTTTGGTGTTGGGCGTCGGCACCCCGTCATCTGCATTTTGTAAGCGCAGCATGTTGGTCCAGTTCAGTCCGCCATCAATGCTCACATCCACATCACCCGTATTGGTTGGCGCTGAAGAGTCCCAATGGAACTGGTTGAGGAATTCAATCGCGACCGTCCCCAACCCCGTTGCATTGAAAGGCGGCGTAAAGAGGTACTCATCCAGTACGGTAATGGATGTCCCCGCACAACTGGCGTCCATAATGGCAAACGTGGCCCCGAACCCGCCGCCTGGCACACGACCGCAAGGATTCTGGTTCGTCCACCGGGCTTCGACTCCGCCATTCGTGCCGCCATCCAGAATCGTCCAGTTGGCGCTGGGCTGGAAGGTCACGCCCGCAAAGTCTTCTAGCACGATCAAGCCGGTCGTGCCGGTTTGCGTCACGATGAACAAGTTGCCCGCCACACTGATCGTTGCCGTGCGCAAAGACATGTTGGGATTGGCGGCTAGCGCATACGTGATCGTGCCGCTGCCTGTGCCCGACGGTGGGACATTGGTGACGGTGAGCCAGGCAGGATCACTGCTGACCGCAGTCCAGTTCGCGGTCGCTGCGGTGGTGAAGTTGAATGTCCCGCTTGAATTCGCCGCGCGCGTGAAGGCCGCCGCCGCCGGAGTGAAGCTGAACACCGGCACGCAAGCCGAAAACTCAGAGGTGTTCATCGCCGTCACATCCGTGGCGGTCGCCGTCACAAAATCGCCCGCTGCAATGCCCGTTGGTGTCGGCAGCGTCACATTGATGATGGCGTTGCCGCTGAGATTGGTGGTGACGTTGGTGAAGCCCAGATAGCGTTGTCCTTCACCGTTGCCGCTGGGGTCACAAGTCGTATTCGCGTAAAACTCGATGCGATAGAGTTTGCTGGCGGCGCTGTTCAGACTGCCTTGAAACGTGGTCGTGCGGTTCGTCCCATTCCCCAGCGTCAGCGCGCCGGTCAGGACGGGGAAGTTTTGCAACCCATTCGGCCCCGCATCGCCATCGCCCGTGTCATTGGGCGTGACCCCGTTGGGCGCAAGATCAATGCCGAGCGCGCCGTTTGAGAAGATGCTATTGCCGATGATGCGATTGCCGATGTTGCCGGCTTCGACAATCAGCACGCCTTGGTTGGTATTGAAGGCGATCTTGTTACAAGCGCCCGTACACGTCGCGCCGGACGGAATATTGGTATCGCCGATGAGGTTGTTGATGGCGGTGCCATTGTTCAGCCGGATGCCGACGCCGTTCGGCAAGGCGCTTGTGCCCGCCGCATTCGTGCCGATCAAGTTGCCTTGCACGCTGTCACTTTGGCCTTGCAGTTGAATGCCGGCCGAACTGTTGCCGGAAATCAAATTGCCTTCGCCCGCGTTCGCGCCGCCGATCAGGTTTTCGAGACCGGTGCCAATGCCGGAAACAGTACGCGAAATGCCGATGGAATTCGGCAACGCGACTGTCCCGGCGGCGTTGGTGCCGATGTAATTCCCGCGCACCTGATTGTTGCTCGCCGACACGATTGAAACACCGGCGGCGGTGTGGCCTGAGATGATATTGCGGGCCGCGGCTTGCGCGCCGCCGATGATGTTGTTGGGCGCGCCACTGATTTCCACGCCGTTATTGCCATTGGCCAGCGCCTGTGTGCCCGCCGAGTTGGTGCCGATGTAATTCCCGCGAATCTGCTGACCGGCGGCGAGTGCGCCGGTGATGAAGATGTTGGAGCCGCTATTGCCGGCAATGACATTGCGCGCCGTGTCGCTGAGTCCGCCAATATCGGTGCCGGGCGCGTCGTTAATTCTGATGCCGTTGGCCGTATTCGCCAGCGCCAACGTCCCATCGGCGCGCGTGCCGATGAAATTGCCGCGCAGGGCATTGCCCGAAGCTGCTGCGCCGCTGATTTCGACGCCGCGCGTGTTGCCTGAAATCAAATTACACTCGCCCGTGCACGCCCCGCCCGGCGTCGTGCCGGTTGTGCCGCCGATAATGTTATTGAGCGCCGACGCGATGCAGACGCCCGCCGTGCCATTGGCGATGGACGCTGTCCCGGCCGCATTCGTGCCGATGAAATTGCCACGCACCAGATTGCCCGTGGCCGTGGCCTGACTGATGTTGACGCCGCAAGCGTTGTTGCCCGAAATCACATTGCGTTCAGCCACCGCCGAACCGCCGATGAAATTGCTGGGGGCGTTCGTGATGGTCACCCCATTGTTGTTGCCCAAATCCAGCGTCCCGCCCGCGTCAGTGCCGATGAAATTTCCCAACATCTGATTGCCCGTCGCGCTCTGCCCGCTGATCTGTATGCCATCCTGCGAATTGCCCGCAATCACGTTGCTGGTATTCGCCGTCGCGCCGCCAATCTGATTGTTGGCCGTGTTATCAATGACGATGCCACGCGCGTTGGCGAGCATCGCGTTACCCGCCGCATTCACGCCGATCAAACAGTTCTGAATCGTATTGCCGCCTTGCGTGGCGATCTGAATGCCTGAGCCAGTGAAACGATTGATGACCAGCGCGCGCACATTGCTGTTGCCCGCCGTGATGGTCAATCCGTGCACGTTCGCGCCCAGGTTGCCGCCATTGAGTTCGACGCGCGTGGCCCCGCCCGTCGCGCCGTCCAACGCCACCGCTTCGCTGATCGCGGGCAGGGCGCTCAAGACATTGATCGTGGGCGTTCCGCTGCCCAGGTTGAAGACGATGTTGTCCAGCCCGACTGAACCTGCCGCGCAAGCATCCACCGCCAGATTGGTATTGGCCGCCTGGATGGCTTCGCGCAGCGTGCAATTGCCGTTGACCAGCGTGTCGTCCGCCGTCGAATTGACGGTGAGGGTTTGTGCGCCGACTGTGAGCGCAAAGGCGCGCGTGCTGGTCAAACCGCAATTGTCTGTGGCCGTCACAGTCACCGTAAAGCTGCCCACCGGCCCGGCATTGCCGATGGTGATCGCGCCCGTCGCGGGGTTGCCGCTGAGCGTGCCCGTGAAGCCGGGCGCGTTGGGTGTCAGCGTGCTCACCGAGCCGTTGTCAGTGGGCGCGCTACTCGGCGTCACCGTCGTCCCACCGGCTGGCGGCACGGACGTGGCCGAATACGTCCCTTGCACGGGTGCTGTGTTCGCCGTCACATTGACCGTCAGCGTAGCCGTGGCCGTCAGGTTGGTGTTGTCGGTGACGGTCAGCGTAAACGTAGAGGTCGTGGCCGCGCACGCCGCGACGATATTGGCGGTCACCACACCGGCATTGTTCACCACGATGCTGCTAATGGTCACGCCCGTGCCGGTCAACGGCGTCGCCATTACCGTCAGGGTGCTGAGCGTGCCCGCCTGTTCGGCGTCGTTGACAGTGGCGATCTGTGCATTCGCCGCCGGGCTGCCCTGTTGGCGCGTGAGCGGCGCGCTCGCGGCAATCGTCGGTGCGGTGCCGCCGCTGCCCTGAAAGCCGTCGGCCAGCGTGAACGTGCCGCCCGTGGCTGTGCCGCTGAGCAACTGGCCGATGGAATCGGTCAACGCAAAGTTGCCGCCCGTCCCGCTGCCGCCGCCGGTGAGCGTGTCTGAAAAAGTAATGTTGAAATTGCCGCCGCCTTGCGCGACGCGGGCCGGATTCACCGGGCCGATCAGTTTGGACGCGGGCCGCGCGGCGCTGGCCGTGGGTGGCGTCGCGACAGGTTTGGCGTTGCGGTTGAACGCCGCGCGCATGAGATTGGTCGTGGCTTTGCGCGCGCCTTTGTGCGCCTGGATCGTGAGGCCGCCCAGCGCCAACAGCGTCAACAGCAACCACCAATGAGAAGGTCTGAGTTTTGTGTGCATCGTTTTGCCCTTTAAGTTTGGAGAACTGAGTAATTCGATGTCCTTCCCTGGGTACGCACCGCTTCCAGCGTGCAGTCTCGGCATTTGACCAAGTCAGGCAGAAAGGGGTTTTCCCTTCGGCCTCACTCCGTCCAAGGCCAAGTCTGCACGCTGGAAGCGATGCGTACCCAGGCGCGCCGCGTGTTTTACTTTTTCACCGGCGCGGCGGGTTGCAGCAGCTTTTCCAGCGCGGTGAGTCGGGCTTCAATCGCCGCGTTCTGGTTTTTCAGGGCGGCGCTTTGTTCGAGCAGTTTGGTGTTTTGTTCTTTCAGTACATCATTTTCTGCCTTCAATTCCTTGATCGCTTGCAAGGTCAAAAGCGGCAGCTTGCTGTAATTGACTTGTTTGTAGCCTTGCTCATCCTCTGACACCAGCTCCGGCAAAACCTGCTCGACTTCTTGTGCGATCAGGCCGTAGGACTGATCGTCGCCGAAATGTTTGTTGGGAAACTCCGTCGCGCGCCAATAAAAATGGACGGGCTGGAGCCGGGCGAGTTTGGGCAGGACGTTCGTGAAGGGCGTGATGCCGCGTTTGAAGCGAGAGTCGGAAGAACAAGTTCCCGTGATGATCGTGGCATTGAAAGCTCTGAGGCATCCGTTCCCGCCACTTGTGCCGATGCGGATGTCGCCAAGTACGGTCAGCTTTTGTGTGGCAGTGTCCGTCCCGATGGCGACGTTGCCACTACCGTCAATACGCATCCTTTCCGAACCGGCTTGCTGTAAGACGATTTGTGAGCCATCGTCACTGTTGATAATCAAGTTACCAGTGCTTGTTTCTCGATAGAAAGACGATTTTGGCCCCTGACCTGAGTGATAAAACCTAAGACCGAAATCAGTGCCGCTGCTCGTTTCGATTCCGATATTCCCATCTCGTACGTGAAGCTTCGCCAGGGATGGGTTCGTCGTTCCGATGCCGACATTGCCACTATCGGTAACCCTGAAGATGGTTGTGTCACCGGCATTATTCAAAAAGGAATAACCACCTCCTCCACGCGCCTGGGCAGTCGCTTGGTTATTGGTGCCGGTGAGAGTCCAACCATAGAGGTTTTCCCTCAAAATCCTAAGAGCTGGATTGACGGCGTTAGTATCTGATTGAAGTGTCAGCCCAGTGTCAGTCGCAGTGGCCTTGATATGCAGTTTATCGCTCGGGGCTGCTGTCCCGAGCCCGACGTTCGTATCAAGATTAGCGCCATTGACGCCGTTGATGCTGCCCAGCACTAGGCAACTGCTGCAACTCACCTGTGCGCGCTGGCCGATGGCGGTCGCGTTGAGGAGGTTGGTTGCGCCCACCTCCGCGCGATCGCCGATCAAGGTGTTGAGACTGCCAGTCGTGTTAGCTTGCCCCGCATTGAGCCCGATGATGACGTTATCGTTGCCCGTCGTGTTGTTCGCGCCAGCCCCCGACCCTAAAAAGGTGTTGTTAAAACCGGTCGTGTTCGCGCTACCCGCAAAATACCCGAAGAAAGAGTTGACGCTACCCGTCGTAGTAACTTGCCCTGCCAAAGCCCCGAAGAAGGCGTTGGTATCGCCGGACGTGTTGGCCTCACCAGCCTGCCTCCCGAAGAAAGCGTTCCTCATGCCCGTTGTGTTATTTAAGCCGGCACGAGAGCCGAAGAAAGAATTCTCAGGCCCGGTGGTGTTACTAAACCCCGCCCGATTGCCGAAGAAAGCATTGGAGGCGCCCGTCGTGTTGGAGGTACCGGCACTAAAGCCGAAGAAAGCGTTTTGATTGCCGGTATTCAGCGAGCCTGCGCCGATGCCGGCAAAGATATTTTCTGTTCCACCATTGGAAAGTACTCGGCTGCCCCCAAGGTTGAATTGCGTCGCGGTATTGAGCGAGCCGGTCACGGTCAACGCACCCGGCACCCTGACCGTATCCTCCCCGGTGCTGCGCCCTAGCGCGATGGTATTGTCGTTCGAGACCGTCGCGTCAGCGCCAATGGCCGTCGCGTAACTGAGGTTGCTAGTCGCTACGTTGGCGCTATGACCGATGAGTGTGTTTCTGTTGCCCGTTGTATTGGTACCGCCTGTGTTTACGCCAAGAAATGCGTTGCGAGTGCCCGTGGTGTTTCCCCCACCCGCATTGACCCCAAAGAAAGCGTTTTCTTCGCCGGTCGTGTTAAGCACGCCAGCCTGATGCCCGAAGAAGCTGTTGAAGGAAGCGGTGTTGGCATCCCCGGCAGTTTGACCCACGAACGTGTTGAAATTGCCCGCCGTATTGGAGGAGCCAGCCCGCCAACCGAAAAAGTTGTTGCCGCTGCCGGTGGTGTTCAGTTTGCCAGCCTCGACGCCGAAGAAATTATTGGTGGACCCGGTGGTATTGGCCTGTCCAGCAGGCGCGCCAAAGAAAGCGTTGTTGGTGCCCGTCGTGTTGTTTTGACCTGCGAGTGAGCCAAAGAAAGAGTTGCCACTACTGGTAGTCGCAAATCCCGCCGCGAAGCCAACAAAACTGTTATTGGAGCCAGTTGCCCCAAGACCGGCGGATGTACCAAAGTAGGCGTTGGAATTTCCAGTGACATTGTTCTGCCCGGCGCGCCTGCCAAAGAAAGCATTGTCATTGCCGGAAGTATTTGTAGCGCCAGCATTGAATCCAAAAAAAGTGTTATCAACGCCGCTATTCGCCGAGCCCGCGCTGATTCCGGCAAAGAGGTTTTCGGTTCCACTGTTAGCCAGCACCCGGCTGCCGCCCAGATTGTATTGCGTCGTCGCATTGACGATGTTGCCGCTGAGCGTGCCGCCCGCCGTGCCATTGCCGCTGATATTGAAATTGCTGCTGGCTTGCAGGCTCGCGCTGTTCTTGATGTAAGTCGCGCTGAGGTCTGGAATATCTGCTGCCGCAATCGTTCCCACCGTAATTGCGCCACCCGTCGTAGCCTGTTTCAGATATTGCCCCGTGCCGCCCGTGGCTGAGAGATTCGCGCTCGTGCCGCCGTTGGCCAGCGGCACGATGCCGGTCAGCGAAATGTTGGGGGTCGCGCCACCGCTGCTCGCCAAGGGGCTGCTGGCCGTCACACTGGACACGCCACCGGCTGAAGTGTTGTCCGTGGCCCATTCGAGCGTGATCGGGTCAACGCCGTTGTTTTTGTACTTGAGCACCTTGCCGTTGTCGGCCAAAACCGGCGCAGGCAAATTGACGTTGCGTAACTTCTCAACCGTCGTTGCCCCTTGCGTACCCGTCACGTCGCCCGCCAACGCGCCACTGAAATTGACGGCAGTCGTGGCATTGGTCGCGTTCGTGGCGTTGGTCGCATTGGTCGCGTTCGTGGCATTCGCGACCGCGCCCGTGACATTTGCACCGGGAACCGTCGCCGTGGTCAGCGCGCCGGTGATCTTGCTGCCCGCAATGCTCACGATCTTGGCATCGGTCACACTGCCGTCAGCCAGCTTGGCGTTCGTCACAGCATTGTTGGCGATGGCCGTCGCGCCTTGCGTACCTGTGACATCACCCGCCAACGCGCCGCTGAAATTGACAGCGGTCGTCGCGTTGGTGGCGTTGGTGGCAGTGGTGGCAGTGGCTACCGCGCCCGTGACATTCGCGCCTGGAATCGTTGCCGTGGTGAGCGCACCAGTGATCTTGCTGCCCGCGACATCCACGATCTTCGTGTTGGTGACGCTGCTGTCGGCCAGTTTGGCCGTCGTCACGGCATTGTTGGCGAGGGCCGTCGCGCCTTGCGTCCCCGTTACATCGCCCGCCAACGCGCCGCTGAAATTGACGGCGGTCGTCGCGTTGGTTGAATTGGTCGCATTCGTGGCCGACGCCGCACTCAGACTTTGCACGGCATACGGCACTGAGTTGAGCGTGCGGCGCGGCGTGAGTTGCGTGAACGCGCCGCCGCCCGCCAGGCGCACGCTGATGTCGAGGAAGCGCGCCGCGCCCGGGAAGGCCGCCGCGCCGAAATCGAGCGTGACGCTGAAGACGCCGCTCGTGACCGTGACGCCGTTGAGTTGCGTCGGCGCTCCGACCTGATTGCCGCCAGCGAACGCGTCGAAGAGTTTGAATTGAAAGTCATACAAGCCATTTGCGGGTGTGCTGGCATCCGTCAGACGGCCTTGATAGGTGAAGGCGGTGGTTTGCGCCTGCGCTGTGCCGAGCAGCAACAAGCCCAGGCATAAGGAAAGAACGGCGTGATGTTGTTTCATGGTTTTTACTCCTGACGTGGTTATTTTGTGTGCATTGATTGTTAGCTCAGTTGCAATCGTGTTTACGAGAGCGCCTTCCCCTGGGAGCGCAAGCGCCTGCGCTCCCAGGGGGCGACCCGGAATCCGTTAGCGTTGACCCTCCAGGTTCGCCCATTCGCCCGAAGGGATGAAGCTCGCCCAGTAATAGGGATGGCTGTAATCGCGGCGCGTGCCGCGTTGCGTGTTGCCCGCGCGCGGGCTGGCAACGGTCGTCAGCAGACGAAGCTGGACGGCCCGCAGCGCCGCGGCGCGTCCGGCGCCGCGTTGCAAGCGGCGGTAATAATCAATCATCAATTCGCGCGTCCCGCGATCAGAGACCGGCCACAAACTCATGACTTGCGTTTCAGCACCGGCCAGCAACAGCGCGCGGCGCAAGCCATATACGCCTTCGCCATTTTTCACTTCGCCGACGCCCGTGTCGCAGGCCGAGAGGACGACGAGGCGCGTGCCCCAGAGATTCAGGCTGGCGGCTTCGAGGGCGGTGAGAATGCCGTCATCCGTGCCGCTCGTTAACTGGTTGGCGCCGGCCAGCGCCAGCCCCGAACGCAATAACGGATTGACGACGTTCGTGGTGGTAACGCTCGCGCTGCGTTGCGCGCCAAATTGGTCGTCATTATTCACGTCGCCCAAAAAGAAACCGTGCGTGGCGATGTGCAAAATGTCAGGGGCCTGAACTTGTTTGAGCCGGGCTTCAGTGGCTTGGTCGTTGCTCAGCAATTCGGCTGCGGGCAGCAGGCGTTTGAGCGCGCGCGCCTCACCGGCGGTGGCGGACAGCGGTGGAAAATAGGCATCGGCCAGCACCGAACCTTTGCCGCCTTCTTCGGGCGTGAGCTGGCGGTATTTGAGCATGCGCGCGCCCGTTCCCGCCTCGCCACTGCCTGGCCCGAAGTCGGGATTGGTGACGATCAGCGCCGTCTGCCGGCGCGGCGCTTTGACAGCCAGCCGCAACAGATCGCGCCCACTGGTGAGATAACTGAACGTGTAGCGGTGCACGAGGTATTGATTGCGTTCGTCCACCAGCGCGGCAAAGGGCACGAGATTGAGCGAGCCATCGGGCGCGAGCAGGACGTGGCGCGCCGTGCCCAGCAGCGGACGCAACGGCTGCATCACCAGCTTATCCACCGCGCGCGCCAATTGTTTGACATCGCGCCGCTGCCGATTGCGCAAGGCTTGCCGCAACTTTTCGATGGCGTCATCGAGCGTGCGTTTGTCGCCCAGCTTGACCCAACGCTCGCTGCCTGCGGGTTGCAGCACGTAAGCGGCGTAACGCGGCGCGCCAAACTGCTCGGCGGGTTTGGTGTATTTCGGGTTGTAAGGCCGGTAGGCGACGAACTCGACCAGCGCGGCGCGTTCCGGGATGAGGGCTTGAATGGCGGCCACGGTGACGGGTTGCGCCTGGGCGCGGAATTCGGCGCTGCTGCGGCTGATTTGGTCTTCCAGCTTTTCGCGCTGTTCGTTCAATGTGCGCAGCCGGGTTTGCTGTTCGGCGCGGGTCGTGCGCGGCGGTAACGGCCCAATGGCGAGTTGGGCAATCTGCATGCGCGTGGTGCGCAATTGGTCGAGCAAGGCGCGGTCTGCCGGCGTGGCGCGTTGGCGCAACGCGGCCAGGCTGTCAATTGTGGCGTCCAGCGCGCGGGCCTTGCGGCGCAAAATGGTCGTGAGCGCCAACCCCCGCGCGGTCGCATCCTCCGGCGCAAAGTCGGCGTGCAGCGAGATCGTCCGGTCTGTCTCGTTGGCAAAGGTCGAGAGATAGGCCGCCTTGGCGCGTTCGGAACCGGCGGCGAGGTTGTAAGCCAAGCCGCGTTCACTCACGTCGGTGGCGCGGGTTTGGGTGGCGACGGCTTTGGCGAAATCGTTTTGCGCGGTGTAAATGCGGGTCAGACTGTTGAGCCGGTCAGCGACCGTGGGGTGATCAGGGCCCAGCGCTTTTTCCGCGATGCTCAAGGCGCGTTGTTGCACTGGCTCGGCGGCGGTGAATTGGCCTTGAAAGGCGGCAATAACTGCGCCTTGGGCCAGCGAATCACCCACCTGCTGATTTTCAGCGCCCAGCAAGCGCTCGCGCATGGTCAACGCCTGGCGCTGATATTTTTTGGCTTGGGCAAAGTCGCCTTTGGCAACCAGGATATTCGCCAAACTGTAAAGCGCGCCCGCATAGACGGGCGTTTCCGGGCTGCGGGCCTTCTCCGCAATGTTCACGGCCCGTTGGTAAAACAGCTCCGCGCGCGCAAAGTCATTCTCGGTGAAATAGGCGCTGCCCAGATTGATCAAAGGGTTGACGAGGCTGGGATGATCTGGCCCTTGCGCGCGTTCGATGGTTTCGACCGAGCGTTGCAGCATGGCCTTGGCTTTCGCCAGATCGCCCTTGCGGCCATAGAGCGCGGCCAGATTGGAGATGGCGCGGCCCGCGTCGGGACTGTTCGCCGTTTCCCAGATGCTCAAGGCCCGCAGGAACGAAGTCTCGGCGCGCACCAGATCATTTTGATTGAGTTGAATGACGCCCAATTCGTTGACGATTTGGCCGAGTTCGGGATGGCCCGGGGCAGGCACTTTTTCAGCAATCGTCAGCGCGCGTTGATTGAACGATAACGCTTTGGCCAAATCCCCTTTGTTGCGCTGAATGGTAGCCAGCCGGGCCAAGACCGTGGCGACTTCGGGATGGTCAGGGCCCAACGCCTGTTCGCGGGCAGTCAACAGGCGCTCAGCCAGCGGCAGCGCTTCATCGAACTTGCCTGTCGTAATCAGGCGTTGCAGTTCAGCGTTTTGCGCGGCGGTCTTGGCCAGGTCTGGCTGGCGGTGAAGTGGCAGGCGTCTGGGCAGCGGGCAGCGCGGATTCAGCGCGTTGAATCAACTCCGCTGCACGGGTTACCTTCGTCAAAATGAAGCTGTTGAGGCCGAGAATGCAGGTCCCAAGCAGGCAAAAGAAACGACGATTAAATGAGCAAATAGGAGTGGTCTTCATCTCCCTGTCCTCCGGTGATTGATCCACTGGGCTGTAATTGATGGTTGATTTTCTGCTTTGGTTCAACTGAACGCGGCGCATTAAAACACGGCTGCCTGAGATACAGCAATGGTCAGTCGGCGCTTTATTGTTTTTGGCTGGCAGCGCCAATTGGCTGGTTCGTGGCGTAGCACGCGGCTCCGGAACTTGCTGGTTTTGACAAGGTATTTGTCCACTGCAACTCAGCCTGCCGATAGTTTGCGCGCCAATTCCAACACTTGAACTTTCTGCTCCGGCGGCAAGCTTCTCAGTAATTCACGCAACTCCTGCTCAATCGTCAGATTCTCAAGCGCCGCACGCAAGGCCGGGTATTCACGCATGCCGGGCGCTCGCATGGCGCGCAAGATGGTGGCAATGGCGGGCACGATGTATTTTTCGTAAAACTCGCCGCGCCCGGCCACGCCGGTTTGATACGAAAACGTGCCGATGGCTTTCAATTGCCGCTGCACGGTCATCAGGTTGAATTCATAGCGCAGGTCATCCAGCGCAATGGGCGGCAGGCCGAGCCGGTCGCGTTCGCGCAAAAAGATCAACTGCCATTCTTCCACCCAAGCCTCGTCCGCCGGTTCGAGGCGGCGTTCAACCAACAGCGGCACCAGGTCATAAGTTGCGGGGCCCAGGCGGGCGTCTTGATGGTCAATCACGCGCAGTTGGCCGTGGGGGTCTACCATCAGGTTCATGCCGTGATAATCGCGGTGCGTCAACACGCGCGGGCGCGCGGCCAATTCGGCGGCGATGGCTTGCAGGTCGGTTTTGATGGCTTGCTCTTCGACGGGCGGCAGTTGCTGTTTGCGGTAGCTGTGGAAGAAATGATCGAAGAAGAAGTTCAGTTCCCAGCCGAGTTTGTCTTCGTCGAAAGCCAGGCGCGCGGCGCTGGAATCGGTCTCGCGGGCGAGATCAGTGGCGGCCTGGATGCGCGCGATCAAGGCGATGGCTTGGCGCAACATTTCATCGGCGCCTTGTGAGTTGCCGTGGGCTTGCGCATCGCTTATCCAGTTGGCGAGGCTGGTGTCGCCCAGGTCTTCTTGCAGGATGATGCCTTCGGTGCCGGCGATGCCCAGGATTTTGGGGACGGGGAGTTGGGCCTGTTCAAACAGCCTGGTGACATCGAGAAACGAATTGTCTTGCGGGTTGAAGGGTGCGGGATAGAGGCTGACGATCAGCGTCGCGTAAGGCTGGCGTTCGTCAGCGATGCGGAAGTATTTGCGCGTCGAAGCGTCGGGCGTCAGGCCTGTGATGGTGATGTGTTCGGGCGCGACGCCGAAGTGGCGCGCGGCGTAATTGCGCACGCGCTTTTCGCTCAGATCGCCCGTGGTGCTGGTGGTCATGGATTTGTCGGAGGTTTTGCCGGTCATGTCGTTGTTTCGTCCTGTGTTGTGATTGGCTGTTTGCAGTACAAGCTGCAAAGGGGGTTTTGCGCGGCGCGGATGGTAGCACTCTCAAAAAGGCACGACAAGATTGTCGCCGACGACCGTGCCGCGCTGGGCTTTTTCGGGCGGCGGCTGATGGGCCGCGAGTGCGGCGCGCACGATCACGGCGCGCTGAAATTCAGCTTCGGCGGGAATCACGGCATCGTCGCCGATGACGCAATCGGTCAGCCGCGCGCCGCGTTCGACGCGCACACGCCGCCAGAGAATCGAACCGCTGATGCGCGCGCTGGGATCAATGACGCAGCCTTCATCCATGACCACATTGCGTCCCGCGCGCCGCAAAAATTCCCGGCTGATGGCCCAGTACCGTTCGAGCGTGCTCAACTCGTACCAGGAACCTTCTTCGGCCACGTGCGCGGCAATGACTTTGCCGGCGGCCAGCGCGGGCGGATAGACATCGCGCACCGAATCGGAAAACACGCCGCGCGGAATGAACTCGAAAATTTGCGGGTCGAGGATGTGAATGCCCGTGAACATCAGCGGCGCGTCTGAAGGATGAGGGATGAGGGATGAGGGATGAGGGATGCCGCCGAACTTTTCGATGCGCCCGTCAGCGGTGACAAGCACTTCGCTGAAACGTTCGCGCTTGGGGTTGGGGCGCAGCACGAGCGTGGCGAGCGCCTGCTTTTCACGATGCGTTTGCAGCGCCGCCGCCAGATCAATATCGGTGATGATCTTGCCGTTGACGACGATGAAGGTGTCGTTTTCAAGCTGCGCGCGCACATTGTCGAGCGCGCCTGACGTGCCCAGAATCTCCGGCTCTTCGACGGCGTAGCTGATGCGCACGCCGAATTGCGCGCCGTCGCCGATTTGGGCGCGCACCGATTCGGGTTCGTGGTGCAGATTGATGATGAGTTCGTCACAGCCGAACTGCCGCAGGTAATCAATCGTGAAAGCAATCAACGGACGATTGAGGAAGGGAATTGCCGGTTTGGTTCTGCCGATGGTCAGCGGCCACAAACGCGTGCCGAAGCCGGCGGCGAGGATCATTGCTTTCATAGTCGGTAGTCGGTAGTCGGTAGTTGGTAGTTGGTAGTCGGCGTCAAGCATTGATGACTCTCAACTCAGAAAACCATGTCTTCCAACTCACGGCCCAGCGCGCGGCAAAAGTTAATTTGCAGCGCCAGGTAACTTTCCAAAATGTATTCTTCGCGCCGCACGCCGAGCAATTGCACGGCCTCGGCAATGGCGTCTTCCGCGCCTTCCAATTCAATGAAGTTGCCCAGCGGCGTTTCATCGAACATGACATGCAAAGCGCCGCCGCTTGGCAAGGCCGCGCGGTAAACGGTGCGGTATTTTTGATAGCGAAACCATTTGCGATAGCCGAGCCGCTCCAGAATCGCCACCATATTTTCCGGTTGCGTTACTGGTGTTTCAATCTCGACGCGCGCTTTGAATTGGGAGGCGGCGGCGTCCGGCGCAGCTTTCTCTTTGAAGGTCAGCGTGCCTGCGCCTTCGACCTGCCGCACGCGCAGGATGGCGGCGCGTTGGCTCAGTTGCCGTTCGGCGGTGTCGAGCAGCCAGTTGTCTTCAAAATGGCGCGGCGTTTCGACCGTCAGACGCAAGCCCGCGTGTTCGAGTGGCGCGACACTGTCATAACGCAGCTTGACTTCGATTTCGTGATTGTCAGGCATGTGAGTGCGGGCCGGTTTGCGGGGGTGAACGATGCGCAGTTAGGCCACGCGTCCGGCTTCCACTTCGGGCACGAGTTCGAAGGTGCCGGGGGCGACTTTGCGGAAGCGTTTGCTGCGGCTCAAGCTCACGGCCAGCGTGATCAATTGATGCTGGCCCCGGAACTCGAAGCCGCCGTCGTTCATGCGGCGGTAAATTTCGCTGACGTGCAGCGAGCCACTGGCTTCGCGCAAAACGATGGTGGCGGCTTGCGGAATGCGGAAGTCGTTGAAGCGCACGTTGCCGTTCTTTTCGCTTTGTTGAATTTTGGCGATCTCGGCTTCAAAGTCAGAGGCTTGCATTAAGGCCGCGTCAAAACGCTCGGTCAACGCGCGTTCGGCCAGCATACGTTCCATCGCGGCGTGATCGGAATAAGGTGGCGGTGTCGGGCGTGAGGGCGGGGGCGGGATTGGCCGGTCAAGGTGCGCATCGCTGGGGAACAGCACGCGCCGCAACGCGGCCTCGGTTTGCTCAATGATGATGTCAAACGAAGACAGTTGTGAGCGTAAGGTCACCGCTTCGGTTTCGATCTCGATCAGCCGGGTTTGAATCTTGCGTTTGGCTTCGCGTGCCTCACCCAAAGACCGTTGGAGTGTTGCCAGCGCCGTATCTTCCATCATAGCGATTGCCAATGTAGTTGCAGAAAAAGAAAGCGTTGAAGAAAGCAACGGCATTATCTTCATCACACATGAATTTCGCAAATAAAAACATGCTTAGCCGGTGGTAAAAACATGCTTAATCGAATTTTTTTCGACGGAGATTAGTTTTTGAAAGCTGAGTGGGAGAAAAGGGCGAGAAGTTTTCAACAGCGAGGACGCCAGAAACAACAAGTTTGTCGCTAACGGTCGCGCTCGATGATGAATTGCGCTACGTCAGACAGCGCGCGGCGGTAAGCATTGTCGGGCAGCACGGTCAGGGCGCTTTGGGCGCGTTGGATGTAGGTGATGGCTTCGTTGCGGGCGACCTCTAATTCGCCGTGCCGTTTCAGCAAAACCAACACCGCTTCGGCTCTGTCGGTACAGCCGGGTTCGGCGTGCATGGCGGCGTTGACCAGGGCCGCGCATTCGGGCTGATGCCGCAGCAGGCGGATCAGCGGCAAGGTGACTTTGCCTTCGCGCAAATCGCTCAGCACGGGTTTGCCCAGCTTTTCGATGTCCGAGGTGAAATCGAGCAAGTCGTCAATCAACTGAAACGCGATGCCGAGGTTCAAGCCGTAATCGGCCAGCGCGACTTTTTCCAGCTCGCTCGCGCCGCGCAAGATGCCGCCGATGCGGCAACTTGCGCTAAAGAGAAACGCCGTCTTGCGCCGCACAATGTCCAGATGTTGCTCTTCGCTGATGCGCATGTTGCCGAGCAGCGTCAGTTGAATCAGTTCGCCCTCGGTCATCTTGCGCGTGGCCTCGGTCAGCACGTCCAGGATTTCGAGATTGCGCTGGCGCAGCGCGGTCTCAAAGGCCGACATATACAGCCAATCGCCCATCAGCACGGCTTTGTTGTTGCCCCATTGCGAAGCGACGGTTTGATGGCCGCGCCGCACTTCGGCGCCGTCAATGATGTCATCGTGCACCAGCGTCGCCGTGTGCAGGAACTCCATCACGGCGGCCATCTCGATGATGTTGCCGTCCAGTTCTTCGCCGAAGATTTTGGTCGCCAGAATGAGCAGCGCCGGGCGCACGCGTTTGCCGCCGGTGCGATGCAGGTAACGTCCGATGTGGGCGACGATTTGGATGTTGGAACGCGCTTGCCGCTCGAATTCGTCTTCGACCGCCGCCAGATCGCTTTCGATCAAACGGAAGATTTGTTTGGCGGTGATCCGGGCCTTTATTTTTGCGGGGGCAGAGACGATGTTTAGCATAAGCGGTAAATGCGGCGCGGTTAGTTCGTCCGGTAATTGCCGAACTGCATATCAATCCCGAACTCGTGCTCGCGCAACAGCGCCATGACTTGTTGCAGCACGTCGCGGTCTTTGCCGCTGACACGCACCAGATCGCCCTGAATCGAAGCCTGCACTCGCAGCTTGGAATCCTTGATCTGTTTGACGATCTCTTTGGCCTTCTCTTGCGGAATGCCCTGTTGCAGCGTGATGCGCTGGCGCACGGTGCCGCCCAGCGCCTGTTCGACTTTGCCGTAAGTCAGCCCTTTGAGCGGCACGCCGCGTTTGACGAACTTGGATTGCAGGATGTCGTTGAGGCTCTTCAAACGGTAATCATCATCGGACGTCAGGATGATCGTCTCAGTGCCTTCGGTTTCGATGCCGCTTTTGCTGTCCTTGAAATCGAAGCGCGTCTGCACCTCTTTCAACGCCTGCTGAATCGCATTGGCGACCTCGGCGTGGTCAATCTTGGAAGTAATGTCGAAGGTGTTTTGCTGCGCCATAATGAAACTGCCAGTCACTTACGCGAACATGTTTTGCAATCCGTGAGCCGCTCGCTGCTCAACTTCATTTTGCCTCGTAGAAAACCTGCGCTTTTGTTAGCCAAAATCGCGCGCAACCATTGCCCGGACGTTATAAAACCGCTGTTACAAGCCGTCAAAACACAGCCAGCAGGAAATGACCTTCAACAATGTATCGCTGAAATTGAGCAAGCGCAGGCAGGGGCAGAGTTGTACCTTGCACCCTGCGGATTGTCAATTGGCTGGCATTTTGCCAAAGCGCGTCAAGCTCTTGGCAATTTGAAAAGCCGTTTGAAATTGGCTGTGGTTATCGCCGCGATTTCGTCCAGACCCATGCCCTTCAATTCAGCCAGCTTTTTCGCGGTTTCCACCACAAAGGCGGGTTCGTTGCGTTGGCCCCGGTGCGGCACCGGCGCGAGGTAGGGGCAATCGGTCTCGATCAACAGCCGGTCGAGCGGCACGCTTTGCGCCACCGCGCGCAATTCATCCGCTGTCTTGAAGGTGATGACGCCCGAAAACGAAATGCAAAAGCCCATCGCCAGCGCCGCGTCGGCCAGGGCTTGCGTGCTGGTGAAACAATGGATAATGCCGCCGAACTCAATGCCGCCGCGTTGCGCCCAGTGTTCCTGCAAGATGGCGATGGTGTCGTCTTCGGCCTCGCGCGTGTGGATGATGACGGGCAGTTCCGACATGCGCGCCAATTCCAACTGCCGCGCAAAGACGCGCCGCTGCACCTCGCGCGGGCTGTGATCGTAATGGTAATCCAAGCCGATTTCGCCCCAGGCGATGGCTTTTGCGTGATCGCTCGCCGCCATCAATTGCCATTCCAGGTCGTCGTCAAACAAGCTCGCCTCGTGCGGGTGCAGGCCGCTCGCCACGTAGATGAACGGATGGTCTTCGGCCAGGTTCAGCCCTTTCGACAACGAGCCTTTGCCGATGTCGCTGCCGGCGATTTCGAGCATGATCTCGACCCCGGCGGCACGGGCGCGCGCGATGACCTCGGCGCGATCGGCGTCGTAGTTGGGTGTGTCTAGGTGGGCGTGGGAATCAATGAGCATCGGTGGAATCTTCTGTGAATAGCTCAGGGTAATGCTCCCGTGCGAGTTCTTCACGCACTTCAGGTAACCCCGACAACAAATCCTCTTCTGTAATACCGAACCGTTCTAGTTTGGCTGCCAACGCCTCGCTCAGCTTTTCGAATAAGAGTAGGTTTGTTTGGTTAGTGGTCATCATTGAGTTGAAGCATGAGGTATACGCATCTGGGTGAATAATTGTCCTTCGCTGCCAACGGCAGCACGCGCTTCCGTGTAAATCTGAGCGAAAAGCTGCTCATTGGTTAATTGTCCCAATCCCGCTTTGCCGGTCGCGTGGGGTAATTGCAGCCACAATAGACTTGGCCCTGTACTCTCAACTGCCGGGGCATTCTGCATCAACGACACCAAATACATTGCCACTGGCTTGATCGCCAGCACTTTGGCAGTAATCCCTGAATCCAGGGCGAGTATGGCTGGATTGTGGTCGAGTTCGGTTACCGTGTCAGCGAGTAAATTCGTTAGACCAGTCAGGAAGCTCTTGTCATTCTCGGTAAATGATAGCTCTTCCCTACCGCCCTTTGGGTGAAGGCGTTTTACCAGTTCGACCACCAATTTCTCTTGAGCTTGGTTGACCCGCTGAATTGCATTAGCCGCAGCAATAGCCTGGTCTGGTGTAAGCACGTCCAAGTTTAAGGCATTCAAAACTTCACTGAGCGCGCCGCCGATAAGGCCGGCAATCTCATAGTTAGCCGTCGCTATCTCAAACCCCGCATTGGACGAGACAAGGCGTGCTGGCATGCCCCTGTTTGGCTCAAACAACTGGTTCAAAGCCGCAAAGGTCGCCATCAAAGTCATGCCCCCAATAACCGCCAACACCTGCTCGATACCGGCCTGGGTTTGCACCGAGTTCGCCAGCCACAAAAGCAGTGTCGTCAATAACGCCAGCGCTAAAACAACACTCAACTTCGGCAATCCTGGTTTGACTTCATTCTTCATCATCCTCTTTGCCTCCTTGCGCGTTTTTCAGTGCAGTCAGCACAAACTTCGGAGCCAGCTTGTAGACAGCCGCGCCCAAAACGATGAACCCGACAAACCAATGGTTGGGCACTAGCCACATTCCCGCACCGAGCGCGGCAAAGCTCAGAAGCTGTCTGCCGATCAACTCAATGCGCTCCAGCGAACGATTATGCGCATTGTCGCTGACCTCCTCGTTTTGCCGGATCAACTCACCTCGTAGTTTGGTGACGAGCGCCATCTCCAGCGGGTCAGCCGTGTCGGCGATTCGCCGGTCAATCGCTCGCACCGGATTCGTTTGTAAGAGCAACTCACCGCGCGCCTTGACCAAACGTTCGATCTCTTCCGCGCTGCCGGCGGCGGCAAGCTGTTGGTCAATCGTCTTGACGAGTTTGTCTGAGGTGTCAGCCATTCTGTTTAGACCCGCCTTGCCGGACGCATACTACCGCAACTTCGCCCCATTCGGCACGTCTTCCAAAAAACCAGCCAGCACGGGCCGCCCTTCATCACCCACCGCCGCCGCCAGAATCATCCCCTGCGATTCAAAGCCGCGCAGCTTGCGGGGGGCCAGGTTCGCCACGACGATGACTTTGCGCCCGATCAGTTTGTCGGCTTCGTAATGCTGCGCGATGCCGGCCAGGATTTGGCGCGGTTCGGCTTCGCCCAGGTCAATCGTGAAGCGCAACAGCTTGTCCGCCTTCGGCACCGGCTCGGCGGTCAAGATTTGGCCGACGCGCAGTTCTACTTTGCTGAAATCGTCAATCGTGATGTAACTCGGCGCGACCTCTGCTGCGGGGGCGACAGGCGCGACAGGCGCTTCAGCCGCCGGAGCAGCGGGCGCGGGTTCGTTGGTGGTTGTTTCTGCTTGCTTGATCTCTTCCATAACTTTGCCTTTGTCCAGATTGGGAAAAATAGGTTTGATCTCGCCGAGGCTGTAACCCGCCGCGTCGCCCCAGTGCAGCGTGGCGGGGTTCACTTCCGCCGCCGTGCCCGGCGCGCCGAGTTGTAGCCATATCGCTTGGGCCGAAACGGGCAGCACTGGCGCGAGCAGCACGGCGAAATGGCGGAGCGCCTCGACAGCGGTGTGCAGTACCAATTCGAGCGCCGCGCGTTGCGCTGGGTCTTTCGCCAGATTCCACGGCTTGGTATCCGACAGAAATTTGTCCACGCGCGTGGCCGCCGCCTGCACGGCTTCGAGCGCGTAGCTGAAACCGTACTCGTTAAACTCGCGGTCGAATTCGAGGACGGCCTGTTGCACCGCCGCGCGCACCTCGTCCGCCTGCGCCTGCAATTCGGCTGACACTTCAACCGGCGCGGCTGGCACGACGCCGTCGCA
>JAYUCP010000507.1:0-22254 GCA_043740245.1 Acidobacteriota bacterium | reverse complement strand
AACAGGAGCGCGGCAACAATCGCGAAGCCTTCTTCCTGGCGCTGGGCATGCTGGTGGTCTTATACGGCGTCATCATCATTTACGGCCAACTGGTGTTGCGCGGCGTGGTCGAGGAAAAGCAGTCGCGCATCATCGAGGTGCTGCTCTCTTCGATCAAGCCCTTTCATCTGATGCTGGGCAAATTGATCGGCATCGGCCTGGTCAGCCTGACGCAGGTTGCCGTGTGGGTGGCCGCCGCACTGCTGCTGAGCCTGGCCGCCGCCGCGCCCGTTTTTGCCAGCAGTTCGTTTCAAATGCCGGCCTTGCCGCCTATGTTGGTGGTCTTTTTCTTCGTCTATTTCGTGCTGGGCTATTTCCTGTTTTCAACCCTGTTTTTGATCGTGGGGGCGATGGTTTCGGCGGAAGAGGATGCGCAGCAGTTGCAGATGCCCGTCGTGTTGAGCGTCGTCGCACCCATGCTGTTGCTTGAACAAGTGCTGCGCCAGCCCAACAGCCTGTTTGCGACGGTCGTATCAATGGTGCCGCTCTTTAGCCCGATCCTGATGTTCGGACGCATCGCCGTCGAGCAACCACCCTGGTGGCAAATCGCCCTCTCCATCGCGTTGTTGCTGCTTTCGATCTGGGGCGCGGTCTGGCTGGCCGCAAAAATATATCGCGTCGGTGTGCTGATGTATGGTAAACCGCCCACACTGCCGGAATTGTTCAAATGGCTGAAATACAGTTGAACTGACTACCGACTACCGACTACTGGTGAATGGAATGGAAAAACTCAAAGCGATCATCAAGCGCGAATACCTGATTCGCGTGCGTTCCAAGGGCTTTCTCTTCGGCACGATTGCCAGCCCGCTGCTGTTGATTCTGTATATGACGGTGCCGATGCTGATGGTGAAAATGAGCAGCCATCAAACGCACCAGCTTGCCATCGTGGATGAATTCGGCGATGAGCAGTTGTATCGCAACATCGAGCAGTTGCTGACCCGCGATAACGACAGCCAGCGCGAGGCTGAAAAGCAAGGCGAGGCGGATCGCTACGTATTGCGGCGCGAAGTCGTCACCAGCGCGGCAGCCTCCGCCGCCAAACAAAAACTGCTAAACGAACAACTCGCCAGCGGGCAATTGACGGCCTTCGTCGTGTTGCCCAAAGACGCGCTGGCCAAAGGCCATTTCCCTTACTTCGCCAAAAACGTCGGCGACCTCAGCACCAAGGGGCGCGTCAGCGACGCCATCAGCGACGCCATCGTCGCGCGCCGCATGGCACAGGCCGGCTTGGATGCCGACCGCGTCAACGACCTGAGCCGCGAAGTCTCGCTCGACACGATCAACCGCGAGGGCCAGCGCGAAGAAGGCCAAACCTTCTTTCTGACCTTCGGCTTGATTATGGCGATCTATGTTTCGATTTTGGTGTACGGCATCACGGTGATGCGCGGCGTGATCGAAGAGAAACAGTGGCGCATCATCGAAGTGCTGCTCTCGTCGGTCAAACCGGTGCAGTTGATGCTCGGCAAACTGGTCGGCATCGGCCTCGTCGGCTTGACACAATTCGCCGTCTGGGCGCTGACCGGTTCGCTGGTGACGGCGCTGGGCAGCATGCCGTTGCTGAAGCTCACCAACACGCCGATGCCGAAATTCTCGCCTATGCTGATGTTCTTCTTCGTGCTCTATTTCGTGCTGGGCTATTTTCTGTACGCGACGCTGTACGCCATCGTCGGCGCGATTGTGTCGAACGAAGAGGATGGGCAGCAGATGCAGATTCCGGTGACGATGACGATCATGATTCCGATCATGCTCTCGGTGCTGGTGATGCAAGACCCCAATTCGACGACCTCGACAGTGCTCTCGCTCGTGCCGTTTTTCAGCCCCATCCTGATGTTTATGCGCATCAGCTTTCAGACGCCACCGGCCTGGCAAATTTTGCTTTCGATTGTGCTGATGCTGCTGACCATCGGCGCGCTGATTTGGCTGGCGGCAAAAATTTACCGTGTGGGCGTGCTGATGTATGGCAAACGGCCTTCGCTGCCGGAAGTGGCGCGTTGGTTGAAGTACAGTTGAGGACGAGCGCTCCTTGTGCGGTGTCCGCTTCATCACTGTCGCGGTACCATTCCGGCGCCGCGCGCCTCGCCATTTGCGTTCGCAGCCCACACCAACCGGCCCGCGACGATTGTTGCAACGGGCGCGCCGCGCAATTCCCAGCCATCGAAAGGCGTGTTGCGGCTCTTCGATTGAAACTGCCCGGCCTCCACCTTGATCTGTTTGGCCGGATCGAAAATCGTCACGTCGGCTACCGCACCGACTTTTAAGGTGCCGCGCGCCAGCCCGAACAAGCGCGCCGGATTGCACGACAGCAACTCCACCATCCGGCCCAGCGAAATCACGCCCCGCTGCACCAGCCGATCCAGCGTCAGCGAGACCGCCGTTTCCAGCCCGATGATGCCGTTGGGCGCGCGGTCGAATTCGAGCATCTTTTCGTTGGCGTGATGCGGCGCGTGATCGGTCGCAAGCGCGTCAATCGTGCCGTCGCGCAAGCCTTCGAGGATCGCGTCCAGATCGCTTTGGGCGCGCAGTGGCGGAGCCATTTTGAAATTCGTGTCGTAGCGGCTCTCAAACACAGCGCGGTCGGTCAGCGTGAAATGGTGCGGGGTGGCTTCGCAACTGACGGGCAAGCCCTTGGCTTTGGCGGCGCGCACCAGTTCGACCGAACGCGCGGTCGAGATGTGCGCGATGTGCACGCGCGCGCCGGTGATTTCGGCCAGCATCAAGTCGCGCGCGACGTGCAGGTCTTCGGCCAAGCCGGGCAGGCCTTTCAAGCCCATCAGCGCGGAATAATCGCCCTCGTGCATGGCCCAGCCCGTCGCGCCGCAGCAATCCTCGCAATGATCCACCACGGGCACATCGAAATCGCGGGCGTATTCCAGCGCGCGGCGCATGATGCCGGAATCCGCAACGGGTTTGCCATCATCGCTGATCGCTACGATCCCGGCGGCCTGCATCTCGCCAATCTCGGCCAGGTGCTCGCCCTCGGAACCTTGCGTGATCGCGCCGATAGGAAAGACGTTGGCGAGCCCAGCCTTGCGCGCCTGTTCGATGATGAAGTTGGTGACCGACGAATTGTCATTGACCGGCTTCGTGTTGGGCATGCAGCAGACCGACGTGAAGCCGCCCGCGACCGCCGCGCGCGCGCCCGATTCGATGGTCTCTTTGTATTCAAAGCCCGGCTCGCGCAAATGCACATGCAGGTCAATGAAACCGGGCGCGACGATCAGACCGGTGGCATCGAAGGTTTCGACATTTTCTGCATTGATGGCTTCGTCAATGGTTTCGACTTGGCCGTCACGGATGAGCAGGTCGCGGCGCGCTTCGAGTTGTTGCGAGGGGTCAATGAGAGTTCCGTTGCGAATAAGAAGAGACGAAGACATAGTTTAGTTTGGATAGTTCTTCAGGAGATCATCGCGGAAGACGAGTTTGGTGGAAGTAGTTCCAGCCACTTTTTCCATCAAGCGTTTGTCGCTGGTCACGATGCAATCCGCATTCACGGCAAAGTAAGTCTCAAAAAGATACCGGTCTTCTTTCAGGTCAATTTGGGTCAGGTCTTCAGGCAAGGCGCGAACTTCTGACAATTCGACAAACCGGCAGTTGGTGGAGTTGGTCAGCAACCCCAGATTGAGCAGCTTCGCCAGCCCAAGCACGACAGGATCGTGATGTTTCATCATCTGGTAAGCCTTGTTCAGCCACGCGCTGTCACGCAAAACAGCAATGTGATCGGGGCCGTTAATCAGCTTTTCCAAGAACTCGGCTGACGCGGCTTGCGCTTCCGGGGCGTTGTCTCCCTGCAAGTCGTGGAGCAGCCATTCATTGATAATCAGACATCGCGCGGCCAACTGAGTTACTCCTGTGCGGCTTTGGCAAGTTTCAAAATGGCTCTGACATCTTCCAGTTCACCAGCCAGAAAACTGGTCAGGCCCCCTGCGATTTGGCCTTTTTCGTTGACCTGTTGCCGTTCAAAGACCGTCGCCTTTTTGTCTTTGTGGGCGTAGTAACAGGCTAAATCCGTTGGTGGTAGCTTGCCTTGCGCGACCAAGCCGAGCAACGCGGCCAGAAAAGGCTCGCTATGCGTCGAGATGAGAAACCGTTTGCCATCCTCGCGGGCAATCTCAACCAGCGCCTGCGCCAGACGGCGGATGGCTGTCGGGTGTAGATGAATTTCAGGCTCTTCTACACAAATAATTTCAGAATCAGGATGCAAGCACACCGCCAGGAAGTGAACGATCTGATTGACGCCGAAGCCTTCGTTGACCAGTTCAGAGGCCACACCAGTTTCTTTGTCTGTTGCATCAAGCGAAAAGATCGCAGTGCCTGGCTGATGATTGACTCTGAAGTCGCGCCCAACAATATCTTCAAGATAACGGCTGACTTTTGAAACCAAGTATTTGTTGTTCGAGAGATAACTTGCAACTTCGTCTTCTGACACCATCCAAGGAGAAACCGAAACACTTGAGTATTGCGGCTTGGAGAAACCTCGTTTTAAGGGAACGACGCGCAACTTCCTAAGCGTTTCAGCGGGGGCATTGAGAGCCATAGCAATGATGTTTGCTAAGTCAGTTTGGTGCGGCCCTTGTGACGGAACTTGGGCAGTAGCCCCATTCCAACTAATGTCGAACGCCTGCCCGCCATAACTAATGCCTGTCTTTGCATTCTGATTCAGGCCATAAGGCAGAGTCGTTTCTAAGAGTAAGCTAGCCTTTCCATCTTTGCCTGCAATGCTTGAAAGATTCAGGTCAAAGCGCGCCTCTTTATTATCAAAGCCAGCCTGATATAAAACTCTAAATATGCCGGAATTTACCTCAATACCCATCTGAATCCGGTTATTGGTGTTGTGATCAAACACTACTGCTTCATAGCTTCCCAGATTGGCGAATGAATAATTGAACAGGCTATCCACCTGCTGATTAGGATTAAGCAAAATGTTCTTCAGTGTAAGCAGTCCATAAATCAGACTGGATTTTCCCGCGCCATTCGCCCCATAAACCAACGTCAAGGGCGCAATCTCAAAATCGTTAACCTCTTTGATAGATCGGAAATTTTTCAGTTGAAGCTTCATCGCAGTTTTCCTTTTGTTGATCCGTCATTCCCCGCCTGCGAGCAAGTATAGCACTGCCATCCGCACCGACACGCCATTGTTCACTTGATCCAGTATCAGCGAGAACGGCCCGTCAGCCACATCCGAATCAATCTCGACGCCGCGATTGATCGGGCCCGGATGCATCACGATGGCGTCGGGTTTCGCCAGCGCCAGGCGGCGGCGGTTCAGGCCGTAATACGTTGAATACTCGCGCAACGACGGGAAGAAGCCGCCGGATTGCCGTTCCAGTTGAATGCGCAACATCATCACGACATCGGCGTCGGCGATGGCTTCGTTGACGTGCGGGGCAAAGGTCACGGAGCCTTCCGCTGGCGCGAGCAGCTTTTCAAAGCCGAAGGGCAAGAGCGTGCGCGGCCCGGCGAAAACTACGTGCGCGCCGACTTTGGAAAGCAGGTGCGCGTTGGAGCGCGCGACGCGGCTGTGCAGCACGTCGCCGATGATGGCGACTTTCAAGCCGGCGAGGCGGCCTTTGTTTTGACGGATGGTCAGCGCGTCAAGCAGCGCCTGCGTCGGGTGTTCGTGCGCGCCGTCGCCCGCGTTGATGACGCCGGCCGGGACGTGTTGCGCCAGTGCGTGCGGCGCGCCGGACGAAGGGTGGCGGATCACAATCGCGTCGGGCGACATGGCTTGCAAATTCAGCGCGGTATCAATCAGCGTCTCGCCTTTAACGACGCTCGAAGTCGAAGCCGAAATGTTGATCGTATCGGCGGAAAGGCGCTTGGCCGCGATTTCGAAGCTGGTGCGCGTGCGCGTCGAGGCTTCAAAGAAAAGATTGATGATGGTTTTGCCGCGCAGCGTGGGGACTTTTTTGATGCGGCGCGTGTTGATGTCGCGGAACGTCTCGGCGGTGTCGAGGATCAGGTTGATCTCTTCGACGGTTAGGTCGGCGATGCCGAGTAGGTCTTTGCGTTTGAGAGGCATTCATTTTCAGGGATGAGGGATGAAGGATGAGGGATGAAATAGCCTCTTCGTTTCATCCCTCATCCCTCATCCCTCATCCTTTCAGTTAAGGGTGTTCAACGACAATCACCTGTTCGGTCTCGTCGAATTCGGGCAGCATCACTTTGATGATTTCGCTTTCGGTGGTCGTGACGGTCTTGCCGATGTAATCGGCCTGGATCGGCAATTCGCGCCAGCCGCGATCAATCAGCACGGCCAGTTGCACGCGGCGCGGGCGGCCAAAATCAATCAGTTCATCCAGCGCGGCGCGAATCGTGCGGCCCGTGTAAAGCACGTCATCCACCAGGATGATCGTCTTGCCCGTGATGTCGGCGGGCAGTTCGGTTTTGGTGACAGCTTTATTAACAACTGGGCGTTCGCCGACAGTGCTCAGGTCGTCGCGGTAGAGAGTGATGTCCAGCGCGCCGGTCGCCACGGTGACGCCGTCCATTTCGTTGATCTTGGCGGCAATGCGTTCGGCCAGCGGGACGCCACGCCGCCGTATGCCGACCAGCAGCACGTGCGAGAGGTCGGGGTTGTTTTCGACGATTTGCGAAGCCATGCGCGCCAGCACGCGCGTCATATCGGCGGCGCTCATCACGACTGCTTTTTCAATAAAGTCCATAGGCTCTCTCTTCCGTTTCGTCCTGTTCGATCATCTGGGCGGTGATGCCCGTCAAGCTGGGCAGCAACTCTTGCAACGGCAACTCGCGGCGCGGCGCTTCTTGCGCCAGCATCTGCACACAGACGTTGACGCATTCGTTGCAAATGGCGACGTGCGCGCCGGTCAGCATCAGTTGCACCTGCGTGCGGGGTTTGCCGCAAAAATTGCAGCGTAATTCTTCTTCGCGCTTCGGGAGCGTGGCGTTTTCCATCACGTTAATCTGGCGGATTCATCTTGGTTGAAGGAACAGCGCAGACGTTGCGCCGCGCGGAATATACAACGTCACAGTCTTTTCGCCAATGCGGTCGCCAATTCGGCCTGAAAGGCCCGGATGCGGCGCGCGTTCGTGCCCAGGTCGCCTTTGCCGATGCGCGATTTTGAACGGACGTTGACGAGGGATGCGCCATTATCGTTCGTGACGGTGACGGTCACATCGTCTTTGAATTTGAACAGGCGCGTGGTCGCGGTCGCTTCGATCACGCCTTGCCCTGACGCATTGGGTAAAGCCTCGGTCAGGCGAATGTCCCAGCCATTGGCGTGCGCGACGGCCAATGCGGCGGCGAAAACTTTTTCCAGCGGTTGATTGAAGCGTTGCGGTTGCAGGTCGGCATATTGCGGCGTCTCGCCCGTGCGCACATCGTTGATGCGCGGCCAGAGCAGTCCGAGGATGAACGGGCTGCTGGCGAGCAAGACAATGCCGACGATCACGCCCGCATAAATTTTATTGGCTTGCATAGTTGTACCTGTGGGGTTGTGCCGCCTGGTTCAAGTGTTGGAACCAGGCGGCACGATACACGAATTAAAGGTAAGGCGGCAATCTGGCAATCGTCTGAGTCGCAGCTTGTTCGTTTTGAAAACCATCTGCTAGACTGCGCGCCTGTTCCTCAAATCTGCCCTGCACGGAGAACTTCCCGAATCCAACGATGCCAACCATGATTGACACCATCGCCACCGTCGAACGCAACGAGTTGAGCCAGGCGCTGTCCGGACGCCGCTACGGTTTGCTGCGGCTGCGCGTGCCCGACTCGTTCTCGATCCTGCCCGGCCAGTTTGCGATGCTCAAGGCTGCGGGGATTTACGAACCGCTGCTGCGCCGCGCGATGGCCTTTTATCGCAGCGAACGTACGAGCCAGGAATTGCAGTTCGAGTTTATCTATCAAATTTTGGGGCGCGGCACGCAGGCGCTCGCCGCCTTGCAGCCCGGCGCTGGCGTAGAGTTCTTAGGCCCGCTCGGCAACACCTACGATCTGGATGCGGCGCGCGGACGCGAGGCCGTGCTGGTGGCGGGCGGCGTCGGCGCACCGGCGTTGTATATGCTGGCCGAAAAGTTGATTGCCTGGCAGATCCCCACGCGGCTGTTTATCGGCAGCGCGAGCCAGGGCGATCTGTGCGGGCTGGCGGATTTTGAAACGCTGATCGCCAAAGGCAAGGTGCACGGCGCGACGATGGATGGTAGTTATGGCGCACAGGGCTTTGTGACCGCGCCGTTGGAAGCGCATCTGCAGGCCACGCGTTCGCTGCCCAAGATGATTTATGCATGCGGCCCCGATGCGATGTTGCACCGCGTGGCAACCATCGCGGCTGAATACGACGTGCCCGCGCAACTTTCGCTCGAAGCGCCGATGGGTTGCGGCTTCGGCGTGTGCGTCGGTTGCGCCGTGGCGATCAAGCACGAATGCGCGGAAGGTTTCGTGTACAAAAAAGTCTGCACCGACGGGCCGGTGTTTTGGGGCGACGAGTTGCACTTCTGAAGGCGGAATGCGGAATTTGACTGATGTCAGGACATTTTTCCGAAATAGGTATTTTCCGCTGGAAGAAGCTATTTCAAAGTGAGTGCGCATAGATACGCGGATGCAGCGGATTTCCGCAGATTCTTTTTCGGGTTGATCCGCGCTGATCCGCTGCATCCGCGTTATCCGCGTACCTATTGTGGCTTCGTAGGCAAAAGTGTCCTGACATCAGGAACAACGAGATGAAAACCAAAACAACGAAAAAGAAAGCCAGCACTAAGCAACCGGCAAATCCGCAATCCGCGATCCGCAATCCGCAATCGAAAATCACTTATGCGGCGGGCGGCATCCTCTGGCGCACGGCCAAACGCGGGCGGCAGGTGTTGCTGATTATGCGGCCTAAATACCACGACTGGACGCTGCCCAAAGGCCACATCGAAAAGACCGATGACGGCTGGGACACAGCCGCGCAACGCGAGGTCAAAGAAGAAACCGGCTACGACACCGTGATCACAGGCTTCGCGGGCTTTACCTCTTACGAAGTGAAGGGCCGTCGGAAGGTCGTGCTCTTCTGGCATATGAATCCGTTGGGCAATGCCAACTTCGAGCCGACTGACGAAGTCACCGGCATCGCCTGGTTTCCCTTGGCAGAAGCGATTGAGAAACTCACTTACGAAAAAGACAAGGCGTTGCTGCGGCAGTTTTTGAAGCATGAAAAATAACTCCATACCCGCGCCCAAACTTGCGATTGAAATTGCCGGCATACGTTTCAACAACCCAGTGCTGACAGCCAGCGGGACGTGCGGCTATGGGCTGGACATGGCCGAGTTGATTGATCTGAACCAACTCGGCGGCATTTGCACGAAAGGTCTGTCGGCCCAGCCGATGCGTGGCAATGCGCCCTGGCGCATCGTCGAAACGCACGGCGGGATGCTCAACGCTATCGGCTTGCAAAACATCGGCGCGCGCGCGTTTGTGACCGAGAAGCTGCCGGAGCTGCGCAAATACGACACGCGCATCATTCCGAATGTGTTCGGCTACACGCTTGACGAATATATTGAAGTAATTGAATTGCTGGAAAAGGGCGAGGGCATTCACGCTTACGAACTGAACATCTCGTGTCCGAATGTGAAGGCGGGCGGCGAATCGTTTGCCAACGATGCGCGCCAAGCCGCCGCCGTGACCGAGGCGGTCAAACGAGTCGCCACGCGCCCGGTGATCGTCAAACTTTCGCCCAACGTGACCGACGTGGCGGCGATTGCGCGCGCAGTCGAAGCGGCGGGCGCGGATGCGCTGTCGCTGATCAATACGGCGGTCGGGATGGCGATTGACATCCACACGCGGCGACCGCGCCTGGCGAACGTGACGGGCGGGCTATCGGGCCCGGCCATCAAACCGATTGCGGTGCGCTGTGTATATCAGGCCTCGCGCGCGGTCAAGATTCCGTTGATCGGCATTGGTGGCATTGCAACGGTCGAGGACGCGCTTGAATTCATCATCGCCGGAGCGAGTGCGGTGCAGGTCGGCACCGCGAACTTTTACGACCCGAGCGCGTCTCTCAAAATCGCCGCCGGGCTGGCCGCGTATTGCGAAGAGCACGGCCTGGCGAACATCGCGCAACTCGTCGGCACGGTGAAACTGGATGCGTAGATGAAGAAGGCGAGGCGCACCACATTGGCGGGCTGGCTGCTGTTGCAGTTGGGCTTTTTGGCGCTCACGGCGGCGGCCCAAACGCGGCCGCCCTTCATCGTCACGCTGGAGCCGGAGCGCATAGTCAATGGTTCGCCCTGTTTGTTTCGCGTGACCTCTTCACCCGGTGGGCAAACTGGGCAAGCGACTATCAACAGCGTGCGAGGCAGGTGGATGTGGCGGCGCTTGTGGTTCACCTTCGATGCCAAGGCGCGCGCCTGGTACGCCGTGGCGGGCGTCGGCCCGGAAGCCGCGCAGGCCAGTTATCCGTTGGTGATTGAAGCAACGCTGGCGAGCGGCGAGATCGTGACCTCGACCTATAACGTGCCGGTTGGGCAGGTGCGCTTTCCGCTTTCGCGGCTGAGCGTAGACCCGGACTTTCTTGATCCCAATCCGCAAACGCGGGCGCGCATTGCGCGTGAACGCGCGTTGAAAAATGAACTATTTAACCGCGTGACCGCGCAACCGCTGTGGGAAGGGCCGTTTCGCGTGCCGTTGCAGGCGGTGATGACAGAGGCGTTCGGCACGCGCCGTACCTTCAACGGCCAGCGGCGCGGTTCGCATCACGGAGTGGATTACGATGCGAACATGAGCACGCCCATCGCCGCGATGAACAGCGGCAAGGTCGTGCTGGCGCGCAATCTGTTTTTTGAAGGCAACTGCGTCGTGCTCGATCATGGGCACGGGCTGTTGACGCTATATCTGCATTTGTCCGCGTTCAAAGTGCAGGAAGGCGCGACGGTCAAACGCGGCCAATTGATCGGGCTGAGCGGCGATACGGGGCGCGTCACCGGCCCGCACTTGCACGCCGCTGTGCGCTGGCAAGGGGTTTATGTTGATCCGGTCAAACTGTACGCGCTGACACTGCCGTGATGATTTGAGATTTGATAGCTGATGAATGACACAATCCACAATCCGCAATCCGCAACCCGCAATCTGCAATCCGCAATCCGCAATCCCCTGGTTGTGGCGCTTGACGTGGATTCTGCCGAACAAGCATTGGCATTGGTCGAGCAACTGCGCGGCATCGCCGGGATGTTCAAAATCGGCAAGCAGCTTTTCACCGCCGCCGGGCCTGAAGTTGTGCGCCGCATCGTGGGCTTGGGCGAGCGCGTGTTTCTCGATCTGAAATACCACGACATCCCAAACACGGTGGCCAAGGCTGGCGTCGAGGCCGCGCGGCTGGGTGTGAGCATTTTCAATGTGCACGCGCTGGGCGGCACGCCGATGCTGCGCGCGACCGTCGAGGCGGTGGGCGAATATGCTGAGCGCGAAAGCGTGGCGCGTCCGTTGATTCTGGGCGTGACGATTCTGACCAGCCACACACAGGAAACCTTGCGCGAACTGGGCATCGCGCGGGAACTGCCCGAACAGGTTGTTCATCTGGCGCAACTGTGCGCCGCCGCCGGGATTGATGGCGTGGTCGCCTCGCCGCAAGAGATTGCGCCAATCCGCGCGGCAGTGCACAATCCGGCCTTCGTTATTTTGACGCCGGGGATACGACCGGCGGGGGCGGCGCTGAACGATCAGGCGCGGGTGCTAACACCGGGCGAAGCGATACGCGCCGGCGCGAGTTTGATTGTGGTGGGCCGCCCGATTCTGGCGGCGCCTGATCCGGCAGCGGCGGCCCGGAAAATTGTTGAAGAAATCGAACAAGCCGTAGCGTAGTTCGTGAAAGCATGCGGCATTGAACGCAGGCCCCGTTCAATGGGTTGAAAACATTTGTTGTCAGCGCTTCCATTCAAAAGCCCCTGTTTCCGGCAGCCGCGCGCGCGTAGGCCGTTCGTTGGCGCATTCATTTTGTAGTAAGGCGGATTTGCTTTTAATGCTTCGTATTTTTTCACGTAAGGTCACAATCGCGCTGCTGCTCCTCGGCGTTCTGGGTTTCGGCGGCTGGCGTATGCTGGCGCGCACCGGCCTGATTACCCCGCAATCCGGCGGCCTCACACAACCACCCAAACCAGCCACGCCAAAAGCTGAAAAAACAACTCCTGTCACAATGAGCGAAGGGACGGCGTTTGCGGCGGGCGAACGGCTTGCCTACAACGTGACCTGGTCGCGTTTCGTGACCGCTGCCCGGCTCGAAACCGAAGTCGTTGAACGCGGCGCGTTCTTCGGCCAGGAAGGCTATCAACTGCGCACCAAGCTCGAGACGACTGGCGATGTAAAGACGATCTTTTTTGAGCTGTACAACCAGTACACGAGCTATGCCAGTCTCAAATCGCTGCTGCCTTACCGGTCGGAAAACACGATTCGACAGGGCGTAAAACAGAACGACGAGACGATCATCTTCGATCAGGCGCACCGCGAAGCCCGCTTCAACGACGAATCAACCTTGCCACTGCCGGCCAACACCTACGACTTCGTTTCCCTGCTCTACGCGCTGCGGCAACAACCGTTGGCGGAGGGCTGGAAGCAGAGCTTCAGCGTGTTGTATGGCAAGCAACTGCTCGAAATCGAAGCCGAGGTCAAGAAACGCGAAGCGATAACTTCGCAGGCAGGCCGCTACAACGCCGTGCGCGTGGATTTCACGCCCAAAGAAAAACAGTTCAACAAATACCGCGCGCGCGTCTGGTTCTCAGACGACACGCAACACTTGCCCATCGTCCTCACAGCCCAACTGCCCTTTGGCGAAGTGCGCGCCGAATTGACCAACGCCACCCAAGTCACGCGCGCCACGCAACCGCACATCCAGACCGCGCCGCTGGCAGAAGCTCCCGAAGGCGGCATGCCGCCAACCAACGGCCACCGACCCGGCGGGCCGGGCCCGGACGGCAAGCTGCCCTTTGATCTGGGCGAACGGATCAATTACGAGATTGCCTGGGGCAATTTCACCTCGGTTGGACGCGCCAGCTTTGAAGTCCGGCAAAAAGGCTATGTCGGCGAACGCCGCGTTTTTGAGTTCGCGGCCGAGGCCGCTTCGATTGGCGCGGCGCGCTCGCTGGTCAATGTCAACGATCAGCTCATCAGTTTCGCGGATGCCGATTCGCTCGAACCGCTCAAGACCGACACCCGCTTGCGCGAAGGCCGCCGCGTCAAACAGGTCGCCGCCGAATATGATTGGAGCAGCAAGCAAGCCAAGTTACCCAACGGCACCGTCATCGCCATCGCGCCGGGCACGCTCGATTTGCTCACGCTTTTCTATTCCATCAGGGCCGCCGAATTGAAGGTGGGCGCGTTGTATCAATATGCTTTCCTGGACGCCAATCATCGCTTGCGCGGCGTGGCTGTGCGCGTCAACAAGACCGAGGCCATCGGCAGTGCCTTGGGCACACGCGATGCCCTGCAACTAGACATTCTGTCGCCCGACAAAACGCAACTGCTGGCCCAGGCCTGGCTCTCCAACGATGCGCGCCGTTTGCCGCTGTACTTTGCCACCCGCACGCGCTTCGGCGAATTACGCTTCCAGATTGCGACCGTCGTCAATCCGCGCTAATCCATCAAAAACTGAAGACATCAGAAAAAGCGCCCGGCTGGTTGAACTGAGCCGGGCGTTTTTCTGATGTCGTATTTTCCTTTCGCTTTACGCGCCTTCAAATCGCAAGTTGATGTGATAGAGCGTATCCACGATCAACACCGCGATGGGCGGAAAGAGAATCACGCCGAAGAGCGCATCGTTGAGCGTGGTATCCAAAAACAACTCGGTCGAGATGTTCGTCAGGCTATCAATCAATATCCCGGCCCCGAACGAAGCCAGATAGCCGCCGAGCACAAAGGCCCACGCCACACCGCGTTTGAAGCGCTGGCGGGGCGGCCCCCCATTTTGCCTATCCCGGCGCGTGGGGCGGTAGGTGTAATAATCAAAGTGTTGTTTCAAGCTCGTGGCCATATGCCAGACGCCGACGGTGAAGAGCACCAGCAACGCGGCGCGCCAAAACAGGCTGGCGGTTTCGAGCAGGTTGGGCTTCGTCATCGCAATGATGAAGGTGGACAAAAACAGCGTCACCGTAGTGTAGACCGCTTTGCCGCGCGCGTAGGTTTCGACGCGTTCGCGTTCGAGCCATTCGTTGACGATGCGGTCGGCGCGCGCCTGGTAATAGGCCCGCCGCGCCGCGCGCATAGACGCCACGCTCATCTGACTGGTATTCGTGATGAGATTGACGCCCTGGATGCTGCCGGTGCGGTCGTACCAAGTGCGCCGGACCGGATCGCTCAAGATGTGATAGGCCTCGTTGAGCATGGCGAATTTCTTCGCCGCCGTCGGGTCCGGGTTGACGTCAGGGTGGTACTGGCGCGCCAAACGGCGGTACGCGGATTTGATCTCAGTTGCATCGGCAGAGCGCTTGACGCCCAGCACCGCATACAGATCAGACATAGCGATTCCAACTGACATAAGCAGAAGTCCGGGGAAGTCTGGAAAAGTCTAGGAAAGTCTGGTGAAGCCTGCGCTGAATGACCGGCGGACTTCCCCAGACTTTTCGAGACTTCCCCGGACTTGTCTTTAGCGCACCACGCCCGTCAACGGACTGCTCGCGCTCGCATACAAACGCTTCGGCATGCGCCCGGCCAAATAAGCGCCCCGCCCCGCCTGCACGGCCAGCTTCATCGCCTCGGCCATTGCGCCCGGCGCTTCGGCTTCGGCAATCGCCGTGTTCATCAGGATGCCGTCAATGCCCAACTCCATCGCAAAGCAGGCGTCGCTGGCCGTGCCCACACCCGCATCCACAATCAACGGCACGGCAGTGATCTGCTCGCGCAAAATGCGCAGGTTGTTCGGATTCTGAATGCCCAGCCCCGAACCGATGGGCGCGGCCAAGGGCATCACCGCCGCCGCGCCCGCGTCAATCAGCTTCTTCGCCATAATCAGATCGTCGCTGAAATAGGGCAGCACGGTGAAACCCTCTTTGACCAGAATCCTGGTCGCCTCGAGCGTCGCTTCGTTGTCAGGGAAAAGCGTCGTTTGATCGCCGATGACTTCGACCTTGACCCAGTCGGAGAGGCCGACCTCGCGCGCCAATCGCGCCGTGCGCACAGCTTCTTCCGCCGTGTAACAAGCCGCCGTGTTCGGCAGGATCGAGAATTTTTTCAGATCAATAAAGTCCAGCAACGACGGTTGCGAACGGTCGGTGATATTCACGCGGCGCACAGCGACGGTAATCATCTCGGCCCCGCTGCGTTCAAAGGCCTCGACCATTTGCTCATTCGTGCGGTACTTGCCCGTGCCGATGATCAGGCGCGATTTGAATTCTTTACCGGCAATAACAAATTTTGTGTCCATAGCCGCATTATGCCCCGCGTCCGCGCAGCCGCTCAACTGCATAGTCAGCGAGATTTTCAACGCCAAGACGCCAAGCGCGCCAAGACTTCTTTCCACCTTGTAACAAGCTTGGCTTTCTTGGCACGCTTGGCCTCTTGGCGTTGAACCCAACCTGCCTAACTGCGATACTCCAACCGCAAATCAAAGCCCAACGGCGAACGCAACCGCGCGCTCAATTCATCACTCTCGGCCTGCCACGCCTGCCCTTCCAACTGGCTCGCCAATTGAAAAATCTCTTCCGCCGGTGTCTGGCTTTGCGTCAGGCGTTCGTAAAGTTCCAGCGGGCAACTCATCTGAAAGCGCATGCGCCGCGCCCGCGTGCGTTCGTCGGGGAACAGGCTTTCCTGCGCGCTCAACGTCGCCTGCAACGGCAGCGGGTATTCAATCTCGAATTGCAATTGCGACTTGGTTTTCTTGACCGGGAAAGCCAACTGCTTGCGCGCCTCAACCAGCGCGCGTTGCTGTTCGGTCAAGTCGGCGGAAGCCAGCACATTCGCCAGCGCGTGACAGCCCAGCAGCGCGAAATGCTTGGCCAGCGCCAACTGCACGACCGCGCTCAGCAATTCGCGGAACGGAATCTCGGTGAACAGCGGGATCATTTCTTCCCAGGTCGGATCGCTCAATTGCAGCGTCGCCGTCTCTTTGCTGCGCGCTTGCGGGATGAAGAGACCCGCGACCAGCGAATGTTTGATGCGGCTGCCTTCGCTCGGATTCAGGTTTTGCTTTTGCTCAATGCCCGTCTTGATCGCGCGTTGCAATTCTTTCAACGAACTCTGATTGCCCTTGCACTCCAGCGCGCTGAAACCCAACGCGCGATCCAGCGCGATGTAATCGGGCGCTTTCTTCGGCCCCTGCTTGGTTGTGCGTCCCAGCTTGAGCAGCTTAGTCCCCAGCAATCTGACCAGCGCCTTGGTTTCAACGAAAAGCAGGAAGCCCAGCCGCTCTGTCAGCACTTGTGTGGCAACGCCCACGCTCATCTCTTCGCTCAGCACGGCCTTTTGCTGGCTGCTGATCTCGTCCCACTCGCGCCGCAGGCGCAAATCGTAAGCCGGCGCGAAGGCCCGCTGATAGCGCAGCCACGCCCAGCAATCGCCGAGGTCGCAGCCAGTGAAACGCGGCGGGCGCGTCCACAACGCCGTTTGCAACAAAGCCAAATCGAGGCTGACCGCCGCGCTGCCGCTGAGATCATTGATTTCCTTCGGCGGCTTGCTCTTGGGCCAGCTTGGTTTGTCAATGATGATGGTTAGGTGTTTGGTGTTCGACATTGGTCAACGGCAACCCCAAGCCGCTTGCTAGGAATAAAGCTCGCGCGGCAAGTCACTGCAATTCATGCAGAAAAACTTTCCGCCCTGCATTGAGTAGCCGCCTTCAGCTCGCTTGATGACCGCTTTACATTTGGCGCACTTTGTCGGCGTAAATTTGGGCCGCTTTTCCAGCTTAACGAAGTTGTATTCGTTGGTGCCCATGTCCACGTAATCTTCAGTGTCAAACGCCTCACGGCATTCTTCACACGTGCGCCAATCGGTGGCGGCGTGTCCTTCATGGTGATGATAACTGCACAAGGTATAACGGTCGTGATTGCGCTGACAGCTATTGCGGGCAAACGAAAACATGACGTAGTTCCCTGCGTCATTACAAATCCAATTGCCGCAGCAAAGCGTTTTGGTCAGCTTCTTGGTCTCCCCGCACAAGCCACATTTGGGTGCGCCTTCCGGTACCGCTGCTTGCTTCGGCGCGCCTGCTGGCGCGCTCGCATGCTTTGGCCTATAGCCAACTTTCTTAGGCGGGCTTTTCCTTGCCATGAAATTCTCCTGTTTTTGGGGTATCTACATCGCCCCTGTTCCAGTTTGAGCGCCTGCGGGAACGCGCCGCGCTTTTGCAAATTCTCAACTGATAGACCGAACGACTGAAAACGCGCCGCACTATAACGGCAATCGCGGCGGGCGGCAATTACATCTGGGAACGCCGAGTTGGGGCTCAGCGTTCCCAGCGCACAGTTGAATTCGCTGAACTGATTGGCTAGATTGCCAGCCGTCAACTCGCTCAAGCTTGAGGTCAACCAAATGAAACTGGCTCGCCGTCAATTTGTCAGTATCGCGCCCTTCGCCCTCGGTGCGGCAACTGGTGCCCGTGCGCAAACGGATGACGCCAATGCCGCGCGTGATGTCAAACTGCGCGGCCGCATCGTCTGCTTGACCGAAGAATTGCAGCGGCAATACCAAGTGCAACCCGATTGCGACACGCGCGGCCACGTTTACTCACTCAAAACCGCCGACGGCAAACTCTATCCAATCTTGCCGACCGACAGCGCCGCCGCCGTCTGGTTGGATCAACGCTTCCGCGAGCGCGAATTGCAAATCACGGCGCGCCTGTTTCCGCCAACGTCTTATCTCGAGGTCATCAGATTCCAGTCCTGGCGCGACGGTAAGCTGCACGACCTCGATTATTACTGCATCGTTTGCAACATCGCAGTGCATAAACCGATGCCGTGCGAGTGTTGCCAGGAACCGGTCGAATTCCGCGAATACCTCGCCACGACGGGCTAGCGCTTGTCGCTTTCTTCCACCCGTTGTTATACTGCCGCCGCGTTCCGATCACATTCGCTGTCTCGATACAATCGTAACCAAAATCAAAAGGGCTTCGTCTGAGGCTTTCCCCCGATAGACTCACACTGACGAAGTTTCCCGGACAAGTTTTGCCGCGCCCCTTTTGCGGATGCGGCGCGGATCCCAATTCCCTTTACGGAGGTAGCCGATGAGCAAATCCGATGAGCGGCCCGACCAGCCCGGCAATGACCCGGCGGTGTCGCGTCGTAATTTTCTAAAAGGCTCCGGCCTCGCGCTTTCACTCCCGCTGCTCGCGGGCGAAGTCGCCGAGGCCAAAGCCGCAGCCGAACCGGCGGTCACAATCCTGGGGCCGGGCAAGGTAGACATCACGCTGACGATCAATGGCAAGCCGGTCAAAGCCAGCGTCGAACCGCGTGTGACCTTGCTCGATTGCCTGCGCAACGACCTCGATACGACGGGCGCCAAGCGCGTCTGTGATCGCGGCACCTGCGGCGCGTGCACGCTGCAGATGGACGGCAAGCCGGTCTATGCCTGCACCGTGCTCGCCATCGAAGCGCAGGGCCACAAGATCACCACCGTCGAGAGCCTCGCCGTGGGCGATAAGCTGCATCCGGTGCAACAGGCCTTCTGGGACAACGACGCGCAGCAATGCGGTTTCTGCACACCCGGCTTCGTGATGGCGTGCAAATCGCTGCTCGACAAACATCCCAATCCGAGCGATGAACAAATGCGGCTCGGACTGGGCGGCAATCTCTGCCGTTGCGGCACCTATCAAGGCATCAAGGCTGCGGTGGCGCAGGCTTCGGCGGGGATGAAAACAATGAAAGGAGGCAAGCGCAATGGCTGAATATAAATGGCCCGACGCGGACAAACGCGCCTACATTGGCAAACGCATTTCGCGCATTGACGGCCCGGACAAAGTGAGTGGCCGGGCGAAATACAGCTACGACATCAACCGGCCCGGCATGCTCTTTGGCAAAATTCTGCGGTCGCCTTACGCGCACGCCAAAGTCGTCAGCATTGACACTTCGGTGGCGGAAAAGATGCCGGGCGTGAAGGCGGTCAAAATCATTCCCGTTCCCGGCAATGAAATTCAGTGGGCGGGTCTCGAACTGGTCGCCGTCGCGGCGGAAACCGAAGCGCAAGCCGAAGACGCGGTGCGCGCGATCAAGGTGCGGTACGAAAAGCTGCCGCACTTCGTCAATGAGGCCGACCGGTCGAAAGCGCCCGAAGCTTATTTGCGCCCGGTGAACACGCGTGATGTGGGCGAACCTGAGAAGGCGTTTGCGGAAGCCGAGGTGGTGGTCGAAGGCTTTTATGGCAACGACGTCATCACGCATTGCTGCCTGGAAGCGCACGGGCTGGTGACCGAATGGACGGATGATAAGAACGTCCTGGCGCATCCTTCCACGCAAGGCATTTCTCCGAACGGCCCGCAGTTGGCGCAGGCGCTGGGGCTGCCAGCCAGCAGCGTGCGTTTGAAGATGGACCACATCGGCGGCGGCTTCGGCTCGAAGTTCCCGGTTGATCCGTGGGGCGTCGAGATGACCAAAGTCTCGCAAAAGGCGGGCGGCAAGCCGGTCAAATACTTTCTCGACCGCGACGCCGAATTAGCGGTGGCGGGCACGCGCCCGTCAATGTATTCCCAAGTCAAAATCGGGGCGAAGAAGGACGGCACCATCACCGCTTGGGAAAGCGATACCTGGGGCAGCGGTGGCGTTGGCAATTTAGGGCCTGCGGGCTTGCCCTACGTCTTTGGCAGAATTCCTAACCTGCGATTGAAATCCCAGACCATCGCCACCAATGTCGGCCCGCAACGCGCCTGGCGCGCCCCCAATCATCCGCAATTGGCCGTCATCACGATGGGCGCGGTTGATGACCTGGCGGCTAAGCTCGGTATGGATCCGCTTGAACTGTTCCTCAAGAACCTCGAACTGACCGGCGCGCGCGCTGTCAACTACCGCGAGGAGTTGCTCAAAGGCGCTGAGATGATCGAATGGAAAAAGAACTGGCGGCCACGCGGCGAAGGCGCGCCGGGCAGCACCAAGACCGTCAAGCGCGGCTTGGGGCTTTCGATTCACACCTGGCAAGGCCAGCCGCACAACAGCGATTGCGACGTCATCATCAACCCCGATGGCACAACTGAAATCCGCATCGGCACCCAAGACTTGGGCGTCGGCGCACGCACGGTACTCAACATCGTCGTGGCCGAGACCTTCGGCATCCCGCTTGATTGGGTCAAGGTCAGTATCGGCGACACGCGCTATCCCTTCTCGCAAGCCTCTGGCGGTTCGACCACCACTGGCGGCATCAGTTCATCATCGCGGCGCGGTTCGGTGGATGCGCTGAATCTGCTGTTTGAAAAAGTCGCGCCCGGCATGGGCACGACGGCGGACAAGCTGGAAGCCGTGGGCGGTAAGATTCAAGTCATCGGCGATGCCAGCAAGAGCATGAACTGGAAAGAGGCCTGTACAAAACTCGGCGTGACCCCAATCACCGCGCGCGGCAAACAACCCGGTCAAGGCACGCTGGCGTCGGCGGGCGTCGGCGGTTGCCAGATGGCCGACGTTTCGGTGGACATCGAAACCGGCATCGTCAAGATGAACAAATTCGTCGCCGTGCAGGATTGCGGCCTGATCATTGATTTGAAGACGGCGGAGAGCCAGGTCTTCGGCGCAATGATTATGGGCGTGACCTATGCGCTTTACGAAGAAAAAATCATGGACGATCACTCCGGGCGCATGCTCAACGGCAACATGGAGTTTTATAAACTCGCCGGTCTGCGCGACATCGGCGAATTCAAAGTCCACATGATGACCGGCCCCGGTTACGACGACCGTGGCGTCATCGGCCTGGGCGAACCGCCGACCAATTCGCCCGGCGCGGCGATTTCAAACGCGGTCGCCAACGCCATCGGCGTGCGCGTTTCCACCATCCCGCTGACGCCCGATCGTGTTTTAACGGCGTTGGCGAAAAAAGAAGGGAGGGGCTAATGCATAACTTTGAATACGCCAGCCCGACCACCAAAGAACAAGCCGTCGCGGCGCTCGGTGCGCAATGGGGCGAGACCGAAGCATTGGCCGGCGGCACTGACCTGCTGGCCTTGCTGAAAGATTACGTCGTCACGCCCAAGCGCGTCGTCAACCTGAAAGGCATCAAGGAACTCGGCGGCATTACTTACACCGCCGCCAAGGGTTTGCGCCTGGGCGCGCTCGTCACGCTCGAAGAAGTGCTCGACAACGCGGCGGTCAAACGCAGCTACCCCGCGCTCTGGCAAGCCGTCGCCGGCATCACCAGCCCGCAGATTCGCAACATGGGCACGGTGGGCGGCGATCTGTGCCAGCGCCCGCGTTGCTGGTTTTACCGTTCAGGCTTCGGTCTGTTGCCGCGCACCGAAGACGGCGCGCCGATGGTGGCGACGGGCGACAACCGCTACCACGCGATCCTGGGCAACAGCGGCGAGGCGAAATTCGTCAACCCGTCCTCGCTCGCTCCGGCGCTAGCAGCGCTGGGCGCGAAGATCAAAATCTTCGGCCCCGGCGGCGCGCGCGAATTGGACGCGGACAAATTCTTCGTCACACCCAAATCGTCCAGCGAACGCGAATACGCGCTGCAACCGAACGAGATCGTCACCGACATTCTCGTCCCGGTCAGCGTCAGCGGGATGAAGAGCGCGACTTACGAGGTACGCCAGAAAGAGGCGCTGGATTGGCCGCTCGCGGCCGCTTCGGTCGCCTTAACACTGGACGCCGCGAAGAAGGTCAAAGCCGCGCGCATCACGCTCGGCCACGTCGCGCCGGTGCCCTGGGTTGCGGAAGAAGCCGCCAAATCGCTGCTCGGTAAAACCATCAGCGAAGACGCGGCAGCAGCAGCCGGCAAACTCGCCGTCGCCAATGCGCAGGCGCTCTCGCGCAATGCCTACAAAATCCAGCTCGCCAGCGTCGCGGTCAAACGCGCGTTGCTGCAAGCAGCGGGGTGAGAAAGATGAGGGATGAAGGATGAGGGATGAAACGAACCCTCACTTTCATCCCTCATCCCTCATCCTTCATCCTTCTGAAGGAGAACACGATGCCAGAACTCGACAACTTAAATCCGAATCGCCCGAACCTGTGCTCGTCGCTGCGCTGGAAGGGCTTGTTCTATCCTGGCGGCGAAGCCCTGAAAGACCCCGACGTGCAGCCCTCGAATAGCGGCTATTTCTGGTGCCTGCACACACAACTTTGCCTGGGTCCTGACGGCGGTTTGGCCGAGCCGGGCGAATGCGACAAAGC
>JAYUCP010000506.1:0-8901 GCA_043740245.1 Acidobacteriota bacterium | reverse complement strand
CATGGTCGCGCGCATTGATCTGGCCGGGGTCGAAGAGGGCGACACGCTGGGCGGATTGTTTGAAGTCGTGGCGCAGGGCTGCGTGCCGGGCCTCGGTTCGCATATCAGTTGGGCCGCCAAGCTGGACGGGCAATTGGCCCAGGCCGTGATGTCCATCCACGCGGTCAAGGCCGTAGAGTTGGGCGAAGGCGTGGCTAACGCCTTCAAACCCGGTTCGCAGGTGCACGACGAAATTACTTATGACGCCGCGATGCGCACCTTTGGCCGCAGTTCCAACCGCGCGGGCGGCTTGGAAGGCGGCATGACCAATGGGCAGGAGTTGCGCGTGCGCGGCTATCTGAAACCGATCGCCACGCTGCGCAAACGGCTCAAGAGCGTCCACATTGACACCAAGGAAGTGCTGGAAGCGGACTTTGAACGTTCGGACGTGACGGCGGTGCCAGCGGCAGGCGTGATTGGCGAGGCGATGGTGGCAATTGTGCTGGCGCAAGCCATGCGCGAAAAATTCGGCGGCGATTCGCTCGGCGAGATGAAGCGCAATTTTGAGGGCTATCAGCAGCAACTTTTGGAGTATTGAAGTTATGGCAGTTCGCAAAACAACTTTGGAAAGACAGCAGCTCGGTGTTAATTGGACGGTAGCAGAGTTTCTGACGTATGAGCGCGCCAGCGACAGCAAGCATGAATACGTTGATGGTGAAATCTATGCGATGGCGGGCGGCTCGAAAAATCACAACCGCATCGCCGCCAGTTTGTGCGCGCTGCTGAATGCGCAACTTGACGAAAGCGATTGCGAGGCGTTTCTCGCCGAAGTCTTGCTGCAAGTGCGGGCCGCGCTCTTTTACTACCCGGATGTTTACGTCGTGTGTAATTCGGCCACGGACGCGGATGAATACATTGCCCACGATCCGATTCTGGTGGCGGAAGTGCTTTCGCGCACCACCAAGCGGATTGACCGCCGCGAAAAGCTGGCCGAATACAAGCTGCTGCCGGGCTTGCGCGAATGCTTGCTGATTCATCAAGACCGCGTCGGCATTGAAGTTTACAGCCGTGCAGCAGATACCGCCGAATGGGAACAACGGCTCCACACCAATTTGCAAGACGAGCTTTCTTTTGCTTCAATCGGCGTGACCATCAAGGTCCAAGATATTTACCGGCGCGTGCTATTCACCGCCGCGCAGGAAGAGCAAAAGCAATGATTTTGAAAGTTGTGAAATACGGCGATCCGATCCTGCAACAGGAAGGCAAGCTGATTACCGAATTCGATGGCAAGCTGGCCGCGCTGGTCGAGAACATGTTCGAGACGATGTTCGAAGAGAAAGGCTGCGGCTTGGCCGCGCCCCAGGTCGGCCAATCGCTGAAGCTGTTCGTGATGGATTGCAGCGGCAGCAACCGCGATCCCAAACGCCGCTACGCGCTGATCAACCCGCAAATCGTCGAGACCAAAGAAACACAAGTCGGCGATGAAGGCTGCCTGAGTTTCCCCGATATTTACTTCGAGGTCGAACGCCCGCGCCTCGTGACCGTCACGGCGCAGGACATTCACGGCCAGCAATTCACCATGCAGGTCGAGGATTTGGAAGCGCGCTGTGTCTTGCACGAAACAGACCATCTTTATGGCAAACTCTTCCTGGATTACATCAGCGCGCTGAAACGCGATCTGGTCAAACGTAAGATCAAGAAACGCATCAAACTCGGCGACTGGGATTAACCCACGGCAAACTGGCCTGCCAGCACAGGGCGCGCGCGCATCTCAACCGATGCGCGCGCGCCTTTTTCTTGGCGCGAAACCGCCTCTTTTCCTCTCCCTAAAAAAATCTGCAAAAAACTTGCGTTTCACAGTTGACACAAAATCCGAACAGGCGTATAAGTCTGTTCCGTCAGTGAAACAGTAAGACGCCGCGCGCGAACGCGGTAACACAAACGGCAATGCCGTGGCTTTAGCAGTTCACGGCGTTTTCAAAGTGAGGTGCGAGATGTCATTCAACAAGATCACCATCGTTGGTTATTTGGGGCGCGACCCCGAATTGAAACACACGCCGCAAGGCAATGCCGTCTGCAAGTTTTCGGTCGCCACGACAGAAAGGCGCAAGAATGCGCAGGGCGAACCCGACGAGACGACGACCTGGTTCCGCGTGACCGTCTGGGGCCGTCAGGCCGAACTGGCGAATGAATATCTGAGCAAAGGCCGGCAGGTTTATGTCGAAGGCCGCTTGCGGTTGGAAGAATACGTTGACCGCGAGGGCCACACACGCATCAGCCCCGAAGTCACTGCGCTCGACTTGCAATTCCTGGGACAGCGCAACGACGCGGCGAATGCGAGCACGGTGACCGTCAGCGCCAACACCGCGAGCGAACCAACTGAGCCGGTCGAAAACAAAGCAGAAAAGAAACAAGCAATTGCCAAAGCCTTGGGCGCAACCGCGACAACCTTGGGCACAACGCCGGGCCGTGGCAAGAAAGCCGCGCAACCCGCAAAAGAATTGGTCAGCATTGAGGAAGACGACATCCCCTTCTAGCTTCCCCGCTCGTTGACCATTTTGGCAGGCTTGAGCAGTCTGGCCGTGTGCCGCTCTGTTAGCATCCTTGGCTGCTCAAGTCTGCGTTCCGCATCCCCAAATTTTACCGACCGAAGAGTCAAGCAGGAGTAATTTTCAAAAAAGGAGAAAGCCATGCAGATCGCTTGTCAGCGCTACAGTTGCCAGAAAGCCGTCGAAGTCTGTTACTGGTCGTGCAAGTTCCGGCGCAATTGCAAAGATTGGCAAAAAGCGTTGGCCGGCGAACCTGGCTTGGTCTCGATTCAATCCCGTTTGGAAGCAGCGGCGGCCAAGACCGGGCGCGCGTTTGATCCGCAAACGCTCGCCTCCCCTGCCCGCCCATCGGCTAAAAAGACGACCGCTGCCGCCAGAGTTTCCGTTGTGTCTCGACCGGCCTTGACCGTACAGAGCAATCCTGGAACGAGGTCAGATGTGGCAATGCTGTCACGCGCGCAACCGGCCGCGTCGAGCACAACGGAAGCAAACACATCCGAAAGTAAAAAGCGGCCCGCCAAAGCGCAACCCGCAACAACGAATGAAATGAACGAAGCAATGAAAGAGACGACGAATGACAAAGCGGCTGCCGCCAAGCCCAAAAAAGCTGCGCCCAAAACGCCGCGCCCGAAACATCCGGGCAATGGCACCATTTATCTGCTGCTCGGCAAGAACGGCAAATACAAGGAACTGCGCGAATCCGAATTGCTCAACCAGGCGGCGACGCTGCTAAACAATCCGGCGCTGCGGCTGGTCAAAGGGCAATTGCTGGTGCCGACGATCAGTTTTCTGGCGTCGGCCGAATAGATTTTTTTCGAGTTACACCACACCAACAACGCACCAATCCAGCGCTTATGGCCTCAAGGCACGCACCACCGCCTTGAGGCCATTTTTTTATTTTCTATCAGCCGCTGATAGACGCGGATAAACGCAGGTCAGTTTGGATTGATCCGCGTTTTTCCGCGCACATCTTCTGCGCATACCTGGGGCGGCGTTTCTTTGACTTCCCCGCCGCCCGCCGCCTAGACTGCCGTGACGAGTTTGCCGCCATGAAAAGACGCAAGGAAGAGGCATTCTGCCTGCTGGTCACGGGCAATTACGCCAATCAGAACGAAGCCGAACACGCGCTGCGCGATCCGTTTCTCGAAGACTGGGTCGAGCGCACCGGGCGTTTTCGCATTCACCAACTCGATTCGATGTCGGTCGCGCCTGGCGTAGCGTTGGGCCAACTCAGCATCGAACCAATTGATGAAGGCGCGTTTCTGATTCAAAGCAGCGACCCCGATCATCCGCTGACGGCGCGCAAGGCTGCGGCGGTGGCCGAAGCCTTGCGCCAGCAGGCGATGTTCGACAGCATCGAGATCGAACCGTTGGAAACACCCGAAGTATGAATTTGATTTTTATGGGCACGCCCGCCTTCGCCGTGCCCAGCTTACGCAAACTGCTCGCGGCGGGACATCACATCCAAGCCGTCTTCACGCAGCCTGACAAGCCGGTCGGGCGCAAACAGATCATCACACCACCGCCGGTCAAAGTCTCCTCGCTGGATCACGGCCTGACCGTCTATCAACCGCTGAAGATCAAAACCGCTGAGGTGCGCGCCGAGCTTGAACCGTTGTTTCAACAGGCCGACGCGGGCGTCGTCGCCGCTTACGGCCGCATCCTGCCCGATTGGATGTTGAGTGCGCCACGGCTGGGCTGCATCAACGTGCACTCTTCCATCCTGCCGAAATATCGCGGCGCGGCCCCGATCAACTGGGCCATCGCGAGCGGCGAGACCGAGACCGGCGTGACGATCATGCAAATGGACGTGGGGATGGACACGGGCGACATCTTGCGGCAAGGCACAACGGCTATCGGCCCAACCGAAACGGCGGAGCAACTGACGCCGCGTCTGGCTGAATTGGGCGCGTCATTGCTGCTCGAAACGCTGGCCGGCATCGAACGCCGCGAGATCACGCCGCAAAAACAGAACGACGCCGAAGCCACCTACGCGCCGATGCTGAAACGCGAAGATGGTCTGGTGGATTGGACCTTGAGCGCGACGCAGCTTTACAACCGGCTGCGCGGGTTCACCCCCTTCCCTGGATGTTACACCTTGCTCAACGAACAGCGGCTCGAAATCGTCGCGGCTGCGGCCGAACCTCGCATCAACGATGCTCCGTCCGGCAACGTTGTTGAAATTGCGAAAGACAGCTTCGCCGTTGCCTGTGGACACGGTTCGCAATTGCGCATCACCCAAGTGCAGCCCGCTGGCAAAAAGGTGATGGCCGTGCGCGATTTTCTGAATGGCGTCAAATTACAGGTTGGGACAAAACTCGGATGAACAGACTCCCGCGCCTAATCAAGCCGCAACAACCTCTTCCCCGCCACATCGAAATTTCGCCCGCCCGCCGCGCCGCCTTCGACATACTCTGGCGCGTGACGACCGAGGACGCCTACGCGACCAATCTGCTGGCCTCGGAAAACTACGCTTCCCTTTCGCGCGAAGACCACGGCTTGCTCAACGAATTGGTGCTCGGCGTGTTGCGCTGGCAACGCACGCTCGATTTTCTGATCGAACGCTATGCGCAACGCCCGGCCAACAAGCTCGACACGGCGACGCAAATCGCCTTGCGGCTGGGCCTGTATCAACTGCGCTGGCTCACGCGCGTCCCGGCGCACGCGGCGCTCAACGAGTCTGTCAACCTGATCAAACTCCGCGAACAACGCGCCGCCGCGCCATTGGTCAACGCCGCCCTGCGCAATGCCACGCGCGACGGCGCGACCACGCTCGACGAAATGCTGGCCACCGTGCCGAATGAACTTGCGCGCCTGGGCATCGAAACCTCGCATGCGTCGTGGCTGCTTAAACGTTGGCTCGCCCGTTTCGGCGAAGCAGCCGCCAAGGAACTCGCAACGGCGAATAACACGACGCCACGCACATCGTTCCGCTTCAACGCGCTGCAAGCCGATCCGGTGCAAACCCGCGAATGGCTGGCGCAAAACGGCATTGGCTTTGAACCATCCAAAGTTGCGCCACAGGCTTTCGTCATCACCGAAGGCAAACTCTCAACGCAAACCGATTTGATCCTCGCTGGAGCAATCTACCTCCAAGACGAAGCCTCTCAGCTCATCGCACACCTCACCGCGAACAATCTGCAATCTCAAATCTCAAATCCGCAATATCTTGACCTCTGCGCCGCGCCCGGCAGCAAGGCGACGCTGCTCGCTTCCCTCTTGCCCGCCGACGCGCGTATCGTGGCCTGTGACCTGCACGCGCACCGCTTGCGCACGATGGATGAAATGCGCGAGCGGCTGGGCGTCTTCAATCTCGAATTAAAACAGTTGGACGCCACGCAGGAATTGCCCGTCAATTTTGTCGAAAACTTCGATCTCGTTTTGCTCGATGCACCGTGTTCAGGCCTCGGCACGTTGCAGCGCCATCCTGAAATTAAATGGCGGCTGAATGAAGCCAAGCTGAAAGAACTGGCCGCGTTGCAACGGCAGTTACTCGCCAATGCGGCGCGTTGCGTGAAGCCGGGCGGCTTGCTGACCTATGCGGTTTGTTCGACCGAGCCCGAAGAAGGCGAAGAAGTCGTCGCCTGGTTGCGCGCACAGCAACAAACAGCAGGCTATGAATTCCGCGATATGACGCGCGAACGGTTGGTCGAGCTTGGCCTCGATCCAACCAACTTCTTAACCGGCGGCTTCGGCGGGCGCACCTATCCGCACCGCCATGGTTGCGAAGGCTTTTTCTTTTGCGTGCTTTGGAAGAGGAGATAACGCGGCGATGAATTACAGTTTGCGGCGCGGGTTGAACGTCCCGACGATCACCGTGGTTGACGCGGGCGGCCACGTCATCGAACACGAACAGCGCCAGGTCTTTCGCTACGTCATTCAAAACGGCCACGGCGCCGATGTCATCTTCGCCAACGGCACTACGGGCGAATGGAATCGCTTGCCGAACAGCCAGCGCCAACGTCTGCTGCAACTCGCCGTTGACGAAGTGCAATCCATCAACACCGACCTGTTCACCCAAGGCCGCGCCCCCGTTGAAGTCTGGTGCGGTCTCAACGGCGACACCAAACAGGAAGTTCTCGCCAACCTCGACTTGGCAATTCAACTCAACGCCGACGCCGCCGTCATCGCGCCGCTGGCGATCAACGATCTGGACGAACACGACATCGTGCGCTTCTTCCGCCGCGAAGTGAACGACCTGCTCGAAGCCGCGCCGCACCCCATCCCCGTCTTTTTATACGACAACGCCGACATCAACGCGCCGGGCCGTACCGACCATATCCGCACACACATCGTCAAAGAATTGAGCCGCCTGCCCTGGCTTTACGGCATCAAGGTCTCGGCTTCGCGCGTGGTGCTGGGCAATTACACCAAGGCCGCGCTGCATTACAAACAGCCGGGCGAATTCGGCATTTACATCGGCAACGCCGGATTGATCTTCGATTGGTATCGCCCGCCGCGCGGTGTCATCGGACGTTTGCGCGCGGGTTGGCACGAATACTTGTTGCACGATGCGCTGCCGATTGGTGTCGTCTCCGGCCCCGGCAACGTGCTGCCGCGCGAATGGCAAAAGGCCTGGCGCGTCTGTTGGGCGGGCGACGAAGAACTGACCGCATTGTACCGCGATGTTTGTGAAGGCTTTGAACGGATTTGTTTTTTTGACGAAGGAGGACACCGCATCGGCAAGCTGCTGGCTTGTTTCAAACAGGCGTTAGTCGTGGATGGCGTAATCGAAAGCGCGCTGGTTTGCCAAGGAACAACGGCGTTGACGGCAGAGCAGCGCAAGCAGTTCAGCGAACGCTATCAAAAATTCCGCGCCGGGTTGCGCACGCAAATTCCCGCCTTGTGGCAGAGCCAAACGAACCGATAGCTTTTATAAACCGCGAAGCGCCACTGCATACGAAAACATTCAAGCCTTGCACTGTTCCGAATGTCTTCGTGTGCTGTGACGCTTCGCGATGATGTTCTTGGCGCCTATGGTTAATCGAAGCCTGTGCGAATAAATGTTCTTTGAAGACAGCGACTTAGGTTTTGAAGAGTGTCAGGGCGTAATCCCTGCGTAGGGATTACTCACTGATGTTACGCGCGGCTTGGTTGATCGAATCTATTGACAGGTTCCTGGTGCCGGAGGCACTGCGGAGATTAGCCGGTGGTGGAGCCTGTGGCGGAACCACCGGGAACGTGCGCCGTCACGTCCGCGTCCTGAAGGAGACCGCTTAAATTCTTTTTGAAAACATTGGCAAAATTCTTCCTGTGACGTACGGTTGCTCCATTACCAACCAAGCGGAAGAGCAACCCATGCTCAAGGACAACTACCAAATTGAACAGCCTCCATTGGACCTGCTTTTCTACGGTCTGCTGGTGCCACAGGAGCATTATCTGCGCAGGCTCAAAGCCGCGCTTGACTTTGACGCCTGCCGCGACTTGGTGACCGATTGTTACTCCGCCGAGTTGGGGCGCGGAGCCTATGATCCGCTCTTGCTGATCAAACTGCTGTTGTTGAAAGCTCATTACTGCCTGTCGGATGAAACGGTCATCGGACAGGCGCAAGTCAATCTGGCGTTCCGCTACTTCCTCGGATTATCGGCAGACAGCGTACTGCCGGAACCCAGCTTGCTGTGCCAGTTTCGGCAACGGCTGGGCACGACGCGCTGGCGTCAAATCTTTCAGGAAATTGTCCGTCAGGCGCGTGAAATGGGATTGGTCAAAGATCGTTTGCGGCTCAAAGACGCGACGCATTTGATTGCCGACATCGCCGTACCCGCGACGCTGGAACTGGTCTCACAGACCCGCGAGCAACTACTCAAAGCGGCGGAACCGTTTGCCGCCACCGAAGTCGCGCCGCATCAAGCGCTGGCGCTGGCAATTCGGGCCGCGACCGTTGAGCTAAAACCTGAAGAGCGTTTGGCACGACGCGTAGAGCATTTGCGCGCCGTCTACGCTTGGGCGACGAACTGGCAGGAACGTCTGGATGCCGGTGCGCCACCCGTGCCCGTTGAAGTCTATACCGCTTTTGAGGCGGCGTTGTCCGTCACGCGACGCATTCTCGGAGACTGCGATCCCAAAGCGCGCGATCGTATGGTTTCGCTCACGGATCCCGCTGCGCGGCGCAGCAAACACGGCGAATTCTATGAAGGCTACCTGCTCGATGTCAGCCTGGACGCGGATTCCGACTTGATCTGCGAAATGGATGTCTTGCTGGCCAGCGCGCCAGAAGCCGCCAACGCTATCGCACTGATTCAACCTGAAGAAGCCGCGCACGGGAACGAAATTGGGTGGTGGCTAAATCGAGTGGGACGGCGTGTCAGTAGCCCGCGCGTGAGCAAGGGCCGTTTGCTGCCAGTAAAGCCCTTGCTCACGCGCGGGCTACTGA
>JAYUCP010000505.1:0-8917 GCA_043740245.1 Acidobacteriota bacterium | reverse complement strand
CGGTCTCGACCAATCACGCGCTCATCCGCTTTGACGGCCAGAAACATACGCTGATTGATGTCGGCAGCCGCAACGGCACCTTTCACAATCAGACCCGGGTGACCGACCCACGCGAGTTAAAATCCGGTGACGTCTTCAAGCTCGGCCATTGCGCGCTGACTTTTCGCACTGCCGCCGCCGCCAACCAACAAACCGTCGCGCTGACTGCCGCCGAAATTCTGGGCGCGAGCGCCGTGCCGCCGCCACCACCCGCGCCGCCCACGCCTAGCGCGCCGCCGCTGCCCAGCGAAGACACCGTCGCGCGGGCACTCGTCCATTCCAAAATCGTCGCGCAGTCCGAGGTGGACAAAGCGCAGAAGAATGCGCGTGGCCGCCGCCTTTACCGCGCCTTGCTCGAAGAAAAAGTCGTCACCGAATTGGGGCTGCGCGATCTGCTGAGCCGCACCTTCAATCTGCAATTGGTGGATATGCGCACGGCGGAACTGGACATCGGCATGGCGCAGAAACTCAAGCCGCAATTCCTGCGCGAAAAACTGATGGCCCCGCTGGCCGGACAGCCGGGCGAAGTGTTGCTGGCCGTGGCCGATCCCACCGATCAGGCCGCGCTAGACATAATCAGGAAACAGGCGGGCAAACCCATCAGCTTGCGGTTGGCGACGGCCAGCGAGATTGCCGCGCAACTCGACAAACAGTTCGTGCCGCGTTTGATCGGCGTGTTGCCGTCGGGCGAGAAGCTGGAGATTTCGGTCAATCAACAAGAGATCTCCATCGGCAAGGCCGTACACAACAAGGTCGTGCTCAACGACGCGACCGTCAGCGGCACGCACGCGGCACTGATTGCGCGCGACGGCGGTTTCAGCATTGTGGATTTGGGCAGCAGCAACGGCACTTTCGTCAACGGCACGCGCATCACCAACGAAGCCTGGACGCTGCAACACGGCGACAAGCTGCAACTGGGCAAGGTGCTGCTCACCTTCCGCAATCCGGCCGAGACCGCCGAGAGCAAGACCGCCAAACTCTCACTCGAAGCGTTGGAAGAGATTCGCCGCCGCGCTGGCCTAGCCAGTACGACGGGCGCTGGCCCAGCGGTCGCTGCGGCAGTAGCGGCTGCGCCGCCCGCGCCCGGCCCCATCACTACGCCCATCGAAGACGAAGAGAAGGCCGAGCGGAAGCGCAAGAAGAAGGAAAAAGAGAAAGAGAAGAGCAGTTGGCTGAGCGCCAATTCGCTCAGCCGCATCATCGCACAACTGTTGAGCGCGTTGATCGGGTTGGCCGGCTTGCTTTGGGTGGTGAACCGGAAATCAGACATTGATCCCGGCAAAGGCGTTTCGCCCAATAGCGGATCGAATCCCGCGGTCGTGCGGCTGGTCGAAACTGCTTGGACGGGGTTCAGCGTCGGCCTCTTCGGCAAAAAACCGGAAGCCTCCGGCGCGATTGCCGTGCCGGGCGGCAATGGTTTGTTGCTTGTGGATGACGGGCGCAAGAACGAATTGTTGTGGATGCCGCTGGACGACACCGGCAAACAAGCCGGCGATTTGAAACCGGTGCCGCTCAACGTCAAATTCTTTGACGCCGAAGCGATCACTTACGGCAACTCGTATTTTTATGTCATCACCTCGCAATCCGACCCTGGCAAAGCTGAATCGAACACGCTGCTGCGCTTCGCCTTCGACCCGCAAACGCAAACGCTGCGCGGGGCGCAGGCCGAGATCGTCAGCGACCTGCGCGGCTTCCTGCTCAAGTCTGTGCCCGAAATCAGCGCGAAGGGCGCGGAGCCGGGGCTGAATGGCGGGCTGAACATCGAAGGCCTGGCCTATGACCCGAACAACGAACGGCTGCTGCTCGGCTTGCGTTCGCCCTTTCTCGGCAGCCAGGCCGTGCTGGTGCCGTTGAAACTCATCAATCCGCTGCTGCCGCTTTCGCTCAACAACCTGAAAGTGGATACGCCGTCGGTCATTCCGCTCGGACTGGGCGGGCAGGGCGTGCGCGACATCACCTACGATGCGCACCTGAAAACCTTCCTGATCATTTCGGGCGCGCCGGAAACCGAGCGAAAAACCGATTTTGGGTTGTGGGAATGGAGCGGCAATACCGCCGACCAGCCGCGCCGGATCGCCAGACTCGAAGAGAAATACAAACCCGAAGGCATCACCGGCGTCTCGCTCAACGGACAAAACTTCGTGATCGTGGTCGGCGATGCGGGCAGCTATTTGAAACTGGATTACAAATGAAGCTGAAGACTTTTGAAATCAAAAAGCAAAGATCAAAAGGCAAAAGGCAAAAATGCCGAGTGGCAGCTTCTCATTTTTGATTTTTGCCTTTTGCCTTTTGATTTTCCCCTTGATCCGTTCCGGCCCCGCAATCCGCATGTAATTCCCGAAGCCGGCCAATGGCCGCCTTCACTGCGTACCGCAATTTCCGACAAATGCACAGACTGAAACCATAGGAGGTCAATAGAATGTCAAACCTGCGTACCCCACTGTTACTGGCCTTTGCCGTCGTGGCGCTCTTCGCGGCGGCCAGCGTCGCGCCGCCCAATGCCACGCTGGCGCAAAAGAGCAAGAAGGATAAGGAAGAGAAAGAACAAAAGGCCGACAAGCACAGCAAAGAAAAAGAAAAAGAAAAAGAAAAAGAGACCAAGACCAGCGGTGGTGGTAAAGGCCCCGGTGGCCGCAAGATTCCCGCCAATGCGCCGACCGAAACCGGCACGCCGATTATGTGGCGCGACCCCGGCAACATCGCCGCCAAGAATTTGCTGCTCGGCATCGGCAGCGAAGAAGGCAAGCCCAAACCGCCTTTCCAATTCAAGGAAGAAGACCTGACCGGCACCAACCCGAAGATCAAGGTGATTGACGCGAACGGCGTCAAGTGGAACATCAAATTCGATGAGGAAGTCCACGCCGAAGTCGCTTGCAGCCGCATCGTCTGGGCTTGCGGCTACATGGTCGAAGAGAGCTACTTCGTGCCGTCGGGCCGCGTCAATGGCGTGACGGGGCTGGGCCGCGCCAAAAAATTTGTCGGCAGCGGTTCGTTCACCGACGGCATGTTCGAGAAACGCCCCGACAACATTGCGCGCCGCCGCATCCCCTGGGATTGGGACAAGAATCCTTTCAATGGCAAACGCGAACTTTATGGCCTGGCGATGCTTGGCTTCCTGCTCAACGATTGGGATGCGAAGCCGACCAACAACAACGTGCTCGGCATGTATGACGACGATGGCAGCGTCAAAGAATGGTATCTGGTCGCCGATTGGGGCGGCACGCTGGGCCACGCGGGCGGCTTCACCTCGCACTCGAAATGGGACATGGACGCTTACGCAAAGCAGGCGTTAATTGAGGGAGCCAGCGGCAACGCAGTGCGCTTCCACTACAGCGGCAAGATGGGCGGTTCGCTCAAGGCTGTGCCGCGCGAACACGTCCGCTGGTTTGCCGGCCTCATCGGTCAACTGACTGACAATCAAATCCGCGACGCCTTCCGCGCGGCCGGCGCCTCCCAGGAAGAAGTCAACGGCTTTACCTCGGTGATCCGCAAGCGCATCAATGAACTGAAGGCCGCTGGCGGAATGTAAGCAAATGCGGAATGCGAAATGCGAAATGCGGAATTCAAGGAGGCTCAACGCTTTCTTGATTCCGCCTTCCGCAATCCGCAATCCGCAATTCACAAAATGCGCGTTATCGTTCAACCGCGCGACGGCATCGAGCTGTTGCTCGAGGGCATTCGCAGCGCCCAACAATCCGTCGAAGTCACCATCTACCGCCTGGATCGGCTCGAAGTCGAGCAGGCGCTGATCGAAGCCGCCGGGCGCGGCGTGCGCGTGCACGCCCTCACCACTTACACCAACCGCGAAGACCTCAAGGAAATCAAGAAGCTGGAAAAACGCCTGACCGACGCGGGCGTGCTGGTCACGCGCACGGCCGAGGATTTGGTGCGCTATCACAGCAAGGTGATGATCGTTGATCGGCGCGCGCTCTTTTTGATGACCTTCAACTTCACCTTCCTGGATATTCACCACAGCCGTAGCTTCGGCGTCATCACCGAAGACCCCGTGCTGGTCAATGAAGCCGTCCGCCTGTTTGAAGCCGACACGCTGCAAATCAAACACGTCCCCGAAGTCGAACCCTTCGTCATCAGCCCGCTCAACGCGCGCCAAAAACTCGCCGCGTTTATCAAAGGCGCTGAACGGCAATTGCTGATTTACGACGGCAAGCTGAGCGACGCGCAGATGATCCGTTTGCTGGAAGAACGCGCCCGCGCCGGCGTCGAGATCAAAGTCATCGGCGCGCTCGACAAACGCATCAAGGGCATCACCGTCCGCAAAATGCCGCAGATGCGCTTGCACGTCCAAGCCATCATCCGCGACGGGCGCGACCTCTTTTTCGGCAGCCAGAGCCTGCGCAAGGTCGAACTGGATCAACGCCGCGAGGTTGGCCTGATTACCGCCAAGCCCGAAGCCGTCGAACACTTCCGCGTCATTTTTGAATTGGATTGGGGTGACATCATCGCTTGAAGAAGCCTTGCAGAGAGTGAGGAAGAATATGCGCCACAGAATTCATACCTGCTTTACCATCCTGTTATTCCTGTGCTCTTGCGTCAGTTCAAGCCTGGCGCAAGACGCCGCACAACCGCTGACTTTCGCCGTCATCGGCGACAGCGGCGACGGCAGCAAAGCACAATTTGCCATTGCCAATCAGATGGTGGCCGCCCGGCAAAAAACGCCTTTCGACTTTGTCTTGATGCTCGGCGACAACATTTACGAAGGCGGCAAGCCAAAGTATTTCAAACCCCACTTTGAAGCCCCGTACAAAGAATTGCTGGCCGCCAACGTCAAGTTTTATGCCGCGCTCGGCAACCACGACGCCGCTTCTGCCGACTTTCATCTCAAATACGCCAACTTCAACATGGGCGGCAAACGCTACTACAACTTCGTCAAAGGCACGGCAGGCAGCGACAACCTGATCGAATTTTTCGTGCTTGATACCAACGATGAAAAAAGCATTCCGCCCGCACAACTGGCCTGGCTGGAAGCGGCGTTAAAAGCTTCGACGGCGAAATGGAAAGTGGCCTACATGCATCATTCGCTCTTCACTTCGGGCCGCATGCATCCGCCTTATCTGGGCATGCGCAATCAATTGCATCCGCTCTTTGCCAAATACAAAGTCAACCTCGTGCTGGCCGGGCACGTGCACGCTTACGAACGCGTCAAGCCGCAGGACGGCGTGCAATACATCACCGAGGGCTGCAGCGGCAAGATCATGCACAACACCCTCGACAAACAAAGCAAGCTGACCGCCTTCGGCCAGGATCAGCAGCAATCCTTTCTGCTCGCACACGCGACCGCTGGTGAATTGAAGATCGAAGCCTACGGGCTGGATGGCAAACAGTTCGACACCATCACGCTCAAACGCAAATAAGCTGCGCGCGTCTCGGCTCTTTAACCGCAACTTAACTTCAACCTAACCTCGCGCTAACAAGGCCAGGTTAAACTCCGTTCGTCTTTTGTGGTCGGCGAAGCTGGCGCACAACCGGCCCGCTTCCCCATGCTCGACTTTTACGGCACTTGTCTTTACAAAGCTGCGAATGGCAAATTACTTTTCAACCGAACGCGCCTGGCAAGCGGCGGCGGCGGAACAGACCACGATGAGAACCCTGCTGGAAAAGGAACTCAAACATTTGCGCGAACACGTGCTGCTGATGGGCGGCGAGGTCGAGCGTGCCATTGATCGGGCGACGCGCGCCTTGATCGAGCGCGATTCGGAATTAGCCGAACAGGTGTTGCGCGATGACGACCGGATTGACCGGCTCGAATTGGAAGCCGATCAATTATGCGTCCAGTTGCTGGCCGCCGCGCCCGCCGATCCCAACGAATTGCGGGTCATCGTCACCGCCATCAAGATCACGCCCATCCTCGAACGCATCGCCGATCACGCCTGCAACATCGCGCGGCTGGCTTGCCAGTTAAACAACGAACCGCAGTTGAAACCGTACTTTGATTTGCCGAAGATGAGTTGGCTGGCCTGCGAAATGTTACGGCTGTCGCTGGACGCTTTCGCCGCCGCCGATGCCGTCGCCGCGCGTCAGGTGATTGACCGCGACGATGAAGTTGACCGGCTTTACGACCGCATCTTTCAAGACCTGCTCGACCATATGACGCGCGATTCGTCTTCGGGTGGCCGCGCCGCGCGTCTGGTGCTCGTGGCCAAACACCTCGAACGCATCGGCGATTACGTCAAAGACATCTGCGAGTTGGTCGTGTATATGAAAGAGGCGTTGGTGATCAAACACAGTCAATTGCTGAAGTAGTAGTCAGTAGTCAGTAGTCAGTAGGTTGTAAATGTCGTAGGTGGCCTGTAATCAGCGGGCTTGCGCAAAACTACTGACTACCGACTACCGACTACTGACTACCCATCTTATGAAACCCTACATTCTAGTCATCGAAGACGATCCCGACATTGCGGAAAGCATCCGGTACAACCTGGAACGTGAAGGCGCCTATGCCGCGCGTGTAGCCGAGAGCGCCGAAGACGCGTTGAAAGCCGCGCTTGGCCACGCCCAATCGAATGGCGCGCTGCCTGAAGCCGCGCCGAACCTCATCATCCTCGATCTGAACCTGCCGGGGATGAACGGGTTTGAGTTGTGCCGCCGCTTGCGCACCGAAGAGCGCACGCGCAAAACGCCGATCATCATGCTGACCGCGCGCACCGAAGAGCGTGACAAAGTGCGCGGACTGGAATTGGGCGCGGACGATTACATGACCAAACCCTTCAGCGTCCGCGAACTGGTCGCCCGCGTCAAAGCCGCGCTGCGCCGTTCGGGTTACGAAGCGCATCAACCCGCCAGTTACAACGACGGCCTGTTGCAGATTGATTACGGCAACTTCACCGCACTGGCCCAGGGCGAAGCCATCAAACTTACGCGCAAAGAATTCGCCTTGCTCGCCATTCTCTCGCGCAACAAGGGCCGCGTCGTGCCGCGCGAACAATTGCTCGATCAAGTCTGGGGCCTGGAGTATTACGGCGAAGCGCGCACGCTGGACGTGCACATCAGCGGCTTGCGGAAAAAGCTCGGCCTTTGCGGCAATTCGATTGAGACGGTCATCGGCATCGGCTATCGTTTTCGCGGCTGCACATCAGTGGATAGCGGCCAATAACGCTTACGACATCTGCCACTGCCCACTTCTTCAATGTCTCAAGAACGCCGACAAACCATTTTGGCCACGCTCGCGGTGATCGTCTTTTTTGGCGCGTATGAAATCGCCAAGACACTGCTGTTTCCGGCGCTGGACGTCAGCACCTCGCACGTCATCTCGACCATCGTCGTCGGCATATTGACTTTCATCGCCGCCCGCTTCGTCTTCCACAAACAATACGAACTGCTCAAAGAACGCGGCCATGCCAACCAACGGCTGCGCGACGCGCTGGCCCAAGCCGAACACAGCGGCAATTTGCTGCGCTCCATCGTGGCTTCAATTGCCGAAGGTTTGGTGATCACCGACCGCGATGCCAACCTGCTCTTGGTCAACGATGCCGCGCGCACGCTGCTCAATCTGGACGCGCGACCGCTGGCACGGCTGACTGATCTGAGCCGCGACCCGCAAATCCATCGCGCCTTCGCCACCGTGCTGGCCCAGGGCGAACGCGCCGAGGCCCGGCTGGAAACGCGCGAACCCGAAACGCAAAACCGCCGCATCCTGCGCCTGTATGCCACGCCGCTGCATTTGCGCGCAGGCCAATTCGAGGGGCTTGACGGTGTCGTCGGCGCGTTCATTGACATCACGCAACTCGACCGGCTGGAAAGCGTGCGCCAGGAATTCCTGGCCAACGTCTCGCACGAATTGCGCACGCCGCTGGCCGCAATCACGGCTTACACCGAAACGCTGCTCGACGGCGGGCTGGACGATGCCGAGAACTGCCTGCGCTTTTTGCATACGATTCAACGCAACGCCGAACGCATGCGCGCGCTGGTCAACGACATCGCCGAACTTGCGGCCATCGAAGCGGGCCAGGTGCGCCTCGCGCTCGAAACCATCCCGCTGCGCCTTTTCGTCAACGAAATTTTCTCGCACCTGAAGCCGCGCGCCGCCGAACAACAAATCGCGCTGCACAACGACGTGAATGATGAATTGCGTGTGATGGCCGACCCGCGCCGTCTGGAACAAATCCTGATCAACCTGATAGACAACGCGATCAAATTCAATCGCCCGGCGGGCACGGTCACGGTCACGGCCTCGCTTTCCGAACGCGGCAATCACCTGCTCATTCACATCCGCGACACCGGCAGCGGCATACCCGCCGAACATCTGTCGCGCGTGTTTGAGCGTTTCTATCGCGTCGACAAAGCCCGTTCGCGCGCCGTCGGCGGCACCGGTCTCGGCCTGGCCATCGTCAAACACCTGGCCCTGGCGCACGGCGGCGAAGCCACTGTCACCAGCGCAGCCGGGCAAGGTTGCGAATTCACCGTCAAATTGCCCGTCCGCGCGCTCGCGTCAGCAACCACGACCGAATCCAAAATCGAATCTGCCGAAGTAATGGCGGCGGCTTGAAACAGCCGCTATATCGGAACAAGCAAGCTTGCCTCGTTTGATTTAGACGCATTGAGTTAATGCAACCGAACTTTGCTATGCCCACAGACACAGCGGAACCCGATCAGCCCAGCACCCCCACAGTCGAAAATTTGCGCCCCGGCAAACGTTGTGGCAGTTGGCGCGGGTTTATCAGGGGAAGTTTCTCGTCGTGGTTTTCTTGGTAGTGGTTAAACATGGTGGGACGGCGTGTCCGTAGCCCGCGCGTGAGCAAGGGCGTCTGCTGACAATAAACCCCTGGCTCACGCGCGGGCTACTGACACATCCCACCTGACTTAGCCACTACCGAAGAGGGCGAAGCGTACGCCTGAGTGCCGGAAAATCATCCGCAATTTTCGT
>JAYUCP010000504.1:0-3673 GCA_043740245.1 Acidobacteriota bacterium | reverse complement strand
TGCAAGGCGCGTATGACCTGCAAATTCACGTCGCGCCCGACGTGATCGAACGGCGCATTGACGACGTAGACCTGGCCAAAGAATTTCTCGCGCGCGGCCTGAAAGGCTTCGTGTTGAAGTCGCATTACATCCCGACCGCCGAACGCGCGCAGGTCGTGACGAAATGCGTGCCGGGCATCGAGGCTTACGGCGCCATCGCCCTCAACCACAGCGTCGGCGGGCTGAACCCCGTGGCCGTTGAAATCGCCGGGCGGTCGGGCAACAAGATCGTCTGGTTTCCCACAGTGGACGCCGCCAACGAAACCGCCGGACGGCTCGACGGCCCCAATGTAAAGCTGCCGTTTTGGGCGAAAATTCAACGCGAGATTGCGGCGGCAGGCATCACGCGGCCCCCGATGACCGTGTTGGATGACGCGGGCAAGATCAACGAAGAGACGCGCCAATGTCTCGAACTGATCGCCAAACACGACATGATTTTGGCGACCGGGCATCTGGGGCGTCATGAAATTTTTCCGCTGGTGAAAGAAGCGCGCGCCCTTGGTGTCAAACGCATCATCGTCACGCACGCCGAATTCCCTTCGCAAAATTTGACCGGCGATGAACAGTCTGATCTCGCCGATCTGGGCGCGATCATCGAGCATTGCTTCACGACCTACCACACCAACAAAGCGCCCTGGGAAGCGGTCTTCGCCAACATCCGCCGCACCGGTGTGGAGCGTTCGATGCTGGCGACCGATTTGGGACAGAAGACCAATCCGCCCGTCGCCGAAGGCTTTGCCATGTTCGCGCAACGCTTGCTGGATGCAGGTTTCACGGTTGCCGAGGTTCATTTGATGGCGGCGGCGATACCCGCTGGGTTGATTCATTGAGAAATTTGATATTTCAGATTTGAGGTAAGGTAAGCGATGAGTTGGGAGCAAGAACGTTTATTAGTCGTCAGCGCGCACGCGGCCGATTTTGTCTGGCGCGCGGGCGGCGCGCTGGCGCTTTACGCCATGCGCGGCGCGCGGGTGCGTGTGCTGTGTTTGTCTTATGGCGAACGCGGCGAGTCGCAAGGGTTGTGGAAGAAGGAAGGCATGACCATCGAGCGCGTCAAAGAGATTCGCCACGCCGAAGCCGTGAAAGCCGCTGAAACCTTGGGCGCTGAGATTCGCTGTTTCAATGCGGGCGATTATCCGCTGGGCGTGACGCCGCAACTGACCGAAGAACTCGTGCAGGAGTTTCGCAGCTTTCAACCGACCTGCGTGCTGACGCACACGCCGGTTGACCCTTACAACGGCGATCACGTTGAGACTTCCAAACTCACGATGAATGCGCGCGTTTACGCACAGGCAATGGGCTATCCGAGCGCACACAAACACCTGGGCGCGCCGCCCGTGTTTTATTTCGAGCCGCATCAGACCGAGATGTGCGAGTTCAAGCCGGATGTGATTCTGGACATCACGCCCGTGTTTGAAACCAAGGTCAAAGCGATGCATTGCATGGATGCGCAGGTGCATCTCTGGAATTACTACACCGACGTGGCGAAGCGGCGCGGCACACAGGGCGGACGCAATTCCGGCAATCCGGCGATTGTCTACGCCGAAGCCTTCCAGCGCGTTTATCCTCAAGTCACGCTGGAGCCGCTCGCATGAAACACGTCATCGTCAAAAACATTCAGCGCGCCGCCGCCGAAATCATCGAGATGCTGGGCGCGCAAGGCGTCGCCACCATTCACGAAGCGCAAGGCCGCACAGGATTGCTCAATCCATACATACGTCCCATCTACCCGGCGGCGCGTGTAGCGGGTTCTGCTATCACAGTTTCATGTCAGCCTGGCGACAACCTGATGATTCACGCGGCGGTGGAAGTTTGTCAGCCCGGGGATGTGCTGGTGGTCACGACGACTTCGGAATCCACCGACGGCATGTTCGGCGAACTGCTGGCGACTTCGTGTCAGGCGCACGGCATCGTTGGCTTGGTGATTGACGCGGGCGTGCGTGATGTGGCCGAGCTGACCACGCTGGATTTTCCCGTTTGGTCAAAAGCGATTTCGGCGCAAGGGACGGTCAAGGCGACGCCGGGTTCGGTCAACGTTGAGGTCGTTTGCGCTGGCGCGCTCATTCGACCGGGCGATGTCGTCGCCGGCGACATTGATGGCGTAGTCGTCATCAAACGCGAACGCGCCGCCGCCGTCGCGCAACTGGGACAAAAGCGTTTGGAAAAAGAAGCGCAGTCCCGTGCGCGGTTAAAAGCCGGGGAACTGGGCGTGGATTTTTACGGGCTGCGCGCCAAGCTGCAAGAACTCGGCGTCGAATACATCGAAGAGGAGCCACACAATGGGTGAAATCGTCGCCGCTTTTGCGACCTGTCACGCGCCGCAATTGTTCACGTATCCGCCCGATGAAGACGCGGCACAACTCGACGCCAGCATCGCGGGAATGCGCGAGCTTGGCAAATTGCTGGATGAAACCAAGCCGGACGTGATCGTCTTTCTTGGCAGCGATCATCTGGAAACGTTTTCGATTGGCTGCGTGCCGACCTTTGCGATTGTCGCGGGCAATCGCGCCAACGCGGAGTTTGCCGGACGCAGCTACGACCTGCCGATTCACCGTGAGATGGCCGAGGACTTGCTCTACAAACTGGTCGGCGCGGGGTTCGATCTGGCGTATTCCGAAGACGCCGTGTTGGGTCACACCTTCGCCGTGCCGTTCGAGTTTGTGATTGGCGGGCGCGACATCCCGGTCGTGCCGATTCACACGAATGTTTACATGCCGCCGCTGCCGAGTCCGAAACGTTGCGCGGCGCTGGGGCGCGCGTTGGCAAACGTGATTGCTTCACGCCCCGAAAGAGTGGCGATTATCGCTAGCGGCGGGATGTCGCATTACCCCGGCACGTGGAAGTATCCGCAGCCCGAATTTGAATTCGACCGCTGGGTGATTCAGGAACTGGAAAAAGGCAACGCCGGCGCAGTGCTCGACCTGACGACCGAACAACTCGACGCGGCGGGCAACACGGAGTTGCTGCCCTGGGCGATTATGTTCGGCGCGATTGGCAACGTGCCGGGCGAGTTGGTGCAATACACGCCGACCTGGCATCACGGCCACGCGATGATGCGCTTTTTGCCCGCGCGCGCGAAGGCTGCGGCAGCCGCTGCGAATGAATTGCCGAAGTATGGCGGGCTGGAATTTGCTGAAGGAGGGTTCGAGTTTTACAAGCATCCGCCCGCCGAGGCGTATCACTTGAACAAGCTGCTCTTCGATATGCGCCACGATGCCGCGTTGCGCCGCCGTCTGCTGACCGAATTCGACAGCGTCACGGCGCAATATCAACTGCGCGCAGATTGCCTGGATGCGGCGCACGCGCTGGCCGAAGTCGGCGCGACCGCCAAGATCAGCGACAATGCCGGGCGCATCGTCGCGGCGGGCGCGCATCCGCTGCACGCCTTGATGACGCTGCACGCCGTGCATGGCGAGATGAAACGGCTGCAGCGCGAACTGGCGAATCAGTAACCATGCTAGCGCGGCAAGGAAAAACAGATGAAGCTCCGAAAGAAAAGCATGCTCGCGGCACTCCTGGTTGTCGTTTTTGCGGCTGGAAGCTGGGCTTGGGTGGACTACCGCAGTTGGCTGGCGCTTGGACCCGGAGGCGTTCCCTATAATCTTCAGGGATGGGCGCAGGTCACCTGGTTCCG
>JAYUCP010000503.1:0-8928 GCA_043740245.1 Acidobacteriota bacterium | reverse complement strand
TGCCGTGGCGCATCGGCAACGGATACCTCCCGACAAACGACTCGTGGCCACGTTCGAGCAAATAGCCTTCAAAGTCGAGGCCGTTGATCGGATTGGGGCGATCAAGAATGACGACGCGCTTGCCCGCTGCCTTCGCCGCCTGCATCGCCAGCGCCATCGTGTAAATAAACGTATAAACCCGCGTCCCTACGTCAGGCACGTCAAAGACCAATACATCCACGTCAGCCAGCATCTCCGCCGTAGGCTGGCGCGTCTCGCCGTATAGCGAATAAGCCATCACGCCCGTGCGCGCATCGCGGAAGCTCTGCCATTCAATCATGTTGTCCTGCGTCTCGCCGCGAATGCCGTGCTGCGGGCCGAACAGGGCGGTCAGGTTGATGTCCGGGTGCGCGTGGAAAAGGTCGGCAGCGTGTTTGAACCCGTGATCTACGGTCGCTGGGTTGCAGATCAAGCCGACGCGTGCGCCGCGCAGGAGCGCTGTTTTTTCCGTCAGCAGCACTTCCAATCCAAGTTTGATTGCGTGTTTCGCCATGGCGGTTGAGTATCGGCAATGCGCCCAAGGCTGTCAATTCTTGCTCCGTCGCAACGGGCGCTGATTGCACCGCAAAAAAATTCGCCAAAAATTTCTGCCACTGGGTTGGAACTTTTTCTGAGGTGCGGCGTGTACGGGTACAAATGCCGGTGGTCATCATCGAAGGCAGAGTGAGGCTGCTGACGATACCTAAGATCACCAATTCCTTCCAAAAGAAGTTCGCAATATGAGCCTGGTAACTGAGTGAGGCGGTTACCAGGCTCTTCGAGTTTTTAGCGAACGCCTTCCTTGTTTCGTTTTGATCATTTCAACTCAGGCCTAACTGCAGCAAAGCAGCGCTGGTTTGCCACGCAAAAAAATCCCAAGCAATAATTTCTGAACTTCCTGGAACTTTCTCTAAGGCATGGCGTTTAGTGTGCACAAGCGAACGGTGCTCGTTGAATATAGTGAGGATATTTGGTTGAGATCGCCGCTAGCTTAAGTTTCTATTGTGTGTGGATCGCATCTATATGGCTCGACAGTGTGTGAGGCGCTGTCGAGCCATTCTCCTTTTTGGGCCATTACCGCAACCATTCGCCAGATTATTTCAGCCAGCCTGCAAATTCTTCTAACACCTTTTCGGCGACTTGCATATAATCCGCTCCGTCTTGAATGAACGATTGATTGCGTCCGAAGTCAGCCGAGACGCAAAGTTGAGGCAGTGCCCCTCTTACCATAAATAAAAAGTATCCCCATAGGAGGCCCTATGCGGCGTCGCAAGTTGCTGGGAATTGCACCGCTGGTTCTGTTTGGGTGTTTATGCGCCAATGTTGTGGCGCAGGAATCAGTTTCAAGTCTCACTCTCAACCCATCAAAACTAACGAATGCCGTTCCGCTGAAATTGCCGACCGGCGTCGTTACCGAACGTCTTTCGCCCAAAGACCTGCAACGCTGGAACGCCATTGAGCGCATCGTCTTTGCCGAACAGGACGGTCGTCCGCTTCATCCGACCTTGCGCGGGTTGTGGGAGTGGATCGAAGCCAGCGGACACACGGTTTACATCGAATTTGTCAAACCGGGAAGCGCAGTCACTTCGACGGCCGGACATTTCAGCCTCGAAAGACTCGACAAGCGCGGCGAACAGCACGTGGGCGTGATCCAACTGAATCTAAATAACATTGATTTAGCTTTGGTCAGCCGCGAAACACAACGGCCAGCGGGCTTCATTCCCTTCGATCAATTGAATCGCGAGGAGCGTTATGCCGAAGTACTCGGCCACGAAATGGCGCATGCAGCCGACATCCTGACCTCGCTGGATAAAACCGGCCGCGTCGAAGAAATGGTCGAGAAGACCAACGAATTGTTGCTGCATCATCGTTCGCTGAAACCAACTGAACAGCTTTCGGTCGAACTCAAACACCGGCTCAACCACCGCGACACGATGCTCAAGGCGCTCGAAGCCACCGCCGATAAGCTCGAAGCAGCCGTCTGGCGCGAGTTGATCGCCGGCAAACAGATTCGCGACAAGGCCAACAGCCTCGCCCGCAAACAACCCTAGCGAAACTCGAAAGGCAGCGGAACCTCGATAGTCTGCTGCCTTTCGCCTTGCTCCATTTGAACCGCCAACACTAATGCCCTGTGCCCTGTGCGGCAGCGGGTGTCGCGCCGCCCGCCGCGCCTGCCATGTCCGGTAAAAAATAGAAGGTCAACCCCAGGATCACATACACCGCCAGCAACAACACGCCTTCCATCCAATTCGATTCGCCGTCCTGCACGATCAACGTCACCACCGCAACCGCCACCACAACCGCCACCACTTCCAGCGTCGAGAAATGCAAGTTCATCGGCTTGCCAAAGGCGTAGCTGACAAAGATCAGCACGGGCGCAACGAACAGCGCCACCTGCATGCTCGACCCGATGGCAATGTTCAAGGCCAAGTCCATCTTATTTTTCAGCGCCATCAGCACCGCCGTCGAATGCTCTGCCGCATTGCCGATAATCGCGACGAGGATGACGCCGACAAAAACCTTGGTCAGGCCCAGCGATTTTGAAGCGGCCTCGACCGCGCCCACCAAAAATTCGCTCATCACGGCCACCAGCACCGTCGCAATCAGCAAAGTCACGATTGAGCGCGTCTGGCTCCAACCGCGCGTGCCGATGGCCTCTTCCTCTTCGTCGTGCAATTCGCCCACATACAAGTGCGAATGCGTTTTCAGCGTGAAGATCAAACTCAGCACGTAGGTGATAAACAGCACGATGGCAATTTCCAGGCTCAGGTTTTGCTCTTTCGCCACTGGGTTATTACGCACGATCAAATGAAAGACTGCCGGCAACAACAAGCCAATCGCCGAGAGCGCCAGCATCGTCGCGCCGAGTTGCGCCGCCGTCGAATTGAATTTCTGCTGCGGGAATTTCAGCCCGCCCGCCAGTATGCTCAGCCCCAACACCAGCAGGACATTGCCGATGATCGAACCTGTGATCGAAGCTTTTACCACTTCGAATAGCCCCGCGCGCAAGGCCATCAGCGCGATGATCAATTCCGCCGCGTTGCCAAAGGTCGCATTCAGCAAGCCGCCAACGCCTTCGCCCAACTTTTCAGCCAGATGCTCGGTGGCGCGGCCCATCCAGCCCGCCAGCGGGATGATCGCCAGCGCCGAGGTCGCAAAGATTGCAATCGGATTGCCGTGCGTGAATTCAAGCACGGCGGCAATCGGCACGAAGATCAAGAACAAATTCATCAGGTTTGCCGCGGCAAAGAGATTTTTGAGCATAGCGTTGACAGTCCGGTTTTGAACCCAAACACGGCTTGACCACGTTTGAGGCCTAGACGATTTCCCTTTCGTAATGAGTAAGCTGTTTTGCGAGAACGACGCCGATTATAGAGAGCGCTTCCCACTTAGTAAATCCACGCCTAACTCGGCGGTTTGCTTTCCAGAAGTGGTTTGTTAAGCTTTCGTTTCGTTCCCGGCGTTTTCTTCCCCATCAAACAAACTGACATCAACGAAGGAGAAATTTATGCGTACACGTCTTGCAACTATCGTCATGCTAACCGGGCTGCTGGCCCTGGCCGCGCCCGTCGCGTTGGCGCAAAAGCGCACCACCAGAGCGAAACCGAAAGTCACCAAGGCCGCGCCCGCCAAAGTCTCTGCGCCCGCCATCCCGGTTGGCACTGAGATGAAGATTCGGCTCAACAGTGAAATTGACACCAAGAATTCCAAGGACGGCGACAAATTCACGGCGGTCGCGCTCACGCCCAGCCGATACGCCGACGCCACCGTCGCAGGCCACGTCGCCAAGATTGACCAGTCCGGCAAGCTGAAAGGCCGCACCTCGCTCGTGCTTTCCTTCGACACCGTCAACTTTAGCAACGGCACCAGCCGCACCATCGCGGCCCAAGTCGTCAAAGTCTACGGCGAAGATTCTGCCAAGAAGGTTGACGAAGAAGGCAACGTGCAAAGCGGCAGCAAGACCTCGACCACCGTCAAACGCACGGGCGGCGGCGCGGCGGCAGGCGCTGTGATCGGCGCAATTGCCGGCGGCGGCAAAGGCGCGGCCATCGGCGCAGCCATCGGCGCGGGCGTCGGCGCGGGCTCGACCTACATTCAAGGCAGCAACAAGGTCAAACTCGACCCCGGCACTGAAATTCTGATCAAGACCACAAAATAAAAGGCTGAAGGATGAGGGATGAGGGATGAAGCAAGCGTGCATCTTTCCGATTCATCCTTCATCCTTCATCCTTCAGCCCTCATCCTTCCCATGGAACGATACTCCCGCCAAATTCTCTTCCCCGGCATCGGCCAAGCAGGACAGGAAAAGCTGAGCAACGCCCGCGTCACCCTCATCGGCTGTGGCGCGCTGGGCGCAATGCACGCCGAGATGCTGGCGCGCGCGGGCGTAGGCCATTTGCGCCTGATTGACCGCGACTTTATCGAAGCCTCAAACCTGCACCGTCAGGTGTTGTATGACGAGAGCGACGCCGCCAACGCGCTGCCCAAAGCCGTCGCCGCCGCCAATCGCATCGCCCAAATCAATTCCGCCATCACGGTCGAACCGGTCGTCAAAGACGTCAACTACGCCAACGTCGAAGACCTCATCCGCGATGCTGATGTGGTGCTCGACGGCTCCGACAATTTTGAAGCGCGCTACCTGCTCAACGATGCGGCGGTCAAGCTGAACAAGCCCTGGGTCTATGGCGCGGCCGTCAGCGCGCACGGTTTGCAAATGACGATTCGCCCTGGCCTGACCCCCTGTTTGCGTTGCGTCTTTGCCGAAATGCCGCCGCCGGGCACTTCGCCGACCTGCGACACGGCGGGCGTCATCCTGCCGATCATCGCCGTCGTCGCGTCGTATCAAGTCGCCGAAACGCTCAAGCTGCTGACCGGCCAATTCGACAAACTGCATGGATCATTGATCCAATTCGACCTCTGGCAAAACTCGTTCACCAAATTGAAGCTGCGCGAACTCACGCCCGATTGCCCGGCTTGCGCGCAAGGCCGCTACGAATTTCTCACCGCGCACGGCGGCCAACTCGCCACCACCCTGTGCGGACGCAACGCCGTGCAGATTACGCCCGCCACGCCGCATCTGCTTGATCTCGCCGAACTCGCCAGCCAACTGCGCGACGCGGGCGAAGTGCAGATCAACCGCTACCTGCTGAAATTCAAAGCGGGCGCGCACGAAATCACGGTCTTCCCCGATGCCCGTAGCGTGATTAAGGGGACGGATGATGTGAATGTGGCGCGGTCGTTGTATGCGCGCTATATTGGCGCTTGAGCGATTGCGGATTTGAGATTGCAGATTGCAGATTGCTTCAGAATCGCACCACCAATGATGAAGAGAACTGGAGAAAACATGCTGGCCGAAGAATTCAAAAAACGAACAAAGACCTTTGCTCTGCGGATTATCAAAATGACCGAGCGATTGCCGCAAACCAGAACGGCTGAAGTGATCGGCAAGCAGCTATTGAGAAGCGGCACATCCGTTGGAGCAAATTACCGCGCCGCTTGCCGCGCCAAATCTCAAGCGGATTTCATTGCCAAAATGGGCATCGTTCTCGAAGAAGCTGACGAGTGCATGTATTGGATCGAGCTACTCATCGAAGCAGAAATTGTGCTTAAGGCCAAAGTCGCCGACGTGCTGGATGAAGCCAACCAAATCGTAGCAATGACAGTTGCATCCATAAACACGGCTAAGAAAAACAAAGACTGAATCAAAGCGATTTTACTTACCGGACAATCTGCAATCTGCAATCTCAAATCTGCAATCAAATGGCTGAAATCATCGTACCCGCTTCCACCTCCAATCTCGGCGCCAGCTTCGACACCTGCGGCCTGGCGCTCGCGCTGTACCTGCGGCTCGAAGTCGAACCGCAGTCCGGCGGTTTTGAAATCATCCCAACGGGCGAAGGCGCGGCGAGCGTCCCGCGCGATGAATCGAACCTGATGATCCGCGCGGCGCGCTTTGCCGCCGAGGTGCGCCGCCAAACGCTGCCCGGCGCGCGCATTCGCGTAGACAGCCAGATTCCGCTCGCGCGTGGCTTGGGCAGCAGCAGCAGCGCCATCATCGCGGGCCTGTCGCTTTACGAAGCCCTCAGCGGCGACCGCTTGAGCGAGTCTGACTTTTTCGATTTCGCGCTGCACTTCGAGGGGCACGGCGACAACCTCGCGCCCAGCACGCTCGGCGGCCTGGTCGTCGCCGTCGTCAAGGAGCGCATTGATTACGCGGGCAACGAACGCCGCTCGCTGCTGGCGGTCAAACGCCACTGGCCGGAGGCGGTCAAGCTGGTGCTGTGCATTCCCAACTTCGAGATGGAGACGGCCCGGATGCGCGCCGTGTTGCCGCAGATGGTCACGCGCCACGACGCGATTTATAACCTGCAACGCGCCGCCCTGTTGCAGGCTGCACTCAGCGAAGGCCGCTTCGATCTGCTCAATGAAGCCTTGCGCGACCGTTTGCATCAACCCTATCGCGCCCCGCTCGCGCGCGGCTTGAGCGAAGTGTTGAAGTTGAATGACGAAACCGACCGCCATCCGGGGCTGCTCGGCGTGGCGATCAGCGGCGCGGGTTCGACGCTGATTGCCTTTGCGACGGACAATTGCTCCGCGCTTGCCGCGACCATGCAAGCGCGGCTGGCGGCCAGTGGCGTCGCAGCGCGCGCGTTGGAAGTGAGTGTGGATAATCGCGGGAGAGTGATAAAGTAACTTACATCCAAACCTAAGCAATCCTAGAAAATGAGAGGCAATGAAATGATTGGTGATCTTCCTTTGTTTGAGAGTCCGCAGACTGAGCCTAGCGCACATAAAGAGCCACGGAAACCTAGGAAACCGTCCTTAGTAAACGATCTCGACCTGGAGCAATGGCGAGAATACGAAGACATCTGGACGGATTCACTATGGCTCATACCCGAACGTGACAGGTCTGGCTCACATTTAGCGGACTATCACGGCAATTTTGTGCCCCAGATTCCGTACCAGGCAATGCGGCGCTTTACTAAACGGGGCGACGTTGTACTGGATACCTTTCTAGGTTCAGGCACCTCGCTCATTGAGTGTCGCCGGCTGGGCCGACACGGTATAGGCATAGAACTTAAGCCGGAACTCGCCCGACAAGCGACCGAGCGCATCAACAGTCAAAGCAATCCCTACGAGATCACCACGCAAGTGGTCAACGGTGATAGTACAAACCTTGAATCAACCCCTGCGCTAATTGCCGAGGCGTTGAAAAACATCGGAAAGGAAAAAATCCAGCTTGCCGTGCTTCATCCGCCGTACCACTCAATAATCAAATTCTCTGAACGTGACGAAGACCTTTCCAACTGCCCGGATGTTGCAACGTTCGCCCAAAAATTCGGTCAGACGGTTCAAGTTGCTGATCACTGCCTCGAAAAAGGGCGCTTCTTGGTGCTTGTCATCGGAGATATGTACACGGATAGCGAATGGGTGCCCCTTGGCTTCCACTGCATGCAAGAGGTGATAAAAAGAGGCTACAGCCTCAAAAGCATCGTCGTGAAAGATATGCAAGGAAACAGGGCCAAGCGCAATTTGGATAACATTTGGCGTTATCGCGCTCTGGCTGGCAGCTTTTATATTTTCAAGCATGAGTACGTGATGTTCTTTCAGAAAGGTGGGAAAAATGGCAGAACTCCCGTCCAACCCATTCAATAAGGGCACGCAAAAGTATGAGATTTTCCAGTTGTTATCTGATGGAAACTGGCATTGTGGCAAACACGAATTGCCTGGGACACAACCAGCCAAACCTATTCAGGTAATTGGGCAACATGGCTACGCGATAGAAAAGAAGACTTTGCTCTGCCCTATTTGTAACTATAGGACTGTCCATCGGCGACTTGTTTCAACTACGCCAGCCAAAGATTCCGTGCTTCGTTCCGCCCTTCCCGAGGCTCTGAAAAAGCGTGTTAAGGCAGTCTACAAAAACGTTGAGGCAATAACGCAGCGAACCTATCAGCCGCCAGAGCTTGAAGTAGATCATCGCTTCCCGCAAGTCAGATGGTCGAAGCTGGAGGATAGTAATCCGCCCGGCATGACCAATGATGAAATCGTCGCCAAATTCCAGCTTCTCACTCGGCAAAACAACTTATGGAAAAGCCGCTATTGTGAGAACTGCAAAAAGACAAGCAAGAGAGGCACGTTTATCGGGCTCAACTATTTCTATGAAGGCGGCGCACAATGGCTTGAAACCATTGCTGAAGATGACGAGCGTGGCTGTCACGGATGCTTCTGGTACAACCCGGACAAATGGCGGCAAAGCCTGAACGCGCTAATTGAGCAAGATCAAAAGCCCTCATCCTCGTAAAGAGCTTTCCATCCATGTCATCACTCACCAAAATCCCGGCCGGCGTCCAATACTTCTTTGACGAAGAGGTAAGGCTGCGCCGCCACGTCGAACGTCAGGCGATGGCCGTTTTTGCGGGCTGGTCGTATGACGAGATCATCCTGCCGATCTTCGATTATCACGATCTGTTTGCGCGCGGGATGGGCGACGAAGCCGCCGCGCGCACCTACCGTTTCACCGACCGCGATGGCGCGCTGTTGGCGCTCAGGCCTGAGCTAACGTCGCTGGTCGCACGCACAGTAGCGACGCGGTTCAAAGCGAAACCGCGCCCGTTGCGCTTGTGTTATTCGGGCGAAGTGTTCCGCTACGACGAACCGACCGAACGCGCCGCGCGCGAGTTTCATCAACTCGGCGTCGAACACATCGGCGAGCCGAACATAGTCGCAGATGTTGAAGTCCTGCTCGTCGCAACCGAGTTGCTGAGCGCCCTGGGGCTAAACGGTTTTCGCATTGCGCTCTCGCACGCCGAGTTTTTTAACGGCGTGAGCGGTTATCTGGAACTGGAAGCAGCGCAGCGCGCCGAACTGCGCCGCCTGATTGATCGCCGCAACAGCCAGGCGCTCGAC
>JAYUCP010000502.1:0-3680 GCA_043740245.1 Acidobacteriota bacterium | reverse complement strand
TGCCTCCGCCGCTCGTCCGCCTTTACTTTAGCGCACTCCCAAACTGTTCCTCGCTTCATTGTTTCAGGGCGTCGCGCGCGACATGAATGACTCCTTTGAACAAAGGTCGCGGCAGAATTTCGATGAACACACCAGCCGCTCACGGCTAGCGTGCTCATCAACGATTTGAAAGTAAGTGACGGGGATGTGATTACTCAGCGATTGTTCGGGAAGGCACCAAGATCAAAAACGCGCCAGCCAGCGAAGCTTGGTCATTGTGTTGAACAGTATGACCGGCCCGCTTTCGCGGTGTGGGCATCTTATCGCAGCGGTAAAAGTCGGGGCAAGACCTTTTACAGTCCCCCAAAAATTATTGCCGCGCGCGAAGGGGTCATGCCCTTCGCGCTAAAATTCAGCCACGAGCTGCGCCCGCCGGGGCGGCTTTTTCTTTTGGTGCTGTCACAACCTGCCACGACCAGCGGCACGCGGCGCGGCAAGTTTGGCAAGCGCCTGTACATTCGCGCGCCGACTGTGTACTTTATGCGCCTGCTTCCGCCCAGCGCCCCAAATCAACCTCTCAATTCGCACTGTTCCGCACTGCTTTTGTGAGAAGGAGCTTGCTGTTTTGTCAGAGACTCAAGACAAATGGATCGTGACCGGTGGCGCCGGTTTTATCGGCGCGAACTTCGTGCATTACGCGCTAGCGCAAACCGGCGCGCAATTGGTCATCGTGGACAAGCTGACGTATGCCGGAAACAAAGCCAATCTGGGCGTGGCGCTCGATGACCCGCGCGTGAGATTTGTCGAAGCCGACATCGCCGATCGCGCCGCAATGACGCAGGTCTTCGCTGCACATCAGCCCACGGCCGTCATCAACTTCGCCGCCGAATCGCACGTAGATCGTTCGATTGACGATCCGTCGCCTTTCATCGAAACCAACATCACCGGCACGTTCGTGTTGTTGGAGACGGCGCGCAAATACCGGCGTGAACTGGCTGCGGCCCAACAAGCCGCCTTCCGCTTTCTGCACGTTTCGACCGATGAGGTTTACGGTACGTTGGGCGCGACGGGGCTGTTTGCCGAAACGACGCCCTACGCGCCCAATTCGCCCTATGCCGCGTCAAAAGCCGCCGCCGATCATCTGGTGCGCGCCTGGCACGAGACCTTTGGCTTGCCCACGCTCATCACGAATTGCTCGAACAACTACGGCCCGTATCAGTTCCCCGAAAAGCTGATTCCGCTGATGCTGGCGAACGCGCTCGACGGCAAGCCGCTGCCGATTTACGGCGACGGCGGCAATGTGCGCGACTGGCTGTATGTCGAAGACCATTGCAGCGGCATCCTGCGCGCGTTGCAGCACGGACGGCCCGGCGAGAAATACAACCTCGGCGGCGGCAACGAACGCACCAACCTGCAAATCGTGGAGCGGCTCTGCGCCGAAGTCGAAAAGGTTTTGCCTGCCGCTGAGAACGCGGCCTTGCGCGCGCAAGGCAAGACCAGCTATCTCGAACTCAAAACCTTCGTCGCCGACCGCCCCGGACATGATCGGCGCTATGCGATTGACGCCAGCAAGATTCGTGCGGAATTGGGCTGGCAGCCGCAATACGATTTTGAAAGTGGTCTGGCAAAGACGGTGCGCTGGTATTTTGAGAATCGTGGATGGTGCGAAACGGTTTTGCAGAATAAGTATCAGCGTGAGCGGTTGGGACTTAGTGACTAGCTGAAGCGACTAATCACGAATCGAAGCAATGACGGATCAGCAGAACAAAGAAAACTGTGTTGACTCGGAGTATTATCCGACTTGGCTTGGTCAATCACTCCTCGAAGATGACTTTCCGTGGCAAGACGCAAGCGTTTATAGCGTGCAGGAATTTTTGGAGAAGTATTCCTTACATGACTCCAGTTGGGTAACGATTTACTACGACGTTGCTTACGACGCTCAAGCTACTCTCGTCATAAGCTGGGATCCATTTTGGTTGCCAGATGGAATTGCCACAAAAACTGATGCAGTTTTCGATTGGCCGCTGCTTTTCATAAAGCTTGAAGGGGTGAAGCAAATATCAACCTCGGGTTACGAAGACCTTGAAGGGATGCCGCGCGGCATTGGCACGGCTGAAGTAGAAATGCGCGAAGACAGATTTGTCTTCGTTATCAACGACCATTATGGCGGAAGCGTCGAAATCATATTTGGCGGGACTGCGCAAATCCTTGCGTTCAACCGAAACAAACAACCGCTCAGAATCTGAAGTCTGAGGTCTGAGGTCTGAACAGTGAAAGGCATCATCCTCGCCGGCGGTTCCGGCACACGGCTTTATCCGATCACGCTCGCGGTCAGCAAACAATTGCTGCCGATTTACGATAAGCCGATGATTTATTACCCGCTCTCGACGCTGCTGCTGGCGGGCATCCGCGACATCCTGGTCATCACCACGCCACAGGATCAGACGCAGTTCACGCGTCTGCTGGGCGATGGTTCGCAGTACGGCATCAACCTACAATACGCCGTGCAGCCCAGCCCCGACGGGTTGGCGCAAGCCTTCATCATCGGGCGCGGGTTTGTCGGCAACAACAGTGTGGCGCTGGTGCTGGGCGACAACATCTTTTACGGCCACGGACTGCCGGATGATTTGCGGCGCGCGGCGCAACGGCAAGATGGCGCGACCGTCTTCGCCTACCAAGTCCGCGATCCCGAACGTTATGGCGTGGTCGAATTCGCGGCGAACGGACAGGCCGTCAGTTTGGAAGAAAAGCCCAAAGCGCCGCGTTCGCATTGGGCCGTGACGGGCTTGTACTTTTACGACAACCGCGTACTCGACGTGGCGCGCGAGTTGAAACCATCGGCGCGCGGCGAATTGGAGATCACCGATGTGAACAAGCAATACCTGGCATGGCGCGAATTGCACGTCGAGAAATTGGGGCGCGGCATCGCCTGGCTCGACACCGGCACGCACGAATCGTTGCAACAGGCTTCGAGCTTCATTCAAACCTTGCAGGAACGGCAGGGCTTGATGGCCGCGTGTTTGGAAGAGATCGCCTTTCACAACGGCTGGATGACGGCTGAGGATGTGTTGCGGATTGCGGAACCGATGCGCAAAAACGAATACGGGCAATACCTGCTGCGGATGTTGCGGCAGGCTGACGAGGAGGCGCATCTGCAATGAAGTTTCATCCGACCGAATTGCCCGGCGTCATCCTGATCGAGCCGCAAGTCTGGCGCGATGAACGCGGCTTCTTTTTGGAAACGTATCAACGCGAAAAATATGTGGCGGGCGGCATTGACGCGGTCTTTGTGCAAGACAACCACTCGCGTTCGGTGCGCGGCACGCTGCGCGGCTTGCACGCGCAACTGGCGCGGCCCCAAGGCAAACTGATCCGCGTGATCGAAGGCGAGATTTTCGATGTGGCGGTGGACGTGCGGCGCGGTTCGCCCCATTTTGGCAAATGGATGGGCGCGTGGCTGTCGGCAGAAAACTTCCGGCAGATTTACGTGCCGCCTGGCTTCGTCCACGGCTTCTGCGTGACCAGCGAGGTTGCGCAGGTCGAATATAAATGCACGGACGTTTACGATCCGGCCAGCGAGATCACGGTGCTGTGGAATGATACGGCGCTGGGCATCGAATGGCCGCTCACCGACGGGCTGCTTTTGTCGCAGAAAGATCAACAGGGCAAGCCGCTGGCGGAGTTGCTGGCGGTCTTGCCGC
>JAYUCP010000501.1:0-8948 GCA_043740245.1 Acidobacteriota bacterium | reverse complement strand
CTTGCTGACGCGCGGGCTACTGACACATCCCACTGGACTTCACCACTACCAACCGGTGTAAGACCAGCAATTCTCAGTTTGGGAATGTACAGCGGACTGTTAGTCCGTTGTGGGCCTGCATTTGCGACAAAATCCAGCGCCGCAACAGTCTCGGCCATGGTGCCTTGTGCCGAGACCGCAGCGGACTAACAGTCCGCTGTACAAATTGAGAATTGCTGGGTGTAAGACCTTCAGCACGAAGCGGCGCAGGAGGCAAAGGGAGAATCGCTATCAAAAGCCATCTCTCTTTTCTTCCTGCGCCGCTTTGTGGTTTCGGTTGCTTGCAAGCAAGCAGTTACTGGCGCGGATTACGCACCGAGTAATCGGGCCAGCATTGCAGATCATTCCAATCCTCAAAACCGCCGCGTCCGAAACCACCGGGCGTAGGCGTTGCCGGAGCCGGCGCCGCAAATTTGGGATCAAGAATCTTGGCGATTTGATCGCGGGCGTCTTCCAAGTGCAGCCGCGTGCCGCGATCGGTGGCGCGGGCAAGCGCGCGCGCGACATCGGCGTTCAACGCCCGCAATTCACCGCGAATGAAGGGGCGCTGGTCGTCGGCGACGGCGGCGCGCCCATTCAGCTTGTCATTCAGCAAGTCCAAATAAGAGCGTTGCAGGTTGCGGCGAAAGACGTCAATCTTCAACGCTCCCGTGCCATTCAACTCGCTCCACACGCCTTTGCGCACATCGGCCAGCATATCCACCGTGCGATAAGCCTTGTCGCCGTCCAAAGCCTCTTGCTCAGTCAGCCGTGCGAAGCGGGCGGAGTTGAGCAATTGATTGAGCAAGCCCTGCTGCGTAGTTTTGATTCGGTCGGTGACGCCGTTCGTTTCAATGCGCCGCAGAATTTCGGGCTTGATCATCCACATCGGCGTGGCGAAGGCATTGTCATTCAGAAAGCGCACCGCTTCGGCTTGCTTCTCTTTCGACACCGGGGTGAACAACACGCCCGCTTGACCGATGTGTTTCTGCTGCGACCAGAAACCGCCGACCACTTGCGTGACGTGGCCCATCTCCAAACGCCATTGGCCGAGCAGACGGCCATAGAGTTCTTCGAGGTCATCGTATGGCTCGCCCTTTTCAGTCGAAGATGCCGCCAGCAGCATGTTGGCGACACGTTTCAGGTTCTTCACGCCGTATGCGGTCGCCTTGACGGCATCGGCATCGCCGACGGCTTCGGTATTTTCGCCCGGATCGGCGCCGCGCGCTTTGGCGGTCGAGAAACGCAACCAGGGCGTCGTGTCTTGCGCGCAAGCCCACTCATCCAGCTTCTTCTTTTCGGCATCGGGTGAGTTGGCTTCGGGGATGGGTTTGTAACCCCACATCGTGGCCCATTTGTCATACGGCCCGATTTTCGGGATCAGGTCTTCGACGGCAATTTTGTCTTCGGGTTGCGCCACGTAATTGAAACGCGAGTAATCCATCAACGTCGGCGTATGGCCCATCTTCTTGACCCACTCGCGGTCATGGACTTTTTCGATTGGATACAGCGAACTGGCTTTCATGTTGTGTTGAAAGCCGAGCGTGTGGCCGACTTCGTGCGCGGCGACGTAGCGGATCAACTCGCCCATCAAGTCATCCGGGAAGGGCAGCTTTTGCGCGCGTGGATCGAGCGGGCCGACTTGGGTGAAGTACCAGTCGCGCGCCAGGTTCATCACGTTGTGATAGAACTGAATATCCGATTCCAGAATCTCGCCCGTGCGCGGATCATGAATGTGCGGCCCCGAAGCATTTTCAATCGTGGAGGGCAGCCAGCGAATCACCGAATAACGCGCGTCCTCAGGGCTCCAATCGGGATCGTCCTTGGGCGCTTCCAGCGCAATGATCGCGTGTTTGAAACCCGCTTCTTCAAAGGCCGCTTGCCAGTCTTCGATGCCTTTCTTCAGATAGGACACCCATTTCGTAGGCGTGGCCGGATCAATGTAATAGATGATCGGTTTAATCGGTTCGGACAGCGCCGCCGTGGGGTCTTTCTTTTCCAAGCGCCAGCGCGTTATGAAGGTGCGTTGCGGCGCGCGGTGTTCATCCTTGCTGTAATCCATCTGCCGCGTCGTGAAATAGCCGACGCGTTCGTCGAACAAACGCGGTTGCATCGGATTCTCAGGCAGTTTGACCATTGAGTAATGCATCACCACCGAAGCGCTGCCCGTGCCCATGCCTGCGCCTTGAAACGGATTGGGCGGCGCGGCCGGGCCTGTTGGCGTGGTATCAGCGGGATTGCTGAAGGTGTGTGTCGCTTCGACTTCGATATTCGTCGGGAAGGAAACAGCGCGTTCGAGGAAGGAGCGCGAGGCGTCGAATACGCGCGCGCGCAGCCGTGATTTGGCATTGAACTCCGTCACCTCGGTCGTAAACAAGCGCGTCACCTCAATCACCACCGAATCGTCTTTGCCGAGCGCTTCGATAAAGAACGACATGATGATTGCGTTGTTGTTGGCCGCTTGTACGGCTTTGGCCACCGGCTCTTTCGGGTCGGCGACCACTTCATAAGAGACACTGCGCAACAACACGCGATTGTCGCGGCGTTCCCATTTGACGACGCGATTGCCCATGGCCTGGCCGCCATAACCCACGCCCAGCGTAGTGCGCGCGATCTGGCTGACCCACAAAAATTCTTTGCCCAGTTCCGACTTGGGGATTTCGTAATACAGCTTGTCCTTGATGCGGTGCACGGTGAAGACGCCTTCATCCGATTTGGCGTCCTTGGTGATGACCCGGTCGAAGGGCCTGATCTCCGGCTCGCGCTGTTGGCCGCCGCCGCCAGCCGCTCCTGCCGGACGTTCCTGACCGCCGCCCGTGGGCGGGTCTTGCGCCAAAACGCCCGCGCCACTCGCCAGCGCCGCGCCGAGGGCCCCGCCGAGCAGCAACGCATAACATTGCTTGGCAATCTTTCGCATAGGTGAACTCCTTGTTCGAGGTTGTTTGAATGTGATTGGTGAAAGTGCTTGCGAACGCGCGCAGCATACTTGAAGCAAGCGGGTGAGGGAAGGCGGCTGAGCAAAAATTGAGGCGCGCGTCTTCACCGCAAGAACGCGCGCCTCAACGCCAGCCACGCTCAACAGGAAGGCGGAAACACCGGCACCGTCAACGTCGCCGCCGTTGACAGCGTCAACTTGTGCAGGTTGTGCCCTTGATTGAAGGCGTTCGTCGTCGTCGCGGCGTTCGCATTGGCATTGATCGCCGCGCCTGAAATCGCGCCCTCGGCCTGCGTCCCCAGTTTCAGCCAGCCGCTGCGGCCCGCCGGAATCACTTGCTCGAAGCGTGGTACAGTGCGCGGGAACGTGCTGCTGATGATGCTGCGGAACTGGCACGTGCCCGGCGAGAAGCTGAAGCTGAACGGTGATTCGGCATCGTCATACAGCACGCCGAAGACATTGACCAGCGTGGTTGCCCCCGTCGCCAGGTTGCCGCCGAGCCGGTTCACCACGAGCAGCGTGTTGTTGCCGTCCGCGCGGCTGGTGATGTTCGAGAGCGCCAGCACGCGCGGCAAGGCGTTGTACATCACGCCGTCGAAACGCAAATCCGCCGTTGACGAATTCGCATCGCAAGCTGGCACGCTGCCGGGCACGGCCGCAATTGCTTCGGCGGGCAAATTGGCCGCGTGGCCACTGCTGAGCTTCACGAATTCATCGCCGATCAAATAGTTGAAGTTGATCGGGCAGCCCGTGCGATCTTGCGCCACCGCGATCAAATAGCCCGTCGTGCCCGGATCAATGTCCGAGGCCAAGAAGCTCGACGACTGATTCGGCGTCAGACAAACAATCGAATCGGCAATCGAACAGGTCGCGCCGTCTACGAAAAAGAGATGCACAAACGCCGTGCGCACCGCGTCAATGTTGGTCAGCGAGATGCGCGTGTTTTGCCGGTTGGGCGCGCCCGCGTCCGAGGTGTAGCGGTGACAGTGATGGTCGGGCAAATGAGCGTCAGCGTGTAAGCTTGCGCGCCCGTGCAAGTACCGAAGCCCGTGGCCGTAACGGTGAACGTAAACGTGCCGGTCACCGTTGGTGTGCCGCTGAGCGCGCCATTCGCATTCAGCGCCAAGCCTGCTGGCAATGCGCCAGTCGTGACGGCGAAGGTGTAATTGCCGCCAGCGGGCGCGGCCGTCAACGTTTGGTTATACGCCGTGCCCGCCGTGCCCGCTGGCAATGTCGTTGGCGTCAACGTGATCGTTGGGCAGGCAATCGTCACGGTGTATTGCTGCGTGCCTGTGCACGTGCCAAAGCCCGTCGCTGTGATGGTGAAGGTTGAATTGCCAGGCGCCGTTGGTGTCCCTGTGATCGCGCCGGTCGTGCTGTTCAACGACAAGCCTGCGGGCAATGTGCCAGCCGTCACGGCGAAGTTATACGTCGTGCCGGCTGGCGTGGCGCTGACGGTTTGGTTATATGCCGTGCCTGCCGTGCCATTGGGCAAGGTCGTGGGGCTCAGCGTAATCGTTGGGCATACGACCGTGATGGTGTAGGTGCGATTGCCCGCGCAATTGGTTTGGCCCGCTGCCAGCGCCGTGTCTGTGATGTTGATCGTGAAGGTGGCCGCGCCCGTTTGCGTCGGCGTGCCACTGATGACGCCTGCGGATGTGAGCGTCAATCCGGCAGGCAGCGAAGAGCCATTCGCCAGCGCAAAGGTGTACGGCCCCACGCCGCCGCTGCCCGTCAGCGATTGGTTGTAAGCCGCGCCGACCACCGGATTCGGCAAGGTTGCGGGCGCGATGTTGATGGCCGGGCATTGAATGCCGATGGTATACGTCCGATTGCCCGTGCAGCCTGACGCCGTGTGCGTCGCAATCACGGTGAACGTGAACGCGCCCGGTTGCGTGGGGGTGCCGCTGATGACGCCCGCCGACGAAAGCATCAAGCCCGGCGGCAGCAAAGAACCCGTTTGCAACGCGAAGGTAAACGCGCCGGTCAAGCCCGTGCCCGAAGCCGTCAGCGTTTGGCTCGCATACGCGACGTTGTACATCCCGCCCGGCAAAGTCGTGGGTGCGAGCGTCACCGCCGGGCAGCCAATCGTCAGCGAATAGCTGACCATCCCCATGCAGTCAATGATTTTCAAAGTGCCGCGATTTAAGACCGCGCCGCCCAAGCCCGCGCCGCCGCCGCCCGTGCCGCCTTCGTTGGCCGTGCCACCCGCGCCGCCTTGCGCCAAGCCGTTCGTGAGCGTCACGTCCTGCAAGGTCAGATTGCCGCAGGGCGAAACATAAAAGAACCGGAACGGGAACGGTTCGGCGCCGCGCGTAATCGTCAGCCCATTGCCTTGGATCGTCACGTTGCTGCCGACGATGGGCAGGCCGTTGAAGCCGTATTCGGTGTTGTCGCGTTCAGTCAGCGTGACGGTCGTGCTCATCAACACCAGCGGCACCACGATGGTTGTGGTCGAACCGCCCGCCGGACAGCCGCCCGTCACGGTCTGTGTGCGCGCGGCGGTCAACGCAACGCGCAGTGTGCAAACGCCCGGCGTATTCGCCGTGCCCGCGTTGCTGCTGAGCGTGATGGTCACGGGCGGCGTGACCGCTGTGCTGCACGCGACGACGAACTCGGTCGGGTCTTGCGTGCCTGCAACACCGGGGTCGTCGGTCAAACGACGCGCTTCGTTGACGTGGTCGCTGTCAGCGTCGGCATCGTAGGTGATGACGCCCTGATTCGAGATGACCTGCCCGTTGGCGCCGCTGTTGATCGTCGCCACAATCGTGATCGTGACCGAACCGTTGTTGGCCGCCAGCATGCCGTTCCAGGTGACGGTGTTCGTGGCGAGGTTGGCGTTGATCGTGCCGCTGGGCGCGTTGGCCGACACCAGCGTCAACCCGGCGGGCAGCAGGTCTTCGAATTCATTGCCGAAGCCATCCATTTGCACGCCCGCGCCGGTGTTGGTCAGCACGACGGTATAGGTAACATTCGTGCCGGTGGCAAAGGTTCCCGCGACAGTTTTGGTACCGCTGACATTGGAGCCTACGGGCGTGCCGCGTGGTGTCAGGCTGAAATCATCCACGGCCAGCCCGTCGTCCGCGCCGGTTGCGTCAAAACTGTTCCAGCGAATGAACAAGGTGGCGCCGTTGGCGATATTCAGCCCGCTGATGGTGGCCGGCACATTGACGCGATTGGCTGCCGCGTTGCCATCGAGCGCGCCCGTCGCGCCCATGGAAATGGGCGCGACAAAATCGAGCGCGTCAAAATCCGTGTACGTGCCGGTGGTCAAGCTGGTGGCGTTGGTGCTGTATTGAAAATCGAGCCGGTCGTTGCGCCCCGTCGCGCCCAACCGCCACTGTTCGCCGGTGTAACTGATGTCCAGGCTGGTGATGGTCTGGCCGGTGTTGTTGATGAAACAGCCGCCGACGGTGGGAATCAAAGTGCCGCTCTGCAAACCGCCAAACGCGCGTTCCGTATTGCCCGTCGCGCCGAAGCTGTAGGTGTCACCTGCCGTGCTAGAGCCGGTGCCCGCCGTGTATGTCGTGTTGGCATTCGTGCCGGACTCGGCAAAGCCCCAACCATTCGGCACCGTGCGGAGGTGCCGGTGTTGGCGAGCGTGTTGAAATTCTCAGTCACCGTTGTGTTGAGCGCCGTCAGGCTGACCAGCGTGCCCGATGCGGCGCGCGTCTCGGCGAATTGCCAACCCACGGCCAGCAATAAGCCACAGCCGAGTGCGAGCAACGCGCGGCCAAACGGATTTTTCAGGGTGAAGGCGAGAGCAGTAAACAGGCGGTTCAACCGCGGCAATGAACTGCGGGACGACATGAATACCTCGTGTGTGCGTGTGTGTGTAGCTTGTGTGAGCGCACAGCCCTGGCACAAGCATCATTAGCTCAGCCTGTTGCTGCGCGGTAAATAAAAATCTGTTTGGTGTTTCGTTCGCCTCTGCCGTGCAGGCAAACAAAATCGCTTTGACCCAGCGCGCCCTTTGTCGGAAACTGCCGTCCGGACCATTCGGTTCTTCAGTCTGATAACAAATTTAGAATCTAAACGCCATTTCTGGTAGAAAGAGAAAGTAGGAAGAGTAAGGAACAAGCAACAATGACAATTTATCCACCCACACTACATTCCCACCTGCACATCGCGTTGATCGAACCAGAAATCCCGCCCAACACCGGCAACATCGCACGGCTTTGCGGCGCGACCTATACCACACTGCATTTAGTCGGCAAACTCGGCTTTCGCACTGATGACAAATATGTACGCCGGGCCGGGCTGAATTATTGGGAACACATCGAAATACGCCAGCACCTTTCACTCGAAGCGCTGCAAGAACATTTGCCGCACAACCGTTTTCTTTACTTCTCCACCAAAGCCGAGCGCTTATACACCGACTGGCAATACCAACCGGAAGATTGCCTGGTCTTCGGACGTGAGACGCACGGATTGCCCGAAGCGTTATTGCGGGCGAACTGGGAACACTGCCTACACATTCCCATGCCAAACCCGAACATTCGCTCGCTCAACCTGGCGACTTCCACAGGCATCATCCTTTACGAAGCCTTACGTCAGCTTCAATAACCGCGTTGGCCCGCGACGACTGAGCCCTGGAAGAATTTGGGAAAATTAGGCACAGATCAAAAGGGAATCGCCGGCCGCCGCGCATCGTGCGGATCAGCCCAGCGATTGTTCGGAATCGTCGGCGTCCAGCCAGGCCGCAGCGGGTCTTGATCGTAAGGATAGCCGCCCAGCCGCTGGTAGAGCTCGCTGTATTCAGCCAGCTTGTTGCGGTCGAGCTTGACGCCTAAGCCAGACCCGGTCGGCACGGTAAGCGCACCGTTTTCGTATTGCAGTTTGCCGCCCACGATGATGTCATCAGTCAGGTGATGATAATGCGCATCCGCCGCAAAGGTAAGATTCGGGATCACGGCGCCCAGATGCAGCATCGTCGCCAGTTGAATGCCCAACTCACCCGACGAATGCACGGCAACGCCGAGTTGAAATGTCTCGCAAATGCCCGCTGCCTTAATGCACAGGCGAATGCCTCCCCAAAAAGTCGTGTCGAGCAAGATGACATCCACCGCCGTGTTCAGGATATTTGCCGCCAATTGCTCGAAGTTCACCACGACCGTGTTCGTAGCCAGTGGCATGCGCACTTTCTCGCGCACACGCCGCATACCGTGTAAGCCAAAAACAGGGTCTTCGAGATAGTCGTTGCGAATGTCCTCGATTTGCTGCCCAAACCAGATCGCCGTCTCGGTCGAAAACACGCCATTCGGATCAAAGCGGAAGCGGTCGCCTGGCAGCGCGTCAGCTACGGCACGATAGCATTCCAACTCGTATTCCGGCGCAAAGACGCCGCCCTTCAGCTTATGCGAAGTGAAGCCGTAGCACGCTTTCAAATCTTTTGCCAGAGCGACCAACTGCTCTGGCGTGCGCACTTCGCCTGAGCCGTCTTGCGGGTTCGGATAGCGAAAAAACAAGTACGAGGCAAACGGCACGCGGTCATTCAAACGTCCGCCCAAAATGTCGCACACCGGCACGCCCCACTTTTGCCCCAGAATATCCAGACAGGCGAATTCGAGCGCGGCCAGCACCTGCGTGCGGTTGTTGTAAAGCGAAGCCGTCGGGTTGGCGATCAGAAAACGCATCTCTTCCAGCCGTGCGGGGTCGTGACCTACCAGATAGTTCTTCATTGCACAAAACACGGCTTCAGCAGACTCGCCGCCGCCGCCCATTTCGCCAAGACCGACGATGCCTTCATCGGTTTCGACTTCGACAATGGTGCGCACGAAACGGCCCCAATGACAGCCATTCGCGTGGCGCAGCGGGGCTTCCAGAGGAACGGTTACAGTCGTTGCTTTGATGTCAGTTATCTTCATTTACCTGAAGAGTGTGCGTAATTCGACAAGCGAATAGATACGCGAATGACGCGGGTGCAGCGGATTTCCGCAGATGCTTTTTCGGGTTGATCCGCGCTGATCCGCGTCATCCGCGTCATCCGCGTAGC
>JAYUCP010000500.1:0-22452 GCA_043740245.1 Acidobacteriota bacterium | reverse complement strand
CGACATCCCAATACAAAGCGACCAGTTCTTTGTTGACCGCCTTCAACGCCGCGTACTGCGCCGCGCGAATGTGCTCTTTGACCTCCGCCAGCAGCGTGGCGTATTCGTTCAGCAGCAATTTGGGTTGGCTACGTCGTTTCGGTTTCATTTTGGTTTCACCCCCGCCGCCCAATTGACCACGACCGTCAGCGGCGCGCGCGGTTCCGCATCCACAATCGCGTTGACCAGAAACCGCTGCCCATCCCCGGTCACCGTATACGGCGCGGTGATGGTTGAAATGCTGCCGGAGCGGAATTCAAAGAGCGCCACTGCCGCGCCCGGCTCGAAGCTCTCTCCGCTCTCGACCGGCACGGCCATCAGCTTGCCGTCCGCCGCGTAGAAGAACAATTCTTTCCCATCTCGCCGCCAGTGCGGGCCAAGCCCGCCATTGGTTGAAATCTGCCGTGTTCCGCCGCGGTCAGGAAAGCGCTGAACGTAGACCTCAAACCTGCCCGATTCATCCGAAGCGTAAGCCAGCCAGCGCCCATCAGGCGAGAGTTGCGCTCCACCTTCGTAAGCTTCCGTCTGGAGAAATGGAAAGGGCTGCTGTGCGCCATCCAGCGGCAAGACCCAGACATCCACTTTCTTTTTCGGAATGAACTGCTCATAAAAGATGAAGCGTCCGTCGCGTGACCAGTCGGTGGGAACGCCATTTGTTATATTGAACAACGGCTCCTCCTGGCCTGCGCCACTGGCGGCCTTTTGATACAGGCGATAACCTTCCTCCCGCAGGGAAACCCAGACGATGCGTTTCCCATCAGGCGACCAGACTGGATTACTATCGGTACCCGGGTGGAAAGTGAACCGTGTGGCGTTAGCGCCCGACACATCCGCCAGCCAAAGGTCGAAGGTGCCGCCGTTCGCAGGGGGACGCTCAGCCACGAAGTGCTTCTCGTCAGGCGCGAGCCAGGGTCTGGCATAAGCTCTCCACTCCTCGCCGAGGGAGTCGATCTGCTTGCCTCTACGATCCAGCCAGAGTAATTGCTTGCCCTGCCGGTTGAGGTGTGGATCAAACACCAACACTCCGTTACCGGAGACAGATACATTCAGAAGTGGGCTGCTACTCGGAGCGCGTCCTACCCGCTCAGCCACCGGGAAAGGTTCACCGCTGAGTTGCCGCTTGTCGGCGTCGAAAGGCTGCGCCAGCAGGGTTTCATCGCGCCGGAAGAGCAGGAATCCAGGGGGCGCGTAGACGGCAGAAGAGTAATCGCTGAGCAGCCGCTGCTTGACCTTGCCGTCGAGCGAGCCGAGGTAAATCCCGCGCGTCTCTTTTTGCCCACTCAGGATGGAATAGAGAAAGTGCTGCCCGTCCGGCAGGAAGTAGGGATCGTAGTGAGCTGTCTCCTGACGTGCTCGGTCGGGCGTCGTCAGGACCGTCACTTCACCGCCTGTGGCCGAGACTCGGGCCAGCCCGGCCTGACGCGAAAAGATAATCACGTCGTCGCGGTTCCATGAACCGCCCGTCGGTGTCGTCACATCGCGCAAGGTTTGCGGCGGCCCGCCGGAAACTTCGATCTTCTTCAGCTTGGTGGCCGCGAAGAAACCGATCCAGTGACTGTCCGGCGACCAGAAGGGGAAGCGCGCGCCTTCGGTGCCGGGCAGTGCTTTGGCTTCGGTGGCATCAAGCGCGCGCACCCAAAGCTGCACCTTGCCGCCAGTCGCCGCCGTGAAGGCCAGCCAGCGTCCATCGGGCGAGAGGGCGATGTTGTCGAAGCTCGCGTTCTCTGGCGGAGTGATCGCAAACTTCATCATCCGCGCCTCGTGGGTGAGCGGTTGGCGCGTGAAGTACACCCAAGCCAAGCCAAGCAACAGCGCCGCCGCTACCAACCACGCCAGCCGCGCATTGCCAAACAACTGGGGCTTGCCCGCGCGCTCCGTCACCGCGGGCAACGCCGCCGCCGTTTCCATTCGCGTGCCCGACGGCGTCGTCAACGCTTCCAGCGCGAAGCCCAGATCGCTCGCCGTCTGAAAGCGCCGCTCCGGTTTCTTTTCCAAACAGCGCCGCACGATCTTTTCCAACTGCGGCGAAATCTTGGCATTCGTCTCGCTCAACTCCGGCGGCTCTTCTTTCAGAATCGCATTCATCAATTCGACCAGCGAAGCGCCCGTGAACGTCCGCCGGCCCGACAGCATTTCGTGCAGGATGATGCCGAAGGAGAAAATATCCGACCGATGATCCGTCTCGTGCCCGCGCACCTGCTCCGGCGACATATACCCGACCGTGCCCAGAATCACACCCGGATTCGTCAGCGGCTTCAGTGTTGCCGCTTCCGAATCCACGCTGCCCGTCAACCTCTGCGGCTTCAGCTTCGCCAAACCGAAATCGAGAATCTTGACGCGCCCGTCTTTTGTGACAAACAAATTTTCCGGCTTCAGATCACGATGCACGATGCCTTTCTCGTGCGCGGCAGCCAATCCGGCGGCAACCTGCTGGGCGTACTCAATCGCCTTGCGCACCGGCAGCGCGCCCTGTTCAAGCTGCGCGCGCAGTTCTTCGCCTTCCAGCAATTCGGCCACGATATACGGCGCGCCCTGGTGATTGCCGATGTCGTAAACGGTCAGGATGTTCGGATGATTCAACGCCGACGTGGCGCGCGCTTCCTGCTCAAAGCGTTTCAATCGCTCGGCGTCTGTGGCGAAGTCGGCGGGCAACACTTTGATGGCGACCGCGCGATCGAGCCGCGTGTCGCGCGCGCGATAGACTTCGCCCATCCCGCCCGCGCCGAGCAGCGCGCTGATTTCGTAATGGTTGAATTTGGTGCCAGCGGCTATTTTCATCAGGGGGTCTCTCGAACTCTGTGCGTGGTTGAGCGCCATACAGCCAGCCACTGGCTACGCGATCTTCGCCCAGGCGACTTGGCGCGCGACGGTCAGCCGGTGCCGGTTTTGCCGGATCTCATCCAGCGCCCGCATCGTCGCCGCCGTAGTGTAGGTCTGCTGGCAGTTGTCGCAACAGATGAATGGAATGTTCTCGATGACGAGCATTTGCGGGCCTTTGCCAAAGACTTTGGTGCGCTTCACTTCGTGCGCGGCGCCCGCGCCGCAAATCTCGCAGGTCAATTGCTGGGAAGCAGGTTTCTTTTTCATAACAGGAATGTCGTGATGACAACCACTTGTTGCTGGCTGCCGAATCTGGCGACCACCACCAGGGCCGCGCCGTCCGTGCAGTCGCCTTCGATGACGTATTTCCATTCCTGAAAATCGTCATCCCACTGCGTTTCGGTAATCTCGCCGGTCAGGATGCAGTGTTCCAGATCAAATTGGAACAGGTCGTCCGCCGCCATCTCATCAACCGCGTGCTCGGTCAGGACGAGCCGCCCGGCTGCCACTGCCGCCCGCATTTTTGTTAAGACGGACTTCTCCATCGCGGCTCACCCTCAAGTCAAGTTCGACGCAACAACGCCAGTGCCTCGTTGCGCGCGCGTTCATCATCACGAAACACGCCGCGCATGGCCGACGTGATCGTCGTCGCGCCGTGCTTCTTGATCCCGCGCATCACCATGCACAGATGCTCTGCCTCCATCACCACCAGCACGCCTTTCGGTTGTAGCGGGCCGCGATAGAGCAATTCGGCGATTTGCGTCGTCAACCGCTCCTGCACTTGCGGACGGCGGGCGAATATCTCGGCGATGCGCGCCAGTTTCGACAAACCGACGATGCGTCCGTCCTGCGGGATGTACGCGATGTGCACTACGCCGGTGAACGGCACCAGATGATGTTCGCACAGCGAAGCGAAGGCGATGTCTTTGACCATCACCAGGTCTTCGTCAGCACCAGCGGGCGCGCCTGACGGGATGACTTTCAATTCGGCTTCCGGCTGCTCGTGCAAACCGCCGCAGATTTCGGCGTACATTTCGGCTACGCGTTGCGGCGTTTCGCGCAAACCATCGCGTTGGGTGTCTTCGCCCATGCCTTCGAGGATCAGGCGGACTCCGGCGGCGATCTTTTCCAAATCCATTTTTGCTTCCGTGTTCATAGGGTTTTGCGAGAGGCGCATTATCGTAGGCGCGTTGGAATGCCGCAAGTTTGGTTCAGCTTGCCCGCGCGAGAAAGCATCCGCTACACTCGCGCGCGCTGACACACAATCACATCGCCCCGTTGCTCATAAACATTTCGCCCCGAAGCTACAAGCGCAACTATGCCGCAATTCCACGAACCAATTGTCGCTTCCAAGCGCCTGCCCGGACACCACTGCGCTGAAGCCCTGAAAGGGCGCGATTCAATAGCCGGGGGCAACGCCCCCGGTCAGCGCGGCGCGACACCCGGCCCTGAAAGGGCCGCATTGAACAGCGTGATGTGGCCCTTTCAGGGCCAGGCGGTTTCCCTTTGCCTACCGAGGGCGATGCCCTCGGCTATTAAATTTGGCCCTTCCAGGGCCGGGCATCAACACCTGCGTCTTTCCCACGTGTTCAAACTGGCCCACGTGTTCAAACTGGCCGTGTCCCTGCTCGCCCTCGCCTTGCTCGCCGCCTGTCAAAACCCCGAACAAGACAAGGCCGCCCACCTCGCGCGCGGCCAGCAATACCTGCAAGACCAGCAATACGCCGAGGCACGGATTGAATTCCGCAACGCCTTGCAACGCGACCGCAACCTGGCCGCCGCGCATCACGGCCTGGGCGAAGCCAGCCTCGCGCTCGGCAACATGCAAGAGGCCGCCGAACAGTTCCAACTCGCCGCCAAACTCGACGCCAACAATCTGGACGCGCGCTTGCGGCTGGGCCAGATGTTTTTGCAATACACGCGGCTGGGCCGCCAGCAGGAAGAAGCCGTCAAAGAAGCCGAACGCCTGGTCAATGAGATCCTCACCAAAGACGCCAACAACGCCGAAGCCCTCATTCTGCTGGCCCAAGTGCGCACGTTGCAGAAACGTTACGACGACGCCCAGGCCGAACTCGACCGCGCGATCAAACTCAATCCGAATCGCGTCGAACCTTATCTGGCGCTCGCCCGCTACTACGATCAACGCGCCAACGAGGCAGGCACCGCCGCCACGTTCAAAGCCCAAGCCGATGCCGCATTCAAAGAGGCCATCGCCAAAAATCCGCAATCCGCCCCGGCCCGGCTGGCCTATGGTGATTTCCTGTTCGCCAATCGCCGCACTGGTGAAGCCGAACAGCAACTGCTCGCGGCCTTCCAACACGATGCCAAAGACCGGCTGGTGCTGATCGCGCTGCGCCGCTTTTATGAAAATCAGGAGCGTTACGACGAGGCCGAAAAATATCTGGCGCGGCAAATCGAATTCGAACCCGACAAGACCGGCGGACGCGCCCAGATCATTGATTTGCACGCGCGCGCGGGCCGCACCGAACAGGCTATCAGCGAATATCAGCAATTGCTCAAAGACCATCCTGACTTTCAGCGCGGGTACGCACGGCTGGCCGAAATGTTGCTCGCGCAAGGCCGCGCGAATGAAGCCAAGCAACAACTCGACGCCGCCTTTCAACGCAACAAACAGGACACCGACGCGCTGCTCGTGCGCGGCCGCATCCGCACGCTCGAAGGCGATACCCGCGCGGCGATTACTGATCTCGAACAGGCGCTGCGCTTGGAACCCGCGCTGCCCGCCGCGCTCTACTACACATCGGACGCCTATCTGCAAAACAATGACCCAGTGCGCGCGCGTTCGCTGGTCAACAGCTTGCTCGGCTATTACCCGCGCCATCCGATGGGCCTGTTGATGCTCATCCGCATTCACCTGCACCAAAACAAAGCCGGCGACGCGCTCGACACTGCCAATCAATTGCTCAACGTGCTGGCCGCGCTCAAAACCAGCGACGCCGATTTTCAGGCCACGCGCCTGCCCGCCGAAGCGTTGAAGGATTTGGAAAGCAAGGCGTACACCTCGCGCGCCGTCGCGCGGTTGCAACTCGGCGATTACGCAAACGCGGCCAGCGACCTGCAACGCGCCGCCGACATTGACCCGCGGGCCGCCGAACCGCACATCAATCTGGCGACGATTCACCTGCTCAAACGCGACTTGCCCAAGGCCCAAGCCGCCGCCGACAAAGCCCTCGAACTCGCGCCCAACAGCGCCGCCGCCATTGCGACACTCGTTGACATAGCGTTGGCGCAACGCAGCTATCAACCTGCACTCGCGCGGCTCGACTCGCTGCTCGCCGCGCAATCCGCACAAGCAGGCCGCGCGCAATTGCTCTTTCAAAAATCGCGGTTGTATGACGCAGCGGGTGATACGGCGAATACGGAAAACGCCTTGCGGCAGGCGCTCGCGGCTGATCCCGATTTCATGACGGCCTATTTCGCGCTCAGCGATTTTTATAAACGCAAGAACCTGTTTGAGCGCGCCATCAGCGAACTCGACGCCGTCACCAAAAACAATCGCCAATCCCAACAGACCGCCCAGGCGCACCTGCTGATCGGTCTGCTCGAAGAAGAACGCGGGCGCTATTCCGAAGCGCTCAACCATTACGAACACGCGCTCAGCTTCGACAGCCGCTCGCTGGGCGCGGCCATCGCCTATAACAACCTCGCCTGGCTTTACGCCGACAAAAATCTGGGCAACCTAGACAAAGCCACCGACAACGCCCAACGCGCCCTCAGCATCGCGCCCGAAGCCAGTTTTTATGACACGCTCGGCTACGCCTATTACAAAAAAGGCCAGCACAGCATCGCCATCGAACAGTTCAACAAAGCCATCGAACGGCAGCCCGCCAACGCAGGCTATTACCTGCACCTGGCGCGCGCCTTGCGCGAGAACAACGAAGCGGCGCGCGCGCGGCAGGCGTATGAAAAGGCGTTGCAGTTGGGCGGCGGGAATTTTGCAGAGGCGGGACAGGCGCGGCAGGAATTGGCGGCGTTGCCGAGAGCTTAATTCCGAGGGCTGATTCGTCACAATTTACGGTGAATTGTTATCATCATCGGGACGTGACTGCGGTTTCCAATGATGCTCGATCAAAGGCAGCAGTAAGACAAAAAGAAAAAACCAAAACCCGAAGCCCAAAATGGGGGCTAAAACACCGCCGATCAGAGTCTGCCAATTTTTAGGAAAATAACTGCTCACCCATATGGCGAGCACTGCGCCGGAAATAACTATCACGAGTAAATCTAACAGCGTCCAGCCTGCTTCACGTGAACGTTGCGCCATAGTGTGGAGTCTCTCTTGACTGTCTGTAACTGCTTCCAAAGGTGTTGCCGTATCCAACCGGACTATGCCTCAGACTGCTTCTCCAACTGCGCCAACCGCTTTTCCAACACCCGCACCGTCCGCGCCATCTCGCCCAAGCGCCGATACGCCGCCGTTGCGCGCAACCAATCTTTGTTATCAAAGCCCGGAATGCCCGAAATGACTTTGCCCGGCGGGACGTCGTGACTGGTCGCGCTCTTGGCCGTAATGACCGCATCGTCGCCGACATGCAGGTGTCCGGCGATGCCGACCTGCCCGGCCAGCACGACGCGGCGGCCGATGTGCGAGCTGCCCGCGAGGCCGGTTTGCGAACAGATCAGCGCGTCTTCGTCAATCGTGCAGGAGTGGCCGATCTGCACCAGGTTATCAATCTTGACGCCGCGCCGGATGCGCGTCTCGCCGACCGAAGCCGAATCAATCGTCGTGCCCGCGCCGATTTCGACATCGTCTTCGATGACGACACGGCCCGTTTGCGGAATCTTCAGCCAACGTTTGTCTTCGTCCTTGGCAAAGCCGAAGCCGTCCGCGCCGACGACGACGTTGTTGTGAATGATGACGCGCGCGCCGATCTGAGTGCGTTCGCGCAAGGCGACGCCGGAATGAATCACCGAGTGCGCGCCGATGTGCACGCCCGCGTAAAGCGTGACGTTCGGATGCAGCGTGACTTTGCTTTCAATCACGCAATGCGGCCCAATCACGACGCACGCGCCGATGTGCGCATCCGCCGCGACTTGCGCCGTCGGATCAATCACTGCTGACGGATGCACGAAAGGCGTGACTTCAGCTTCTGGATGAAAGAGGCGCAGCGCTTTGGTGTAGGCCAAATACGGGTCTTTGGCGCGCAACACGGCCAAGTCGGTGCGCGCAAGCGACGCGTTGGCGGCGAGGAAAATCGCGCTGGCCTGCGTCGTGTTGACCTCGGCGGTGTAACGCGGATTGGCAAGAAAGGTCACTTGTCCCGCACGCGCTTCGGCCAAGCCTGCCGCGCCGGTGATCGCTAAATTGGGCGCGCCGCTTTCAAGAGTAGCGTTGGTGAGTTCGGCAAGTTCGGAAAGATTCATAGTGAATGAAAGTAGCTGACGGCTTTCATCACAAAGGGACAAAGGAACAAGGACTTGAACCAGGCTAAACCATGCTGTTCTCTTTGTTCCTTTGTCCATTTGTGATGAAAAAGCCGTCTGAGCTTACTGCACGCCCAGCAATTCGACCTCAAACACCAGCGTGGAATTCGGCGGAATCTTCCCCATATCACGCGCGCCGTAACCGAGTTGCGGCGGAATAATCAGTTTGCGTTTGCCGCCGATTTTCATGGTCAGTACGCCTTCGTCCCAGCCTTTGATGACGTGGCCCAGGCCAACCTCGAATTCAAAGGGCTGCCCGCGATCTACCGAGCTGTCGAATTTGGTGCCGTTGGTCAGCCAGCCGGTGTAATGCACTTTCGTCCTTTGCCCGGCCTGCGGGCTTGCGCCCGTGCCCACCACGATGTCTTCGTATTGCAAACCTGATGCAGTCGTCACAGTTTTCTCCGTTGTTTTTGCCAAGTTGATTTTGATCGGCGTGGATTGCCACGCCACCACTTGCCACACACCGTTACGCTTGACCCAAACGGCGGTGTGATGATTCTGGCCCAGCTTTTCGCCCTTCGCATAATAGCTTGATTTGCCGTTGACGATGGCCGTCGTGCCGTAAAGCCGCAGCTTGAATTCATCGCTGGTGACTTTATCAACCGGCAAACCCGCTTTGACGTATTTGAGCATGTCGGTTTTTTTCAACCAGGTGCCGTCGTCATCGCCCGTCAGCATGTCGTCGGCAAAGATGCGCTTGAGTGTCGCATCGTCTTTGCTGGTGACGGCGGCGAACCATTCGGCTTCGAGCTTTTTGAGCGTGGCCTCGACGGCAGCCGTGCTGGCGGATTTGCCTGCGCCCGTGCGAATGGGGCGTTTGGTTTGGGCCAGCGTCAACGCGGAGGCCGCGATCAGGCAGAGCGCGGCGGCTAGGATTTGTTTCATGGGTTGGGTTCTCCTCGAAAATGTACCGTAGGTTGTCCAACCTGCGGGACTTGGTATTGCGAACAATGCGGAAGAGCTTGCGCGTTGCCCTGCAGGTTCGCCTGCTCAGATGCTCCGCAGGTTGGACAACCTACGGTACGGCGCGCGCCGCGTTTTCATTCGTTCTAGGCGACTTGAAGATTGCTTTCGGAATCATGGCGTGCACGCCTTTAGTGCCGTCCACCAGTTGCGTGATGTCAAAATCCACCGCGACGCTGCACAGCATATACGCATCTTCGCGGCTCAGATGTTTTTCCGTCACCAGCAAATCTATCGCCTCGCGCACGGCAAGCTTGGCCGCCTCGGTCAGGTCTTTATCAATGCCCATCGCAATATAGTGCGTAGGCGTTTCGGCGCGCGGCCATTTCAATTTCATGTCTTTGCGCACGATGAATTCAAAGGTGCCGATGAGCGAGGTTTCGAGCGCCGTGATGTCCACTTCGCCATTGCCTTGCGCGGCGTGACCATCACCCACCTCGAACAAAGCACCACGCACGTGCACCGGGATAAACAGCGTCGTGCCCGCGACCAGTTCTTTGTTATCGAGATTGCCGGCGTGAATGCCCGGCGGCGCGCTGCTGATGCGGCCCATGGCTTCGGGAGGCGCGACGCCCATGCTGCCGAAGAAGGGGCGCAACGGAATCTCTATACCGTCGGCGAAATGCGCGACCATCTTTTTTTCATCGAGCGGAATGATCTTGGTCTTTGACGATTGGAAATCTTCGGGGATAAAACCGCTGCGCGGGCCAAAGGAATTGTAGGCGTAGGGAAGCGCCAGCTTGATTTTTTGAATGCGCACTTCGAGCACATCGCCCGCTTCGGCGCCTTCGACGAAAATCGGCCCGGTCAGAATGTGGCCGCCCGGCCCTTTGTTGGTGACTTCTTTGGTGATGTCGCGCAACGCTTGTTCGACCTGCGCGGGCGGCACACCAGCCGCTTCCAAGCGCGTTGGGTTGTTGGTGATGAGCGTTTGGATTTCGACGCTGTCGCCCGATTTGATGCGCAAGACCGGCTCGGCCTTGGCGTCGTAATAACCCCAAGCCACGGTCTTCGGCGTGGGTTTCAATTGATGTGTGGGCGTGGGCGACGGACGCGGCGCGCGGCGTTGTTGCGCCGCGGCATTGAGCGGCAAGAGCGCGAGCAGACTGACAGCGAGGAACACATTCCGGTTCATAGTTTTTTCCGTTCTCTGGCGTAGTTGCGTTTTCAGGCGGGTCAAACCGCTTGGCACGCCAGGTTGGCATGCAAGCTCGTTCGTGTTATTTCGTTAGCCGCAATCCAAACCGGAGCAGACAATACTGGAAACCCTGCCGGACGGGCAAGAGTTCGGGCTGTTAATGAAAATGCGGCGCGCGCTGTACCGTAGGTTGTCCAATCTGCGGAGGCATCATCCGCAAGCCGCTTGGTGTTCACTGAACAACTCATTCACGAAGTCATCCGCAGGTTGTACAACCTACGGTACATTTTCCGAGGAAACCTATGAAAAAAAGCGCGCCCGCAAATAGCAAAACCAAACGTAACGCATCGCAACAACTCAATCGCCGCAGCTTCGTCAAACTGCTCCCCGCTGCCGCAACGGGTTTAGCAGCGGCCGAGTCCGGCAGTTTGGCAGCCTTGGCCCAACAGCCCCAGCAACCGCAAACGCCGCAACGCATCACCAAAGAAATGCTCAAAGCCGCCGAGCAAATCATGGGCATTGATTTGGATGACGCACAAGAAACGCTGGCGCTGCGTGGCGTCAACGGCAATCTGGGCAATTACGAAACGCTGCGCAAAATCGAAGTCCCGCTCGACACCGAACCGGCCACCGCCTTTCATCCAGCATTGCCTGGCATGCGCGCCGCTAAAAAATCCAGCGGGCCAAAGCTCAAACTCAAAGCCAGCAAAACCGAAGCGCCCAAGTTCAAAGCCGTCGAAGACCTCGCCTTTTGCACGCTCACACAACTGGCCGAACTCGTGCGCACTAAGCAGGTCACGTCGCTCGACCTCACCAAGATGTATCTGGCGCGCCTGAAAAAATACGGCCCCAAGCTGCTCTGCGTCGTCACGCTGACCGAAGGCCTCGCGCTGCAACAGGCCGCCGCCGCCGATGCTGAAATCAAAGCCGGCAAATATCGCGGCCCGCTGCACGGCATTCCCTGCGGCGTCAAAGACCTCTTCGCCACCAAGGGCATCAAGACTACGTGGGGCGCAGAGCCGTTCAAAGACCAGATGATTGATTACGATTCGACCGTGGTCGAACGCTTGCGTAACGCGGGCGCGGTACTCTGCGCCAAACTCTCGATGGGCGCGCTGGCGCAGGGTGGACGCTGGTTCAACGGCATGACGCGCAATCCCTGGCAGCCCGAAGAAACGCAACAAGGTTCCAGCGGTTCGTCGGCGGGTTCAGCCTCGGCGACTTCGGCGGGCTTGGTGGGCTTTGCGATTGGGACAGAAACGCTGGGTTCGATTGTCTCGCCCTCGTCGCGTTGCGGCGTGACCGGCTTGCGCCCGACATATGGCCGCATCAGCCGCTACGGCGCGATGGGTTTGAGTTGGACGATGGATAAAGTCGGGCCGATTTGCCGTGGCGCTGAAGATTGCGCGCTGGTGCTCGACGCGCTTTACGGCCCCGACGGACACGACCTGACGGTGGGCGATGCGCCGTTTGTTTGGCAACCTGACCAGCCGCTGTCAAAGCTGCGCATCGGTTTCGTCAAAACCGAATTCGAGCCGCAGCCCAATCGCGGCGGTGGTGCTGGTGGCGCTGCTGGTGGTGCTGCCGGTGCTGGCGGTGGTGCCGGACAAGGACAGAACAATGCCGAACGCTTGAAGCTGTATCAAGAGGCGCTCGACGCGTTGCGCAAAGCGGGCGCGAATTTGCAACCCATCGAATTGCCGACCATCAACACGCAAGCCCTGCGCATCATCCTGAATGCCGAAGCCGCCGCCGCCTTTGACGACATCACGCGCGACGGCCGCGTCAATCAGTTGTCGGGCCAGAGCGCCAGCGATTGGCCGAACAGCTTCCGCACGGCGCGCTTCATCCCGGCGGTCGAATACATCCGCGCCCAACGCGCCCGCACGCTGCTGATGCGCGAGATGGACAAGCTGATGGCGCAGTGGGATGTCTTCGTCACGCCAACAGGCAGCGCCAGCCTGACCATCACCAACCTCACCGGCCACCCGGCCGCCGTCGTCCCCTGCGGATTTATCAACGGCTTGCCCCAGGCGATTATGTTCACCGGGAATTTGTATGACGAAGGCGCGCCGTTGCGTGTGGCGCTGGCTTATCAGCAAGCGACGGCCTGGCATACGCAACATCCGAAGCTGGATTAGGCATTAGATCGGTTTTCACTTCGGTGCAAGGTAAAAGCCGCGCAAAGGGACGGTACCGCGCGCGTCAGCAAGCGGATATTACGCCGCTGTACAAGTTCGCCCTACTTGACTTGCCGCTTGCTGACGCGCGCGGTACCGCCCCGACGCTGCGCGCCCCCGCATACATGAAAACCGATCTAGGCGCTGAGGCGTGTGAGTTGACCGGACAGCATTAGGCGGCCTGCAACCACGCCAAGGCACAGTGCGCGGCCAAACGTTCGACCGCTGCGACATCCTGTGCGGTCAACGATGGAAATGATCGCGCGATTTCCGCTGGTGTGACGCCTGCTTCCAACAATTCCAATACCTGTTCAACCGAGATGCGCGTACCTGGCAAGCGCAACTTGCCGTGTAACACCTCCGGCGTTTGCTCGAAATTGTTTCGCAATGAAAATGGCAATTCGGATAAATTCATAGCGCCCTCAACTTACCACCAGCCCAACAGCTTCCACCACAACAACCCCACACTCGCCCAAATCAAGATATTCGGTCCCGCCGCGATCAACCCCAACTGCCACCACTTCTGTTGCGACACGTAACCCGCGCCGAAATAGATCGGCCCCGGCGTCGTGCCGAAATGCGTCAGCCCCGCCGACAGGTTCGAAAAATACGCCAGCAACAACACGGCCAACGCCGGTGGCGCGCCCGCCGCCAGCACGACGATCAGGAACGGCGTGTACATCGCCAGCGCGTGCGCCGTGATGCTGGCAAAGGCGTAATGCGCAAAATAGTAAATCAACGCCAGCACCGCCAGCGCCGCGCCCCACTTCCACCCGGCGGTGAATTGCCCGGCTGTCTCGGCGAATTTTTTGGTGATGCCCGTCTCGCCCAGCGCTTCGGCCATACGCACCATCCCGCCATACCAGATGAACACATCCCAGGCCGCGTGCTCCGTCACCAGGTCGTCCCACACCAGCACGCCCGTCAGCAACAACGCGCAGATGCCGACCAGCGCGACCACCGCGTAATCAAAGCTGTGCAAGCGGCTGGTCGTGCCCCACAGCAAGCCGATCAACACGAAGATCACCAGCGTGACCCGTTCGTGCAGCGATGCCCGGCCCAGCTTGCCCAATTCGCTTTGCGCGAATTCGCGCGCGGCGGGCGTGTGCGTAATTTCCGGCGGAAAAATGCGATAGAGCAGCAAGCCCGTGACGGCCAGCGAAACCAGGCTCGGCACAATCGCGCCGATAAACCAGCGGCTGTAGCTCAAGTCAATCTGCGTGGCCTGCTGCGCCAGTTTGCGGATCACCAGATTGCCCGCCTGCCCGGTCAGGAAGGTGGCGCAGACGACGACTTCGCATTGATAGATGAAGGTCATCAGAAACGCGCCCAGCTTGCGCGCCGTCGCGCCGGGCCGCGAGTCGTAGGTCTCGGCAATGCTCTTGGCAATCGGAAACGTGATGCCGCCGCAACGCGCGCCATTTGACGGCACGACCGTCGCCAGCAAAAAATCCGTCCCAACCAGCGCATAGCCCAGCCCCAGCGAGCTTTTGCCGATGGCGCGAATGAAGAGCAACGCGATGCGGCGGCCCAGCCCCGTCTTGATCATCGCGCGCGACATAAAGAACGCCGCCAGCACCAGCCACACGACCGGGTCGGCATACCCGCCCAGCGTCGCTTTGAGCCGCAACGTTTCAATCGCTTTCCAGTCGGGCGCGGCCGGGTTTGGCGAAACGACTTTGATGGCAGCCTCGCTGAGCGGCATGGCTTTGGTCAGCATCACGGCGACGATGCCCAGCAAGACCATCGCACTGCCTGGCACCGGCCGCACAATCGAACCGACGATGGTCGCCAGAAAGATCGCCAGCAAGCGCCACGACGAATCGCTGATGCCAGCGGGCGTGGGCAGGGCGTAAACGGCCACGCCCGTCAGCAGCACGATGGCCCATTTGCCCAGCAGCACGAGCCGCGCCTGCCGCTGTTCGTGCAGTTGTTCCGGGGGCGTAAGTGTGCTGACAGAATCCGAGCCTGAATTCGATGAAGATGACATGCGATGATCCGCCTTGTGTTGCCGCGTTGTGTTGATGTCGTATTGGTCGGGAATGCAAAAGCGCGGCGAATGCTACACCGGGCGCACAGTTGGCTCAAGGTGCAATGAGCCGTATTTAACGTTCTTTCAGTCAACCAAAGCCGGCAAGAGTTGCTCTAAGGCGGCGCTCTGGGTCTATACTGCTGACGTTAAGGCTGCTGTTGTTATCAACTCCGAACCAAGGAGAGGGGAATGAAGATGTTCAAGAAGATTTTCCGCCGCGCCGTGCCGCTGTTGTTTGCCGGCGCGCTTGCTGTCACATCCGCCGCAGGGCAATCCACACCGCAACTCAAAGACAAGCTGCCAAACAAGCTTGAGGATAAAGACAACCCGCTATTGATCGGCAAACGCGACATCAACAAAGGAACGATCAATTTTTACTCGCTCGAAAAAGAAGTCGCGCTGGGCCGCCAACTGGCAATGGAAGTAGATCAGCAATCGAAGCTGATTACCGATCCGTTCGTCAACGAATTCGTCAACCGCATCACGCAAAATCTGGTGCTCAACTCCGACGCCAAAGTGCCCTTCACCGTCAAGGTGATTGACGACGAAGTGGTGAACGCCTTCGCTTTGCCAGGCGGCTTTCTTTATGTGTATCGCGGCTTGCTCGAAACCGCCGACAACGAAGCCGAAGTCGCGGGCGTGATGGCGCACGAGATCGCCCACGTTTGCGCGCGTCACGGCGTCGAACAGGCGTCAAAAGGTACGCTCATCAATTACGCCTCGATCCCGTTGATCTTCATGGGCGGCATTGGCGGCTACGCGATTCAACAAGCGGCAGGCCTGGCGATTCCGCTGGGCTTTTTGAAATTCTCGCGCGGGGCTGAACGCGAAGCCGACCGGCTGGGCGCGCAATATATGTGGGCCGCCGGTTACGACCCGCAGGCGCTGGCCAGTTTCTTTGAAAAGCTGCAAGCCAAAGACAAACGCAAACCGGGCACTTTGTCGAAGCTCTTCAGCACGCACCCGTACACCGGCGACCGCATCACCGCCGTGAATGCCTTGGTCGCCAAATTCCCCGACCGTGGCGAATATCAACTGAGCACTTCGGAATTCAAAGACGTGAAAAACCGCGTCATCGCCTCATCGGCCTCGACGCGCGCGATCAACGCCGACGCTGATGCCAAGCGCCCGACGCTCAAACGCCGCCCACAAAATTCGGGCGACAATGGTGACGCAACAAACGACGATGCGTCAGATCGCCCGGTGCTCAGACGGCGCGAAGGGACGGATTCAACGGACGCCAAGCCGAACACTACGCCAACCGAGTCAGGCGACCGCCCCGTGCTCAAACGCCGCGAAGGCTCCGATTCAGCAGAGGCCGAACCGGCGAAGACCCCGACTGAAGCCGTTGACCGTCCGGTGCTCAAACGCCGCGAAGGCTCCAGCGAGGATACCGAAAAGACTGCCAAGCCAAGTGAGCCAACCGAACAGCCCAAGCAAAAACGCCCCGCTGACAAGACGCCCGACAAGCCCTAACTTTTCGTGGTCAGCCAACACTTTCTTGTTGAACATAAACCAACGGGCCGCCCTTGCAGCGGCCCGTTTTCATTTGCCTGGTTGAATTCCCTTTCACGCCCGCGCGCAACTTTCTGCACGCTGCCTGCCAACGCGCAAGCCCTCACCGGCAACGTCACCACCGTGCTACGCGGCGGCGGCTTTCTCACGCTTTATCCCAGCAACGCCACGCAGCCCACCGTCGCCAACTCGAACTACACGGCCAACGAAGTCGTCAACAACGTCTTCACCGTCGGTCTCGGCGCGGATGGCGCGTTCAAGATTTTCGCGTTGAACACGACGGATGTCGTCGTGGACGTGACCGGCTACTACGCACCGCCAGGCACCGGCGGACTTTTCTTCCATCCGCTCCCCACCCCCGTGCGCCTGCTCGAAACGCGCACCGGCCAGGCCGTCGGCTGTTTCAAACCGGGGGCGCCAGCCGCGCCGCCACAGTTGGCTCTTGCCGCGCGTCCGCCGCCTCAGCCGCTTGTTCCGGCGAGACCGCGCACTGTTTCCGCCACTCCGGGCAAGCATCCAGCGACTTGTGCAACGTGCACGCCGACTCGGCAGACGCAGCCGCCGCTTCAAACACCGCGCACGTCGCTCTGTACACACGCACCAGCCTTCCGTGCAACGCGCCCGCTGATCCGTGCACCTGCATCAGCCTTCTGTGCACCGCACACGCCGATCCCTGCACCGCACACGCCGATCCCTGCACGCGCAGCATCACTCCGTACAACCCGTCAGCCGATCCGTACAGGTGCAGCGCCAACCCAGACAACCACACAATCGGTTGGAGCCATGCCACCGCGCGTTTTCTCAGTGCGCCCGCGCACTGCCGGGCCTAGAATGCGTCCGTCTTTGCCACGCCGAAGCCCGACCGAGACGCCGCCGGTCAGCAGTGCAGCCCTGATTGCCGCCGCCGTCGTTTCCCGGCCAGCCCCGGCGCTGACTCGCTGACAACCGCAACTACTTTTCACTACCAACGCCTGCTCAACGTTGCAGCCAGCCTGCAACCGGAGGAATCAGTTATGCGAACAGACGCTACGAAACGTTTCGAGATGCTCAAACGGGTGCGCGCTTTCGGTGCCGCCCAAACTGCGATCTTTTCCGCGCCGACGCTCGGCCAACAGCTCTTTGCCGCCGTGGGCGAGGCAGTGGCCGCAGTCGAACAATCGGCCGCCAATCAATCATCCGGTCTCAACGCGGCGCTCGGCGGCACAGCGAGCAAGGCCACGTTACGCGAGGAATTGCGCGACGAGTTGGCGGTGATCAACCGCACCGCCCGCTCACTGGCTTATGACACGCCGGGCTTGGAGAGCAAATTCCGCCTGCCGCGCGGCAGCAGCGATCAAGCTCTGCTCAATGCGGCGCGCGCCTTTGCCGCTGACGCCGACCCCTTGCGCGAGGCTTTTGTGAGCCACGAACTGCCGGCCACCTTCCTTGATGATCTGCACGCCTGCATCGCGGCCTTCGAGCAGGCGCTCAACCAGCGGACGACGGCGCGCGGCGCGCACGTAGAGGCGACGGCGGCCCTGGACGCAGCGCTGGAACGCGGGGTGACGGCAGCGCGGCGGCTGGATGCAGTCGTGCGCAACAAGTTCCGCGACGATCCGGCCAAACTGGCGGCCTGGGCGACGGCCAGCCATACCGAACGCACGCCCCGCACAACGCCGCCGAAACCAGCCAAACCGGAACCAACCAAGCCTGAGCCGCCCAAACCGGAGCCGCCGCAGTCGTAAATGGCTAAGCTCAGGGCTTACGCAAAACTTGTACAGTAGACTGTCCAGTCTGCTGCGGCTTCGATATTCAAGCCGCTCGGTGACAACCGGGCGGCTTGGTAATGGAGTCATCCGCAGGTTGGACAACTCTACGGTACATTGGCCGCGTAAGTCCTGAGCTTGTTGCATTCCGCGCCGCTGACAACTGACTCATTTCTTGTTCGCCGGGCTGGCTTTTGCCGAGATTGAGTGGACAAGTTCTGTTCGAGTTGCTAGCTTATCGCCGCCTTTGCAAGCGTACAAAAACCATTGGCAATTTTATTATTCGGCCCGATCGGTCACTTGAACTTAAACCGTCATTTTTTTCGCCACGGTTCATCGTCAATAATCCAACCTTTAACCACAGGCTAACGTCACTATCGGAGGCATCAGGTTATGTGGGGAATTCGCAGCGTCAAGCTATTGATCGGCTTGCTGAGCGTCTTGGCCGGACTTGGGCTGCTGCGCGTGGTTTCCGCGAATCAGCACCAGGGTGAAAACCGGCTGGGACTGGCTTTGTCCGAAGCCAACCGGCTTTTCAGCCCTTCCAATGCGCGTACAGAGACGGGGCAATTGATTCCCGTCGAACAATTCTTTCCTGCCGCGCGCTGCCAGAGTTGCCATCAAGACACGCACGCAGCCTGGGCTGAGTCATTGCATCGCAATGCGGCGCGCGAACCATTTTACCGCGAGAGCGCGGACATCTTATTGCGCACCAGGGGAATCGAGCCGACACGCCACTGTGAATCCTGCCATACGCCAGTGGCACTCTTTTCCGGCGCTTTAAGCAAAGAGAGCGCACGCCAGACAGCGCCTTTCACTTCGCTCGATCACGAAGGCGTCACCTGTTCGGTTTGTCATTCGATTACGGAAGCGCGCTTGGATGGGACGGGCAGTTTTACCATCCGCCGTCCTGCCCTGCTGGCGCGCGAGGATGGCACGCCGCTATATGGTGACTTTACCGATGAAGAGATTTTGGCCGACGTGCCCGGCCACAAACGCGCGGTAATGCGCCCATTGTTGAAGTCGCCGGAGTTTTGCGCCACCTGCCACAAAGTTGACGCGCCGCCCACGCTCAACAACTACAAACATATCAGAGGCTTTTCCGCTTACGACGAATGGCAGCAATCGGGCGCGTCGCACGAAGCGGTGCTGCCGTTTTATCCGCGCGCGGAGCGCACCGATTGCCGGGGCTGCCACATGCCCAAAATCGAAAGCCTGAATGACCGCGCCGCCAAACAGGGCAAGATCGCTTCGCATCGCTGGCTGGGCGCGAACACGGCCGCGCCGCTCTTTTACGGTCAACAGAAACAGGCCGACCTGACGGAGGAATTTCTCAAGACCGGCGTGCTCGAGGTGGACATCTTTACGCTGCGCCGCAATGCCACCGGCGAAATGCTCGCGCCGCTGGACGCCGCTGGCCAACTCGAATTCAAGCCGGGTGAAGAGATCACCGCCGAAGTCGTCGTCTCGAACCGCAACGCCGCGCATTCCTTTCCGCCCGAAGTGCGCGACCTTTACGAAGCCTGGGTCGAGTTTGAAGTGCTGGACGAGGCGGGCACGCGCGTTTTTCACAGCGGTTTCATCCAACCCAACGGCCTGCTCGACGAGGCCGCGCACGTTTACAAACAAATCATTCTCGACGAACAAGGCCGCCAGATCACACGCCACCAGATTTGGACGACGAATATACGGGCTTATGACAATGCCATTCAGGCCGGACGTTCAGATGTCGCACGCTTTCGCTTTCGCGTGCCCGAAGTACAGCCAGGCCCAACGCGCAAAGGACAAGCGATCACGAACGGGCTGACGTTGCGCGCGCGCGTGAATTACCGCCGCTTCAATCAGGAATACACCAGGTACGTACTGACACAGCAGCAGAAAAAAATGCTTGTCCCTATTGTGCAAATGGCGGAAGCGCGCCTAGACTGCGCGGCGGGTTCAACCACTAAACAAGCAGCAGTATCAACGCAGCAAAGCAGCGGCTCCACACCCCACTGGAAACGTTGGAATGATTACGGCATCGGCCTGTTGGAACAGGCCCAATATGGCGAAGCCGCCGCCGCCTTTCGCCGGGCAGCCGAGCTTAGCCCCGCCGATCCAAACCTGTTGGTCAATGCGGCCCTCGCTGAGTTACGCACCGAACGCTATGCCTATCAGGAACGTCCCCAACTTGATAAAGCGGCTGAACTGCTGGCGCGCGCGTTGCAGTTGCCTGTGACCGGCGAGGCCACCGCGCCTGCTTATCTGCGCGCACGATTCTATCGCGCCTTGGTGTGGCGGGCCGAAGGCAAGCCGCAAGAGGCCGCCGCCGAGTTCGCCCAAATCGCGCAAGCCTATCCGCGTGATCGTGAAGTGCAGCGGCAATTGGCCCAGACGCAATACACCTTGGGCAAACTGACGGAAGCGCGCACGGTATTTGAAGCCATCTTGGGGATTGACCCAACGGATTTTGCCGCTTATCAGTTCCTCGCGCCGCTTTACCTGAGCGCGGGCCGCAAAGACGAGGCGGCGCGGGCCGACAAACTGTATTTGCTCTGGCGCGATGATCCACGCGCCGATGGAGTCGCAGCGAAATTCTTTGCGGCCCATCCCGAATGGGCGGATGAGCGGGTCGGTGCACACGTCCACGTCACGAACGCGCCCCGCCGTCCGGTGCTGACAGGCCAGGCCGCCGGGCCGGAAAAGTGACGAGACGAGCGTTTCTCTTGTTGGCGGCAATGTCGCTGAAAAAAAATGGTAGTGGTAAAAATGTGATGCTGAGTGTGCGCTGGGGACGTGGGACAAGATGGTATCTTGTCCCGTGTTGGCACGTCACGCGAACGGGACAAGATACCATCTTGTCCTACGTCCCCAGCATCCCATTTCTATCACTACCAAAAAAATAATCTGTCGGATGTCCGGTTTTAAGCTTGGTTTGCGTTATCTCTCATGACCGGAAAAATTGGTCTTGGCAGCAGGCGAAAATCTCCTTCTGTAAATTTTTCGATGACAGCGTAGGGGCAGACCCCTACGTTGTCATTATCGAATTTTTCACGGCGAGAAAGATTTTCTTGCAACACTCGCCGGAATTCCGTCACTTGGATTTTGTAGAACCATTGGCCGGCCCCCAATCGCGCCGTGCAAGGATGTAGCAACGCAACACAGCGAATGCAGGCAAAGAAGATGAACATGCACTCAATCACCAGCGGGAAAATTCGCCAGGCGGCCTGGCTGGCCGTGCTCTTGCTGTCCGTAGCGCTACCCGTTTGCGCGCAACAGGGCGGCATCTCGCGCTATGTTTATGACAACAATGGGCGGTTGCGCGCCGTCATCGCGCCCAATGGCGAAGCCGCGATTTACGATTACGACCCGGCGGGTAATTTCACCGCCATCCGCCGCCTGACCGCCAATGACCTCGAAATCATCGAGTTCACCCCGCGCCAGGGAGCCATCGGCACATCGGTCACGATCTTTGGCGTTGGGTTTGGCGGAACGGTCAGCAATGTTTCGTTTAACGGCACAACGGCGCAGATCATCAGCCAGACGCCGACTTCGGTCGTAGCCAACGTTCCGGTGGGCGCAACGAACGGGCTGATCTCGGTCACTTCACCGCGCGGCACAAGAACGACGGCGAACCCTTTCACCGTCAAAGGCGTGGGTATCACGCCAAATATGGCCGTCGTCTCTTCAGGCCGCACGATGCAGTTCACGGCCATCGTTGCGGGGCTAATTGATCCGAGCCTAATTTGGAGCGTCAACGGAGTGGCTGGCGGCAATAGCGCGAATGGCACGATCACAACCAGCGGGCTGTACACCGCACCGAATGTTCCCAATCCGCCCGATGGGCAGTTTGTTATTCGCGCGACCAGCACTTTTGAGCCGACGCTGTTCGGCGAAGCACAGGTCATCGTGCCGAGTGGAGGCGGCGGATATGACGCGATCTACACTGGCGTATCGGTACGGTATGGCACGCCAACGCCGCCAGGCAATGTGCCCACGTTGGCAACCAACGCCGTCTCGGTGCGCTATGGCACACCCTCGCCGCCGACCGCGATACCATCCTATGTTGCCAATGGCGTTTCCGTGCGTTACGGCACACCCTCGCCGCCGACCGTAGTGCCATCGCAAGTTTACGCGCCGGTCTCGGTCACCCGGGGGCCGGTCATCACCGGGGTGTCGCCCGCCAGTATGGCAAAGGGAGCATCCGTCACAGTGACGTTCAGCGGCAGCAATCTATCCGGCGCGAATCTTATTCGCTTCGCCAATGAAGACGGCACGTTGGAAAGCAACATCAGTGCAACAGGCATCAACGTCAACGGCAATGGGACTTCGCTGACGGCGACGGTCAGCGTCAATGCCAACACAACCACAGGCAATCGCATCGTGCTGGTGACGACCACGGCAGGTGTGAGCTTACGAGTCAACACTGGTACGAACATGCTTCAGATCGTGCCATGAAAATTCGTAGGACAAGATGGCATCTTGTCCTACATTTTCTAAGGAGTCATTCATGTCGCGCGCGACGCCCTGAAACAATGAAGCGAGGAACAGTTTGGGAGTGCGCTAAAGTAAAGGCGGACGAGCGGCGGAGGCAGG
>JAYUCP010000499.1:0-22631 GCA_043740245.1 Acidobacteriota bacterium | reverse complement strand
TCGACGCGATGCCAGGGCGCGCCCGACCGCGACAACTCGTGCGACTCGCCGGGGAAGCGCACCATCACCGTCGGAATTTTGCGGTACTTCAACGCGCGGAACATCTGCTCGCCGCCCTCATTCGGGGGCGTGCGGTAATCGGCCTCGCCTTCGATAAACATCATCGGCGTGGTGACGTTCTTGATGTAGGTCAACGGCGAGCGTTTGGTGAAATCCTCCGGGTCTTCCCAGGGCGCGGCTTTAAACCAGGTGGGTTGGAACAACGTGAAATCCGCCGTGTACCAGAAACCCGCCCAATCGGCGATGGAACGTTGCGAGACCGCCGCCTTGAAACGATTGGTGTGGCCCACCGCCCAATTCGTGAGCACGCCACCGCCGCTGCCGCCCGTCACGCCCAGCTTGCTTTCGTCCACATAGCCGCGCTTCAACACCTCATCCACGCCCGCCATCAAATCCTTGTGATCGTCGCCGGGGTAGTTGTATTGGATGACGTTGCCGAAGTCCTGCCCATATGAAGTCGAGCCGCGCGGGTTGGTGTAAAGCACGACGTAACCCTTCGCCGCCATCCATTGAAACTCGTGCGTGAAGGTGAAGCCATACGCTGAGTGCGGCCCGCCGTGGATTTCGAGAATGAACGGATACTTTTTAGTCGCGTCGAAGTTGGGCGGCTTCTGAATCCAGCCTTGAATCTTCTTGCCGTCAAAGCTGGTGTACCAAAACTCTTCGGGTTGCGTGAGGTTGAGTTGCGCGAACAGGTCTTTGTTGATGTCGGTCAACTGCGTCAGCTTGCCGCTCGCCGCATCCAGCAAGAACAGATCGTGAATGTTGACCGAAGTCGAAATCAGCAGCGCGAGCTTTGACGCATCGGGCGTGGCCGAAAACGCTTGCACGGAGTGATCGCCTGTGGTGAGCGGCGTGACATTGCCTGTCGCCACGTCAATGCGTTTGAGATTCGCGCGCCCTTGTTCGGCCACGTTGACGATCAGCGTGCGGTCGTCCTTGCTCCACAACGCGCCACCGCCGCCGCCACCGCGTGGCGCGGATTGATCGCCACCGATGCCACCGCCGATGTCGAAGTCGTATTTGTCGGTCAGGTTCCTGGCCGTCGCGCCAACGGCATTGTCAGCCACAAACAAGTCCGGCTGTTTGTACGACAGCACCGGCACGGTCGAAAGCGAGCCGCCAAAGGCGATGCGCTTGCCGTCGTTGCTGAAATCGTAGCCGCGCAGGCCGCCGTCAAAGCTCAACACCTTCTTTTCGTCGCCGCCGTTCAGGTCAATCGAATAAAGATCGGTGTGCGGCTGTTCGTAATACGCCTCGGCCACGCGGCGGGCGATGAAATAGAGCCGCGCGCCGTCGGGCGACCATTTGACGCTGCCTTCATCCCAATTGCCCTTGGTCAATTGTTTGGCTTTCGGTATTTCACCAAGTGTAGCCGGTACACTAACTGTCCAGATGTGCGCGTGCGTTTTCGGGTTGAGATAGCCGGGGCCGTTCGAGCGATAGGTAGCCTTGTTGATGACGCGCACATCGCTGACGTGTTCGGGCGCTTTCTCTTTGTCTTTAAGTTCGCCACCGGCCTCGGTCAGCGGCTTTTCGGGCTTGCCTTCGTCGGTGGATTGAAAAGCAATCGTCTTGCCATCGGGCGACCATTCAAACGCGCCTGCGCCGCGCGGCATCTCGGTCAACGGTTGCGCTTCGCCGCCGTCAAAGGACATCAGGTAAATCTGCGGCGGTTGCGGCTTGCCTTCTTTTTCCGCCGAGCGAATGAACGCCAGCGTCTTGCCATCCGGCGACCAGCGCGGCGACGCATCACGCGGCCCGGCGGTCAACTGGCGCGCTGGCCCGCCGCTTATCGGCACTGTCCACAACGCCGAATCGTAAGTATTGGATTTCTGATTCACCCAGACTTTGACAAACACGACGCGTGCGCCATCGGGCGTGATTTGCGGGTCGGCGATCCAGTTGAACTTGAACAAGTCCATCTCAGTAATGTTGCGTTTGGTCTGGCTGAAAACGGGCGCAGACAGGCTCAAACTCAAAGCGAGCAGCACCACCAGGCTCGCGCGGAAACGGCGGAAACAAGCGTTCATAGCAAGACTCCTTGTTGGGAAGAGAGAGGGCCGGCGGCTATACAAATCGTCCGTCAGCAATTGTTGATTACGGTGAGAGCTTTCTACCGCAGATGACCGTAGATGGCAAAGGCGCGGCGCGCGCGCTGTGCAAACGCGCCGCCGCCCGCTATCATTTCGGCGCCGGGGCGCAACCCGCGCCAACACCCATCGAGCAAGGAAGGTTATGAGTCAAACAGAAGTTTTGGAAGAGATTCAGCGTATGCCATTGGCCGAACGATTGGACACGGTCGAAACGGCTTTGCGTATGACCCGCGCAGCGTTGCCTGATGTGCCGTTGACGCGTGAGGAACGCCGGCAACGTTTGGCTGCGTCCGCGCAGCTTGCTTTGCCACATTACCTGGCCGATGCGGTGCTGAGCATCTAACCTCCAGCTTGGCCGCGCTGCTTCGCTTCGATGATTTCAGGAATGTCCGCCTCAGCCTCACGCCAGCTTTGCAGAAAGTCCGCATACGCCGCTCGCGCCCGCGCCGTCTCGCCTTTGCGTTCATACGCCTGGCCAAGATGATATGACACAAGCGGGTAGTGCGGATTGATTTTCAGAATGCGTTCGTATTCGGCGATGGCTTCATCCCAGCGGCTCGTTTCCAGATAAGCATTGGCCAGACAATCTTCAAAAGCCTCAAGGTTCCACTCCGCCGCCGGAGCGCGTAGGGCCGCGCGGAAATGTTCGAGCGCCTCGTCCGCGCGCCCGGTCTTCAGCGCCAGCCTGCCGCGCAGGGCATGGTGAATCCGCAGAAAGCCGCGTTCGCGCGCCCGCTCGAATTCCGCCGCGGCGAAATGCGGTGCGGCCAAACGCGCCGCTGTCGCTTGATCGCCACGCTGCCAGGCCAACTCGACCGGCGTCCACACCAGCCCATTGCCGGCATATTTCTTCTCTTGCGCGCTCGCCGCTTCCGCCTGCGCCAAAGCGCCCTTGCGCAACCAGACCCAAGCCTGGCAACTGTAGCCGCGCGCGCGTTGGGCGTCGCTGCGCGCCACCTGCACGTAGCGCCGGTACTGTTCGAGCGCCGCCGAGTAGCGTCCCTGCCAGACGTAAAGATTGCCCAGATGAATGATGGCGTTGTGCAGTTCAGGATTGAGCGTCAGCGCCCGGCTGTAAGCGGTCTGCGCCTGTTCATACTCGCCGAACCATTGATGCAGCGAGCCAAGCCCGTCGTAGGCATTGGGATCGTTCGGGGCCAGTTGAATGTAACGCTGCAACGCCGCCACGCCTTCGTCGCGCCGGCCCAGGCGCAGGCAAAGATAGCCGAGGATGTTGTAAAGCTCCTTCCGCTCAGGGTCGGTGACCAGACCCTGCCGCACGATGGGCAGGGCCTCTTCCCATTTGCCTTGCCGGTAATAGGCCAGGCCGAGCCGTTCGTAGGCTTCGGTCTCCAACGGATAGCGCGCGATGATCTCGCGGTAGACCTCGATGGCGCGCGCCGAATCGTTGTTGGCGGTGGCCGACCAGGCCGTGACGAAGAGTTTGTCTTTCTCGCTCAACCGCTCGGCCATTGAAAGCGCTTTCGCCAGATAGGGCTTGCCTTTCTCCGGCTCCAGCCACTTCACCGCGTAAACATAGCCGATGCGCGCGTGCGCCAGCGCAAATTGCGGATCGAGCGCGATGGCTTTTTCGAGCAGCGCGATGGCTTCGGCGAACTGAAACATCTGGGTCTGTTCGAGCGCCAACGAGTAGTAACGATAGGCATCCAGATTGTTCGTCATACGCGCCGCCAGCCCCTGTTGCGCGTCCGGCTCCGGCGGCGTCGCGCCCAGATACCCGGCCAGTTTGAGCGAGAGCAAATCCACCTGTGACAGCAACAACTCAGGTTTGTCGGCGAGCGAGCTTTCGGTCGTCAGCAAGCGTCCCGTGCGCGCGTCGTGCAATTGCACGTCGAGCCGCACCCGCTCGCCCAATTGCGCGAAGCTGCCCACGGCGATGACTTCAGCCTGCGTTTTGCGCGCCAGTTCCAGCGCCTCTTCCAAAGGAATTTGCTGGGCGCGCCGCGCGCCGAGCAGCACGGCCAGTTGCTGGCGGCTGAGCACGGAGAGTTTCGGCGAGCGCGAGAAATTGGCGATGAGCATGTCGGCCAGCCCTTCGCGCAACCAATCCAGTTCCGGCGCGCCCGAGCGGTTCTCGAAGAAAAGCACGGCCAGCGCCTGCTTGCCGGGCACTCGCGGCAATTTGACCTCGGCTTCCGGCTTCCGACTGTGCAGCGCGAACCAACCGCCCAGCGAGAGCACGACGAGCACGGCCAACGCGACGGCGAAAACTTGGTTGCGATTCAACCGGTGTTGGGGCGCGGCAAGCGGCGCGGGGTCGTGCTCTTCCTCGATCTCGACTTGTAAGGAAGTGATCTCTTCAAACTCGACTGTGCCATTGGGCCGCAATTCTTCCACCGCGCTGATGAAGTGATAGCCGAGCTTGGGCAACGTCTTGACGAAACGCGGCTGGCGCGAATCGTCGCCGAGCGCCTTGCGGATGTCCACGATGCACTGGACGAGCGTGTCGTCGCTGACCGCCGCGCCGTCCCAGACATGGTTGATGAGTTCGTCTTTGGTAACCAGCCGCTGGCGCTGCTCAATCAGGTAAACCAGCACGCTGAAAGTTTTCGGGCGCAGGTAATGCTCCTGGCCGGCGACGCGCAACTGCTGGCGTTGCGGATCAAGTTCGGCCTCACCGAAGCGATAGGTTGGTTGGTCGGTGTCGCGCATTGAAAAGGTGCGGTACAGGGAGCGGTAGCGACTCCGCATGCGTGCGACTGCGGAGTCACCAGGTCGCTACCGCTCCCCGTACCGCATCGTGTGCCGCAGATTTCGGCAGAATTTCGTCTTTCGTTCGTCACTTTCGCCCGCCCTTTCGGCCATAACTTCCGCCGCGACAAGCTCCGATAACGAACCATTAACAACGGCGGGAGTATAGCACCGCCCTTTGCGCCCGACACCCCCGACACCAATGACCGTCACACGCCGTTTCAAAATCATCGTCACGCAGACGCGCCGGCTGCGTATTACAACGCCAAGCCCCCGCGCCTTCTGTCCACAGTGCGCGCGCGAGGTCGAGACCTACAGCGTGGCCGAAGCCGCCGAAGTTTTAGCGACAGACACACACACCTTGCAGCAATTCATCACCGGCAACCGCATTCACGCCCTGCCCACCGTCAGCGGCAGTTTGCGCGTGTGCCGCGCTTCGTTGTTTCCGCAATCAGGAGGTAAAGATGACACCGCGTAGATTTCCCATCACCTGCACGCTCGTGAGCTTCATGCTGGCCTGCGTAAGCTTCATCGGTTGGCGCGCAGCCAGCGCCGGTCAGCAACGGCCTAAACGCAGCGCCAGCCTCGCGCCTGCGCAAACCGGCGCGGCGACGATCATTCGCACGCTGGTCTTTCGCCAGATCAGCCGCTTTGCCAGCGGCGGCCCGGCCATTGACAGGCTGAAGCTGAGCGCCGATGGCACGAAGCTCATCTTCGCCGGCAACGACAAGAAGGTTTATACGATCAATGCCGACGGCACGGGCTTCAACCAGGTCTTCGATTACGCCACGTTTCGCAGCGGCTGCCCGTGCCTCGCCCCTTACGTTGACATCAGCGCCAACGGTTCGCGCATCATCTGGTCGGATGGCGTGGGCGAAATCTTCGTCGCCAATTTCGACGGCAGCAACCGGCTGCGCATCGCCACGGCGATTCCCGATGTGCTCGACCGGACAAGCGGCCCCAGAATGGATAACGGCCCCAGGCTCAGCGCCGACGGGATGCGCGTCTATTTTGAGCACTACAACGAGAGCCCAACCCTCTGTGGTGTTTACCGCATCAATGCTGACGGGTCGGGGTTACAGCGCCTCTTCAACGCCACGCAACTCTTCCAGCTTGGCAACGCCAACCCCGATACAGTGTTTGTCTTTAGGCTTGGGGAATTCGACCTCTCAGACGATGGTGCAAGACTGGCGTTTGTCACACACAGCTTCCGGCCAGAGGGCAACATCATTACCTATGATGGCGCCTTGCATCGCGTGGCGGAATTCGGCGAGGGCAGCCGTCTGCAACTCAGCCGCGACGGCAACAAGCTCATCGCGCTGCAAAACGTCGGGCCGCTGGATGCCATCGCGCTCAATTTCAGCGGCGGCGACAAACGGACGCTGCTGGGCAGCGTGGGGCTGAACGGCATTGCGTTCGGCGGCACGAACGCGACGGGCGCGCAGGTGCTGGCGTCGGGCAGCGATTCTTATCCTTTCACGCTCGTCAACACCGACGGCAGCGGACGGCTGGATTTGATTATTGACACCAAGTGCGACGTCAATCCGTTGGCGGGAGGCGGAGGCAAAGGCACGATTTCACTTTCCGCCTCCGGCCAGCGTTTCGCTTTCCGCACGACGGTTCAGAACGAGCCGCAGCAAATCTGGCTCGGCGACATCAACCCAACCTCGCTCGGCGACGCGCCCCGCATCGCTGAGCTGACCTTCAATCCAAACTGGGTGACGGGCGATGGCGCGACCGCTTCAACCTTCACCGCGCGCGCCTCTGACGCGCTGGGCGGACAGAGCGGCTTGCGCCGCCGCGCCTGCGGCAACACGCTCAGGAATGGAGAGTATCAATTCAACTATGTGACAGGCGGAGTCGCTTTTGCGCTCGCCCTCTTTGACGATGGCGCGACCGGCGGCGATCAGTCGGCCAACGACGGCCTCTTCACCCAGAATCAGGTGCGCCGCGCCACCGCCCCGCCCGACCCGAATACGGCGTTGCAGATTCGCCTGCACGCCATCGCCACTTCGCTGCGTGAGATCACCGCCGTTGACGCCACGCCGTTCTTCGTGCTGGCGCAACCGCCCGCCGGCGCCAGGCCGGCGCTCACTTCGATCACACCGTTGAGCGCGGCGGCGGGCGCGCAAGTCAAACTCACTGGCAGCAACTTCGACCCTGTCGCCGCCAACAACATCGTGCTCTTCGGCAACCGGCAGGCGCGGGTGGTGAGCGTGACCGCTGACCGCACGATGCTCGAAGTCATCGTCCCGCCCGAACTGGTGCCGGGGACGGTTCAAGTCACGGTCAGCGTGCTGGCGCAAACCAGCAACGCCGTCAATTTCACTGTCACCGGCGGCACGCCGACGCCCACACCGACAAGCACGCCGACGCCGACGCCCACGCCGGGCAATTGCACGCTGACGCCGATCAGCATTGGGCAAACGGTTAATGGCACGCTGGCAACGACGGATTGCCGTTCGCCGCTGCGAGCGAACGGCGCTTATGCCGACCGCTACTCGTTCACCGCCGCCAGCGGGCAACAAGTGGCAATCACACTAACGTCTTTGCCGATTGACACCTATCTTTACCTGCTCGGCCCGAACGGCGCGGTGGTCGCCAGCAATGACGACAACGGCGCGGGCAGCGATTCGCGCATCCCGGCAGGCAGCGGCTTTTTCACTTTGCCGTCGAGCGGGGCTTACATCATTGAAGCCACTTCGTATGACCCGGACGAACTCGGCAATTACACACTCAGCCTGACTGCGCCCGGGCCGACGCCAACTCCGACACCCACACCAACGCCCACGCCGACACCCACACCAGTTCCAACACCGACGCCGCCAACTGGCCGTACAGTGCGCGTGGTCTGTGGCAGCGCCACGCCCGGCGGCACCTTGACCGTGCCCATCGAATTGATCGCGCAAGGCGATGAGAACGCGCTCGGCTTTGGCCTGGCCTTCGACCCCGCGATTCTGACGTTTCAAACTGCAACGAAAGGCAGCGACGCCGGCAGCGGGACACTCAATCCCAATACCAACCAACTGGCGCAAGGCCGCGTCGGATTGGCGCTCGCGCTCGGTTTCAACCAGACTTTCGCGACAGGCACGCGCCAAATCATCAACGTCACCTTCACCGTCGCGGCCACTACGACGGCCACGAACACGACGCTTGATTTCAGCGACCAACCGATTCGCCGCCAAGTCTCGAACGCCAATGCCCAAGCCCTCCCCGCGAATTTCATCGGCTGCACGACGGTTTCGATCACGCGCGGTTACGAAGCCGATGTCACGCCGCGCCCCAGCGGCAAGAACGACGGGACGATTGCGATCACCGACTGGGTGCTGGTCGGACGCTTTGCCGCCGGGCTGGACACGGCGGCCACGGGCAGCGAATTCCAACGCGCCGATTGCGCGCCGCGCGACAGCAAAGGCGACGGCCAAATCGCCATCGTGGATTGGGTGCAAGCCGGGCGTTACGCCGCCAATCTCGACGCGGCGCAAACCGTCGGCGGCCCCAGCGCGCCCACTGGATTGCGGAATGCGGATTTCGGAATGCGGAATGCTTCAGCAAGCCGCCAGCAACAACAGCGCGTCTTGCGCGTCGCCGATACGCTCATCGCGCGCGGCCAAGCCAATACGCTGAACATTGAACTGGATGCGGCGGGCGACGAGAACGCGTTGGGCTTCAGTCTGAGCTACGACCCGAACGTGCTGAGCTTCGTGGCGGCAGCGGCGAGCGGCGGCGCGAGCGATGCGCTGTTGATTACAAACAACGCACAAACGGCAGCAGGGCGCTTGGGCTTGGCGCTCGCGCTGCCCGCCGGACAGCGTTTGCGCGCGGGCCGGCAAACGCTGGCGACTGTGCGCTTCAACGCGGCGGCCAACAGCGGCGCGACGACCGCCATCGGTTTTGGCGACCAACCGATTCGCCGCCAGTTCTCCGACGCCAATGCGAACGCGCTACAGGCCACCTATACAAATGGCACGCTGACGCTCGCCAATGCGCTCGCCAGCGTCTCTGCCGCCAGCTTCACCGGCCAGCAACTCGCGGCCCAATCCATCGTCGCGGCTTTCGGCGTGAATCTGGCCGCCAGCGTGGTCACGGCCAATCAGGTCCCCTTGCCCACCACGCTGGCGGGCACAACCGTCAGCGTACGTGACAGCCTGGGCGGCGAAAGGCTGGCGCCGCTGTTCTTTGTCGCGCCCGAACAAATCAACTACCTGCTGCCGCCGGGCACGGCCACGGGCGAGGCCGCCATCACCGTCACCAACGGCGCGGGCGCGCGTTCATTGGGCAACGTCACAATTGCGCCGGTCGCGCCGGGTTTGTTTGCGGCCAACGCCAATGGGCAAGACGTCGCGGCCGCCGTGGCGTTGCGGATCAAAGCGAACGGCGCGCAGAGCTTCGAGTTGATCGCGCGCTTCGATACGGCAACGCAGCGCTTCGTCAGCACGCCGATAGATTTGGGGCCGGCGGGCGAACAGGTTTTCCTGTTGCTCTTCGGCACGGGCTTGCGCGGTCGCAGTTCACTGAGCGCGGCGACGACATTGATCGGCGGCGCGAATGCGGATGTTTCCTTCGCGGGCGCGCAAGGCGATCTCGTCGGGTTGGATCAGGTGAACGTGGCCGTGCCGCGCACACTGATTGGCCGTGGCGAAGTGGACGTTGTGTTGTCGGTGGATGGCAAGGCGGCGAATACGGTGCGGGTGAATATCAAGTAAGGCTAGCGGCTCAGGCGCGCCTGCGCCTCGTTCACTTCAGGAATGTCAGCATCAGCATCTTGCCAGACTTGCAGGAAGCGTTGATAGGCGGCACGCGCTTGCTGGCGTTCGCCTTTGCGCTCGTAAGCCTGGCCGAGGTGGTAATGCGCCAGCGGGTAATGCGGATTGATCTTCAGAATGCGTTCGTATTCGGCAACGGCTTCGTCAGCGCGTCCCAATTCAAGATAAGCATTCGCCAGACAATCTTCATACGCATCGTAGTTCCAGATCAGCGCGCGATGGCGCAGCCCCGCTTGAAAGTGCGTCACGGCCTCGTCCGTTCGCCCTTCCCGCCAAGCCACCAAGCCGAGCGCTGCGTAGTAACCACGCAAATGACCGCGCTCTTGCGCCCCCGCGAACGAATTCGCAGTCAGGAATGCGGGCTTCAATTGGGCGGCGGCAGCGCGGTCGCCTTGCGCCAGCGCGACGAGCAACGCTTCAAACGAAAATCCCTTGTCGTATTTCATAGCTTGCCGGGCGGCGGCGGCGGCGCGCGGCAGATCGCCTTGCTTCAGGTAAACGGCGGCGCATTGCGCGTGACCGTAGCCGCGCTGCCAAGCGTTGGGCGCCACCTCGCTCACACGCCGGTATTGTTCCAACGCTGCACGATAGCGCCCTTGCCAGAAATAGGTGTGTCCCAGATGCAGGATCGCCACCATGGATTCGGGGTTCAGGGCGAGCGCGCGTTGATAAAGCTCTTCCGCTTTGTCGTAGCGCCCGAACCACTGCTGCATATTGGCCAGACTGTCGTAAGCGTTCGGGTCGTTGGGCGCCAGTTGCACGTAACGCTCATACGCCGCTTGTGCGTCCGCCTGCTGGCCCGCGTGCAAATAAACCTCGCCCAGCGCGTTGTATAGATCGCGCCACTCCGGGTCAATGACCGCGCCCTGCCGGAGCACTTGCAGGGCCTCGTCCCGTTGGCCTTGCTGGATCAAGAGCCAACCCAGTCGTTGATAGCCCTCGACCTCTTGTGGATATTGCGCGAGCAATTGGCGATAGGTCTGAATCGCTTGCGCCGGGTCACGCCGGGCGTTCGCCATCCAAGCCATGATGTAAAGCCGGTCGCGTTCGCTCAAACGCTCGCCGACTTGCAGCGCTTTTTCCAGGTAGGGCTGAGCCCGCTCGCCCTGGCCTTGCTTGACGGCGTAAACGTAGCCAATGCGCGCGTGGGCCAGCGCGAATTGCGGATCGAGCGCGACGGCTTTTTCCAGCAAGGCGATGGCTTCGGGAAACTGAAACATCTGCGCCTGTTCGAGGGCGAGCGAGTAGTAACGATAGGCGTCGAGGTTGTTCGTCATCCGCGCCGCCAGCCCACGTTGCGCGTCGGCATCGGGCAAGGCCGCCCCTAGATGCGCGCTCAACTTGAGCGCTAGCAAATCAATCTGCGCCAGCAGCAATTCGGGCCGTTCGGCCAGCAAGCTTTCCGCCGCTTGCAACTGGCCACGCGCATCCAGCACGCGCACATCCACACGCACCTGTGTGCCGAGCCGGACAAAGCTGCCTTGAATCAAGGCCTCGGCCTGGGCGCGCCGCGCGATTTCCAAGCCTTCTTCCAAGTCGAGCTGCGGGGCGTGCGCGCGCCCAAGGTGCGTGAGCAGCGCGACGAGTTGCTGACGGCTGAGCACAGTCAGCTTGCGTGAGCGCGAGAGATTGGTAATCACCATATCGGCCAGCCCTTCGCGCAGCCAATCTAATTCGCGGTCGCCCGACTGATTCTCGAAATACAGCACCGCCACGGCGCGCTTGCCCGGCACACGCGGCAAGGCGATTTCAGTGCGTGAGGCCGGGCGCTTGCCAAACGACAAAAGGGCCAGCACAGCGATGAGTAAGCCGCCGCCCAACCCTGCCAACAAACCAGGCTTGCGGTTGAGCCAGCGCACTGGTGGCGGGGCCGTAGCCAGAACAGAAATTGGCCCAAGCGTTTCCTCAAACTCGACCTGTACGGAAGTAGTTTCTTCGATCTCGATGACTGCGGACTGGCCAAGATGGATTGAAGATGCAGATAACTCTTCGACTGGGCCGATGAAATGATAACCCGCTTTGGGGATGGTGCGGATGAAGCGTGGTTGCCGTGAATCGTCGCCGAGCAGTTTGCGCAACTCGACGATGATCTGCACCAGCGCATCGTCGGTGACGGCCACGCCTTCCCAAACATTTTGGAGCAGTTCATCTTTGCTCACCGACCGCTCGCGGTGTTCGATCAGATAGCGCAACACGAGCAAACTCTTCTGCCGCAGCACCTGTTCTTGATCGCCGCGCCGCAAACAGTTGCGCGCCGGGTCAAACTCAATGTCGGCTATGCGATAGACCGGTTGTTCGAGCAGTTGCATCGTCGCGCCTCAGCCAAATCTCGGAAAAATCTCGTGACTTCGTCGTTACTTGCGCCCGCCTGCGGTGCGAAAAAGGGAGCCGCGTCACCACGGCAACAAGCAGTGAGACAGCGCGGAGTATACGGCTGCCGGCCAGGAGAGGCCAGACAAGCATGCGATGAAAGAAATTCGCCGATTGACAATCACCGTCACCCACCGCCGCACGTTGCACCTGCCGGAATTGCCTGTGCGCGCGCATTGTCCGGTTTGCGGACGCGTGGTGACGACCCTCGACGTGACGCAAGCCGCCGTCGTGCTCGCCGTCACGCCAGCGCAATTTGAAGGCTTGCTGGCCGCTGCCGCCCTACACGCGCTACCCACCGTGAGCGGCAGCGTGCGCATTTGCCAGGACTCGTTGTTTCAACCAAGGAGATCTTCATGACAACCTTCAGACTTACCAGCGCCTGCATCCTGTTCGTCATCGCCCTGACTTGCGCGCCAGCTTGGTTCGCCAGCCGAGCCAGCCACGCCACCGTGGCCGCGCAGGGGCAGTCAACCACCCCGGCCACCATCATCCGCACCATCGTCTATCGCCAGATCACCAGTTTTCAGAGCGGCAGTCCTGCTATCGGTCAGCTAAAGCTCAGCGCCGACGGGTCAAGGCTGATCTTCTCCACCGGCGACAAGAAAGTCTTCACCGTCAACAGCGACGGCACGGCGCTGACGCAGGTCTTCGATTACGCCAGCTTCCGCCCCGCAGCCGTCCCCTTCGTTGACATCAGCGCCAACGGCTCCCGGATCATTTGGACAGACGGTCAGGACGAAATCTTCAGCGCCAACGGCGACGGCAGCAATCGGCAGCGCATCGCCACCACGATACCGGGCGGCTTTGGCTCTAACATTTCACTGAATCTAGAGAACCACGCGCCCCGGCTCACGGCGGACGGCAGCCGCGTCTATTTTTATCACCGGAGCAATACCTACGAGACGGAAGGCGTCTTCGTCATTGACGCCAATGGGGCGAATTTGCGGCGGCTCTTCAGCTACCGGCAAATCGCCGACCTGGTCGGGCTGAACACCGCCGCGATTGACAACTGCGGCGGCGGCAGATTCACGCGCAACCTGGACATTTCCGATAACGGCGCGCGCCTGCTCATCGGGGTTGGCTGTCTGAGCGCGGGCGGCGCGACGCTGACCTTTGATGGCACGACGCTGCGCTCCCTTGTCAGCGCGACCGGGCGGGTGCCCGGCGATGGCGACCAGCGTCTGGCGCTCAGCGGCGATGGCAGCAAAGTGTTGTTGGCCCGCATCGTCGGCAACGAAGAGCGCACCGTCTTTGCGCTGAACTTCGATGGCGGCAACCAAACCAAAGTGCTGGCACCCTTCAGCATCAACGGTCTCAGCATCAGTGGATTGACCACCAACGGCGCGCAGGCGCTGGTCTCGACTGGCAGTCATTATCTGCCGCTGCTCAGCACCAACGGCAGCGGGCGCGTAGACCTGCTGATCCCCACCGATTGCGATGTTGATCCGCTCTTCGGCGGGGATGATCGCGGCTTCAGTTCGCTGGCCGGCAACGGGCGGCGTTTCGCATTCCGCACGCGCGTGCCCGGCGCGCCCGAACAACTCTGGGTGGCCGACATTGACCCCGCTTCAACCGTCGACGCGCCGCGCATCACCGAGGTGACGTTCAATCCGTCGTATGTCGTCGCCAATAACGGGACTACGGCGACGTTCACCGCGCGCGCCACCGACGCACAAGGCGGACAGGGCGGATTGCGCCGCCGCGCCTGCGGCAACACGCTGCGCAACGGCGCGTATGAGTTCCGCTACCTGAGCGGCGGCACGCCCTTTGGCCTGGCGCTCTTCGACAACGGCACACAAGGCGGCGACCAGACGGCCAACGACGGCCTCTTCACGCAGAATGGAGTACGCAGCGATCTGGCCCCGCCCGATCCCAACACGGCCTTGCAGATTCGCACGCACGCCATCGCCACGTCGTTGCGCCAGATCACCGCCGTAGACGCCACGCCGTTTTTCGTGCTGGCGCAAGCGCCGGGCGGCGCGGGGCCAATGCTCGTTTCGATCACGCCGCCGAGCGGCCCGGCGGGCATTCAAGTCAAGCTCAACGGCAGCAATTTTGATCCGGTCGCCGCCAACAACGTCGTGCTCTTCGGCAACCGGCAGGCGCGCGTGCTCAGCGCCACCGCCGACGGCACGATGCTGGAAGTGATCGTCCCGCCCGATCTGCCCACCGGCACGGTGCCCGTGACCGTCACCGTCCGGGCGCAAACCAGCAACGCCGTCAATTTCAATGTCACCGGTGGCGGCGGCCCAACGCCCACACCCACCCCCGGCGGCGGCGTCACAGTCACCGACCACCGCATGAGCGGCGGCCCCATTCCCGCCGACTGCGTGCCCCCAACTTTGAAAACCAGCTTCGCGCCCACCGATCCGATGGCATATCAATGGACTTACGTGTCGGGCTTTCAAAACGGAGCGGTGATCCGGTGGGAATGGGTTCAACCCAACGGCTCGATCTACAAGCAGTTTCAAGCCACGGGCAACAACACCGCCCAAAATGTCTGTTTCTGGGATGCGATAAACATCGCCGGACAAGCCGCCGCCGCCTTGCCCGGCAACTGGCAGGTGCGCGTGTTTTATAACGGCAACCTGCTCTTGACTGAAAACTTCACCATCACCTCTGCGCCCGGCAATTGCGTCACCGAGCTAAAAGTAGACGATGGCACCGTTGAAAGCTCGATTGGCTTTCGCGCGGGCGCCACCAACGCGAGCTTCGTCAACCGGCTGACGCCCGCCAGCTATCCGGCGACGTTGCAAAGCATCTCGATCTTTTTTACGAACAGCACGGACGCCTTGCCCATCGGTTCGTCAATCACTGTGCTGGCCGCCGCGAATCCTTCGGGCAGCAGCGCGCTCACCACGCCCGCCTATCAAACCACAGCGGCGCGAATCAACACGGCGAACGTTTTCAACCGTTACGACGTGCCGCTGTTGACGATCACTTCCGGCGACTTCGTGATCGGGTTCCGCGTGGACGTGCCGCCGGAGACTTATCCGGCCATGCTCGATGACAATTCGCCCCCGCAGATGCGCTCCTATTTCGCCACCGGCAGCGGCAACTTGCGACTGCTCGATTCGGTCAGCGGCCTGGCCGGCAACTTCCTGATTCGCGCCCAACTGCAAGGCACGAATTGCCCGACACCCACACCCACACCGACTGTCACGCCCACGCCCACCGTTACGCCGACACCCACGCCGACACCCACGCCCAACCCAACCCCGACGCCGCCGACCAGCCGCACCGTGCGCCTGGTCTGTGGCAGCGCCACGCCCGGCGGCACGCTGGTTGTGCCCATCGAATTGATCGCGCAAGGCGATGAGAATGCGCTCGGCTTCGGTCTGGCTTTCGACCCAGCGATTCTGACTTATCAGAGTGCGGTGCGCGGTAGCGCCGTCAGCAATGGCACGCTCAACCTCAACACCAATCAACTCGCGCAAGGCCGCGTCGGTTTGGCGCTGGCGCTGGATTTCGGCGTGACCTTCCCGGCAGGCACGCGCCAGATTATCAATGTCACGTTCAGCGTCGCGGCCAACACCACTGCGACCAGCACGACGCTGGATTTCAGCGACCAGCCGATTCGCCGCCAGGTCTCCAACGCCAACGCGCAAGCCCTTCCGGCCAATTTCATCGGCTGTACGACGATCTCGATTGCGCGCGGTTACGAAGCCGACGTGACGCCGCGCCCCAGCGGCAAAAACGATGGGACGATTGCGATCACCGATTGGGTGCTGGTCGGACGCTTTGCAGCGGGGCTGGACACGGCGCTGGCGGGCAGCGAATTTCAGCGCGGCGATTGCGCGCCACGCGACAGCAAAGGCGACGGCCAAATCGCCATCGTGGATTGGGTGCAAGCCGGACGTTACGCGGCCAATCTCGATGCGGCGCAAACCGCCGGTGGGCCAACTGCGCCCAGCGCCGCGCCACCGCTGGCAGCCCGTCAAGCGGTCACCAGCCGCCAGCAACAACAGCGCGTGCTGCGTGTCGCCGATGCGCTGATCGCGCGCGGCCAAGCCAATACGCTGAACATCGAACTCGAGGCCGTTGGTGACGAGAATGCGCTGGGCTTCAGTCTGAACTTCGATCCCAACGTGCTGAGCTTCGTTGCGGCGGCGGCGGGCAGCGGCGCCAGCGACGCGCTGTTGATAACGAACACCACGCAAACGGCAGCAGGACGCTTAGGCTTGGCGCTGGCGCTGCCTGCCGGACAGCGTTTGCGCGCGGGCCGGCAAACGGTTGTAACCGTGCGCTTCAACGCGACAGCCAACAGCGGCGCGACCACCGCCATCGGCTTCGGCGACCAACCCATTCGCCGCCAACTCTCCGACGCCAACGCGAACGCACTGCAAGCCACTTACACGAACGGCACGCTGACGCTCGGCAATGCGCTCGCCAGCGTCTCCGCCGCCAGTTTCACGGGGCAGCAACTCGCGCCCGAATCCATCATCGCCGCCTTTGGTGAAAGCCTCGCCACCAGCGTCGCCAGCAGCAATGCCGTCCCGTTACCGACCACGCTGGCAGGCAGCACCGTGCGCGTGCGCGACAGCAACGGGACGGAGCGGCTGGCCCCGCTCTTTTTCGTCGCGCCACAACAGATCAACTTTTTGGTTCCGCCCGGCACTGCGCCAGGCACAGCCAGCATCATCGTCACCAGTGGCAACGGCACGGTTTCAATCGGCAACGTCACGATTGCCCCGGTCGCGCCGGGCCTGTTCACCGCCAACGCCAATGGCCTGGGCGTGCCTGCCGCCGTCGCCGTGCGGGTCAAGGCAGACGGCGCGCAAAGCTTCGAGTTAATCGCGGGCTTCGACGCAACCACGGGGCGCTTCAACCCCACGCCGCTTGATTTGGGCGCGGCGGGCGAGCAAGTCATTTTGCTGCTCTTTGGCACCGGCGTGCGCGGGCGCAGCGCCTTGACGGCGGTGAGCTGTCAATTCGGCGGCGTGACGGCGCCCGTTTCCTTTGCCGGGGCGCAGGGCGACCTGGTGGGCCTCGATCAACTCAACGTCGGGCCTTTGCCGCGCGCGCTGGCCGGGCGCGGTGAGGTGGACGTGGTCTTGACGGTGGATGGCAGGGCGGCGAATACGGTGCGGGTGAATATCAAGTGAAAGGTTATTGAACGAGGGGCCGTGCACGCTCAGCCAACCAGCTTGACCAGGTGGTACTGTTTCTGCCCTTTGCGTAGCACGAAGAAGCGGCCCTCGACCGACTGTTCAACCGTCACCGCAACCTTATCATCACTCACACGGATGTTATTCAGGTAAACGCCGCCGCCGCCCACCAAACGCCGCGCTTCGGCCTTTGACGGCGCCAGGCCGGAAGTAACTAACACCTCGGTAATCGGCAAGCCGCTGCCCGCGAGTTTTTCGCGGGATAACTCAGTCGATGGCACGTCGTTAAAAATATCGAGCACCTCATCCGCGCTTAAACCGGCAATTCCCCCGCCGAATAACACCTGCGAAGCGCGCTGTGCTTTTTCCAACTCCGTCGCGCCATGCACGATGTTAGTAACTTCAACCGCCAGCGCCCGCTGCGCCTCACGTTTTTCCGGCTGTGTTTTCAGCTTCTCAGCCAACTCGCCGATCTCCTGTTTGCCGAGCCAGGTAAAGGATTTCAAGTAATGCAGCACATCTTGATCCGCCGTATTTAGCCAGAATTGATAGAAGCGGTAAGGCGAAGTTAGTTGCGCATCCAACCAGACCGCACCGGCTTCGGTTTTGCCAAATTTTACGCCGGAGGCGGTAGTTACTAACGGAGAAACAAGACCGTAAGCTTTGCCGCCACGCAAGCGGCGAATCAGGTCAATGCCGCTCAGAATGTTACCCCACTGATCGCTGCCGCCCATCTGCAAGGTACAATTATGCCGGTCATACAAAACCAGATAATCGTAGGCCTGGAGTAACATATAACTAAACTCGGTATACGAAATGCCTTCTTCCTGTTCCAGGCGGCGCTTGACCGATTCGCGCGCGAGCATCGAATTCACGGTGAAATGCTTGCCGATGTCGCGCAGGAATTCGACGAAGGGAATCTGGGTCAGCCAATCGGCATTATTCACAATGCGCGCCGGGTTGGTTTTGGCCTCGAAATCGAGCACGCGGCTCAACTGCTCCTTGATCCCGGCGAGATTCGCTTCGACATCTTCAGTGGTCAGCAACTTGCGCTCGGTGGTTTTGCCGCTGGGGTCGCCAATCAAACCGGTGCCGCCGCCCGCGATGGCAATCGGCTGATGGCCGCAGCGTTGCAAGCGTGCGAGCGCCATCATCGGCAGCAGCGAACCAACGTGCAGACTGGCTGCGCTCGGATCGAAGCCGATGTAACCGGTGACCGTTTCTTTAGCGAGCGCCTCTTTCGTGCCTTCGGTGTGGTCGTAAACCAGACCGCGCCATTCCAATTCCTCAAACAAATTCATCGAAAAATCTCCAGGATTGACCTACCCGGTGCGCCCGCGTCCCCGCGGGCAGGGCGTGGCAGCAAGCGAAACAATGCCGGAGGGGTTTCCTTTCGGCTTATTCCGTCTACTGCCACGCCCTGCCCGCGGGGACGCGGGCGCACCCAGGTTCACAACTTTTCAAACCGTCCGTAATGCAAGGCGCGCTGCTCTTCGACTGACCGATTCGCCGCCGCAAATAACGCGCGTGCCGCATTGAAATCGCGCCCGTCGAGCGCTTCTTTCAGCGACTGCAACTCAGCGATCAGCGCGCCCAACGCGACGGACAGGTTGGGCTGATTGGTCAAGCAGATGTCGCGCCACATGCTCCACGAGCTCCCGGCCAGCCGCGTCATATCGCGCCAACCTGTCGCGGCCAGCCGTTGCGCCAACTCACGCTCGGCCACCGCTCCATCGTGTTCAGCGCCGAGCAGCAACGCCAACGTGCTCGCCAGCAACTGCGGCAGATGGCTGATCAACGCGACAGCGGCATCGTGCGCTTCGGCTTCGACATTCAGAGCACGCGCGCCGATGGCTTCGACCAACGCTCGGAACCGCGCTAACGCGGTCGCGTCAGTTCCCTGCCCGGCAACGATGGCATAAGTCGCGCGGTCAAACAGATCGGCCCGCGCATATTCAACGCCTGTTTGTTCGCTGCCCGCCATCGGGTGACCGCCGATAAAGGTCACGCCCGCCGGTAACGCAGCGCGCGCCGTGCGGCAGATTTCGACTTTCGTGCTGCCCGCGTCGGTGACGATGGCGCCGGGTTTGATTTGCAAGCCGCGCGTTTTCAGAAAATCAATGATGCCGCCAATAGGCGCGGCCAAGTAAATCAAATCTGCCGCGCAAACCTCGCCACGTTCAAAGCTTGCTTCCAGGGCATCGGCGACACCACGCTCGACCGCCAATTGTGGTGAACGTTTGCCGCCGCACGCGGTGATGCGTCCATTGAATCCAGCGCGGCGCAACGCGAGCGCGAATGAACCGCCGAGCAGCCCGCAACCAACGATAGCGACGTGTTCAAATCCGTTCATCACATCTTCCGCTCGACCGCCGGCGCGATCATACGCAACTGCGCCATCAGTTTTTCAAACTGTTCCGGCAACAGCGACTGCGCGCCGTCGCACAGCGCGCGTTCCGGTTCGTTGTGCACTTCGATCAACAGGCCATCAGCGCCCGCCGCCACGGCCGCGCGCGCCATCGGCGGCACCTTGTCGCGCCGTCCGGTGCCGTGCGAAGGGTCAACCACGACGGGCAGATGCGAGAGTTTCTTGATCACCGGAATCGCCGAAATGTCGAGCGTGTTGCGCGTGTAGGTCTCAAAGGTCTTGATGCCGCGTTCGCAGATAATGACCTCGTGGTTGCCGCCGGACATGAGGTATTCGGCGGAGAGCAGCGTCTCTTCGATCGTCGCCGCCGGGCCGCGTTTGAGCAGGATCGGTTTGTTCAGCTTGGACAGGTCTTTCAGCAGGTTGTAGTTTTGCATGTTGCGCGCGCCGATTTGCAGGATGTCCACGTACTTGATGAACATCGGAATCTGGGATGATTCCATAATCTCTGACACGGTCAACAGGCCGTGTTTATCGGCTACCTCGCGCATCATCTTCAAACCGGGTTCGCCCAGCCCCTGAAAGCTGTAAGGCGAGGTGCGCGGTTTGAACGCGCCGCCGCGCATCACTTGTACGCCTTGCGCGGCGACCGCAGTGGCGACGGCTTCGATCTGTTCGCGGTTTTCCAGCGTGCAGGGGCCGGCCATCATAATGACTTGTTCACCGCCGATGACGACGTCCTTGATTTTGATTTTAGTGCCTTCGGGTCTGAAGGCGCGCGAGGCCAGCTTGTAAGGCGCGCTGACGCGCACGACTTCGCGCACGCCGTCGAGCAGTTCCAGATCGCGGTGATCGGTGATTTGCGCGCCCACCGCGCCGAGCAGCGTATAGCGTTCGCCGGTTGAACGGTGTATATCGAAGCCCAAACTGACCAGCCGATCCACGACGTGCGTGACCTGGTCTTCGGTGGCGTTCTCTTGCATGACTACAATCATAATTTCACTCTTTCTCGCTCAATTCTTCGATGACAGCCAACGGGTCAGTTTCTTTTGGTTTGCCGCCATCCGCTTCAATTCTTTCGATGCGGCGCGCCTCGTCAATCACGCGCTCAAACAGGCGGCGAATCGCTTCGGCGTCCAGCGGGCCGTGGTTGGCGTTGGTCACGTTGGCGATGACTTGCGCTTCGCGCGTGGGCGAATAGATTTCCAGGCCGAGCCGTTTTTTGATGTGCCCGATCTCGATGGCGCATTGCGTGCGTTCATTGAAGAGCTTGACCAGTTGCTGGTCAAGCGCGTCAATCCGGCAGCGCCACTCGTCCATGTTTTTTGGTGTCTTTGTTTCACTCATCGCCTGCTCTGTCTTCTGCCGGTAACTCAAACGCCACGCGCTCGTAGATTTCATCCAGCGTCAATTCGCAACCAAGCGAACTCAATTCGATACGCTCGCCGACCTCTTGAATCGTCCAGATGGCGTTGCGTTTGACGAAATGATTCACGTCGCGGCTATCCTGGGCAATCAGCAGGAATTCGGCAAAGGATTCGATAGTACGGTAATCCCGGAACTTTTCGCTGAAATCATATTTCCTGGTACTGAGCGAAAGCACTTCAACAATCAGCAGCGGATTGAGCAAGGTGTCGAACTCGTCATCCAGAAACTGCGGTTCGCCGCAAGCGACCACCACGTCGGGGTAAGTGTAGCGGCCCTTCTGCGGAATTCTCACGCGCATGTCATTTGAATAGGTTTCGCAAGGCTTGCCTTTAAGTTGCGCGCGTAACTCGCCCGCGATATTCCCTGTTATCAGGTTATGCTCCCGCGTCGCCCCAGCCATCTGGATAACATAGCCGTCGTAGTATTCGTGCTTGTCCAGCGCCACGCGTTCACCAGCCAAATACTCAGCTTCGCTAATCAGTTCAACTCTTTTCACGGCCAAGTTGCTTGCCATCGCTTTCTCCTTTCGTGTTTACACTTGTTTAAGCGCGCGCACCAACCGCGCCACGCGTTCGACCAAATCCGGCGCGCGCAGATTGTTTTCGATCTCCAACACTAGCCGCGTCCCCACCACTACGCCGTCGGCGTAGCTCCACACCTCACGCACGTGCTCCGTTGTCGAAATGCCGAAGCCAACCGCCACCGGCAAGGTCGTATGCTGCCGCACGCGTTCGACCAATGACTGCACTTCGGTCGCCACGCTCGCGCGCATACCGGTCACGCCGGTGCGCGCGACGACGTACACAAACCCGCTTGAATACTGCGTAATCAGTTTCAACCGTTCATCCGGCGAGGTCGGCGCGGCCAGAAAGATCGTGTCAATGTCAGCCCCGCGCATCTCGGCCACAAACTCGTCGGCCTCTTCGGGAATCAGGTCGGTAATCAACACGCCGTCAATGCCCGCCGCTTTCAATTTTGCGCCCAGCCCTTCACGCGCAAACTGCAACAGCGGATTGAAGTAGGTGAACAACATGATCGGCACCTGACTGCGTTGCCGCACGCGTTCCACCACCGGCAAAATGTCAGCCACGCCAAGCGGTTTCAGCAAGGCCCGTTCTGACGCGCGTTGAATCACCGGCCCATCCGCCATCGGATCGGAAAACGGCACGCCCAATTCAATGATGTCGGCACCCGCGTCAGCCAGCGCCAGCAACAAAGCTTCGGTCGTCGCCAGATCGGGGTCGCCTGCGGTGATGTAGGGGATGAACGCCTTGCGCCCTTCAGCCTTAAGCTGTTGCCATTTTGCAGTTATTCGGGTCATTGAGAAATCAAAAGGCAAAAGTCAAAAATCAAAAGGCAAAAGTTCGCTTGGAACTCCATTTTTGATTTTTGCCTTTTGCCTTTTGCCTTTTGATTTTTATTTCTTCGCCTTGTACGTCACGCGCCACACCTTGTTGCCGCCATCATCCGACACTAGCAACGAACCGTCGCGCAACATCACCAACGCCACCGGCCTGCCCCACACATCCAAGCCCATCGCATCCGGCACCCAGCCCGTCAGGAAGTTTTCGTAGCCGCCTTCGGGTTTGCCCTTTTCAAACGGGATGCGAATCACCTTGTAGCCCGTGCGCTCTTTGCGATTCCACGAACCGTGCAGCGCGACAAAGGCATCGCCTTGATACTCTTTCGGAAACATCTTGCCGGTGTAAAAGATGATGCC
>JAYUCP010000498.1:0-9012 GCA_043740245.1 Acidobacteriota bacterium | reverse complement strand
CCGCGTCACGCACTGGCTGTGTTGGAAGTGCCGACGTGGAAGCCGGAAGAGTGTCTGTTGTGTAAGGAAGGCTCGACGGCGATCAAGCCGGGCAGCAGGCAGTAATGAGGTGGGCTTGCTGGAGTGAGTTCTCGCTATCACTTGCTCAACTCGTATGTTGAGCAAAGCCGATAAAGATCGGTTCGGGCGCAAGTGCCAAACCGAAACGCGCTTGCACGCGGCTTTGAATCTCGCGCATTAGCTCGATGACCTCGCTGGCCTGCGCTCCGCCGCGATTGACGATGGCGAGGGCGTGTTTGCTAGACAGCCCGACGGTGCCGCGCGTGTAGCCTTTGGCAAAGCCCGCCCGTTCAATCAGCCAGGCTGCCGGGACTTTGAATTGCGCGTTGTCCGCTGGGTAATGCGGGAAAGCTTCTTCAGCTTTCAACAAACCCGCCGCACGCGCGTTCGTTTCCATTGCGCTAAATTCTGCGGACGAAATGAGCGGATTTTTGAAGAAGGAGCCGGCGCTGCGCGTGTCCGGATCGGCGGGGTCAATGACCATCGCTTTGCGGCGGCGAATGGTGAGCACGGCGGCGCGCACTTCGGTGAGCGTTGGCGCAGCGATTGAATCCGCTAAGAATTGTTTGAGGTCGGCATAGCGCAACGCCGGCGCACCATTCACGCGCAACACATAACTCACCCGCAACACGATAAAGCGGTCGCGTTCGAGCGTGTTGAAGCGGCTGCGGCGGTAACCGAATTGGCACGCGGCGTTGCTCAATTCAACGATCTGCCCGGTTTGCCGGTCAAAGGCACGCACGCATGAGATGGTTTCACTGACTTTCTGGCCATACGCGCCGACGTTTTGAACGGGCGTGCCGCCGACCGAACCGGGAATCCCGCTGAGGCATTCAAGGCCCGCCCAGCCTTGCGCGACGCAATGCGCGACGAGGTCATCCCACACTTCGCCCGCCGCAGCGGTCACAATGGCTTGGCCGTTTTCGTTGTGCGCTTCAACGCCGCGCAAACTGATCCGCAGCACCAAGCCAGGAAAGCCCGCATCCGCCACGACCAGATTGCTGCCGCCGCCGAGCACGAATACGGGCAAGTCGTGTTGGGCTGCAAACGCGAGCGCCACGGGAATTTCATTTTCGTGTTCGAGCGTGGCAAAGAAGCGCGCCGCACCGCCGACTCCTAAGGTCGTCAACGGTGCGAGCGGGACGTGTTGCTGTATGAAGGCGGGTTGTTGCATCGGCGCCGCATTATCCGGGAATCACAATTGCGGCTGCAAATGGGCTCTGAGCGTGCGCATCCCGGCGGCGAGTTGGGTTTTGATCTCTGCGGGCGCGCAGCCCAGTTGGCTGGCAATTTCGGTGTAGGTCAATCCGGCAAAGCAAGCCAACTCCAACGCGCGGCGTTGTTCGATGGGGAGCCGCATCAGTGCCCGACGCACGCGATGACGCTGATTCGTCACTTCAGCACAGTCGGAAGAAACCGCAGCCTTGACCGGTTCCGCCAGTGAATCGGCGCTGAACCAGTCCTGCGTTGGCCGTTGTTGAGGCTGTGCGCGCAAGCGCTCCAACGCCAGCTTGCGGGCTAGCAGTATTAACCAAGCGAGTGGGGCATGCGGCTGGGTTTGCGCTTGGCCGGCTTGTTGCCAGACTTGGTCATAAACTTCCAGCAGCACGGTTTCCGCGCTGGGGCGTTCGCGCAGCAAAGCGAGCAGCAGGCCGAACACCAGGCGCTGCGTTTGATCGTAAAACGCGGCCAGTGCCGTCTGCTCACGGCGTGCGATGCCAGCGAACAAGTCAGCGAGCATTTCTTGCCACGGTTGTGGCGCGACGTCGTTTCGTTTGTAGCGAGTTGCATTGGTCAGCATAGGTTTTTCTCTCGTAATTGACCGACCGTTTTTTGTGAGAGCGAATGGGCGCTCAATTTGCTAAGCGGGAATGCGCCGCGAAAAAGGTCATGCCGCAGAAATTTTTTGCCAAAATTATGGCGAGGCTGAAGGCCAGCCGCAGCGCTAACCTTCAGCCTTGTTGTCAAAACGGCAATGCCCGCTTAGCGCCGACTCAACGAATGACCTCGACTTGCAGCTTTTTGCCGCGTTGCGCGCCGCCGAGCGTGACCAGTTCGTTGCCTTCCAGATCGAGAATCTTCACCTGATCCTGCGTGGTCAACTCGTCCAGTTTCTCGTTGAGTTTGAGCGTCATCGAGATTTTCAACGTGCCATCCAAATGCATCAGATCGGCAAAGGTCAGTTGTACGAAGGTCGCCGCGAAGGTGCGGTCGCCGATGCGCGTCCACACACCGTGTCCCGGATTGCCCAGCGCCGGGATGGGCGGGCCTGCGGCTGAAAACAACGCTGTGCCGTCGGCCATAAACGTCAACAACGAAGGGAACGGCGGCGGCGCATCGGGGCCGCTGGGTGTGACGGTTGCCACCCAAGTGCCTACCAGTGCTTTGATCTGCGCCTGTTTGGCCTGTTCGATCACGTCCAGGATGCCGCCGCCCGCGCCCGCGTGTGGCGTGGCAGCCTGTTCCTGTGTCTCTGCCGTTTGCGCATAAATTGCGGGTGTGGCGATCAAGGCGCTCAAGGCCAACAGGGCCGTGAACATTGCGGACAATACGATTTTGCTGTGCTTCATAAATTTGCTCCTTTCAAGCTTTCTACAATGGATGGCGGAAACGTGTGCGGACAGACGAGCAGTTGGTCTGCGCTCGTTTCCAGGTAATGCAGCAGACCGGCTTCGACCCAACGATAGACCGTGCGCACGCTGACGCTGGTCAACGCGGCGGCTTCCTCCGGGGTGAGCAGCACGACCGGGGTCGGGCAGCTTGGACAAAAAACTCGCGCGGGCGGCGTGGCGTTTTGCATTACCAAGCGTCTGCGCTCCACTGTGATTTCGATCCGCCGGGTTCGGTTCATTGCGTTTGCGCCGGTCATTCATACCAGGGTTGCGGTCTTGGGTTTGGGCTGGTGGCGGTGCTACAGTGTGCGCCGAACCGGCCTCACGCCGGGGCCGCTTGGCCTCGACGCGGCGCAAGATGGCCTGCGAGGCGGGCTAAAATCTTTAAGCCCGGCGGCTAAACTTCCTAAAGTTGTTAAAGCGATGGAAAACAAAGTGCTTCCGCGCTGCTATGAATTCGATTCTTTTCGCCTGGATGGGCGCAAGCGGGTCTTGCTGCGCGCCGGTGAACCCGTGGCGCTGACGCCCCGTGCTTTGGATTTGTTGTTTGTGCTGGTCGAACGGCGCGATCAGGTAGTCGAAAAGGACGAGTTGCTGAGCTTGCTCTGGCCGGATTCGGTGGTTGAAGAAAACAATCTGACGGTCAACGTCTCGGCGTTGCGCAAAGCCTTGGGCGTGGGGCCGGGTGAACGGCGCTATGTTGTGACCGTGCCCGGACGCGGCTACCGCTTTGTGGCTGACGTGGTGGAAGTGGTAGAAGACGCGCCCGCTTTGATGCCCAACGCCGCTCCCACCTTGGTTGTCGAAGAGTCGAAGCTGCGAGTGGTGATTGAGGAAGAGATTTTCGACGGAGAAAGAGAAGGGTTGAGAGACGGGGCGTTGAAGGAACTGCCTCGCCCCGTCGCCTTATCACCTCGCCCCCCTCTCTCGCTTTCCCCCCGTCGTCCCGTCGCATTTCTCGCCTTGCTGAGTTTGCTGCTAACTGGTGGCGTGTACTGGTGGCAAAAGCGGGAATCCGCAATCCGCAATCCGCAATCCGCAATCAAAACGCTCGCCGTCCTGCCGTTCAAACCGCTGGTGGCCGAGGGGCGTGACGATTATCTGCAAATGGGAATGGCCGATGTGCTGATCACGCGGCTCAGCAAGCTGCGGCAGGTGGCCGTGCGCCCGTTGTCGGCCATCCGCAAATACACGGCGCTCGAACAGGATGCGCTGGCGGCCGGGCGCGAGTTGAAAGCGGATGCCGTGCTCGATGGGCACATCCAACGCGCGGGTGAACGCGTGCGCGTGACCGTGCGGTTGGTCAACGTCAATGATGGCGCGACGCTTTGGGCTGAAACGCTGGACGAGAAATTCACCGATCTTTTCACCGTTGAAGACCAGCTTTCGGAAAAGCTGGTCGCCGCGTTTGCGCTCAAGCTTTCGCCCGCCGAGCGCCAGTTGCTGGCGCGGCGCTACACCGCAAACGGCGAAGCTTATCAAGCCTATTTGCGGGGCCGTTACTTTTGGAGCAAGTGGAACAAGCCCTCGCTGGAAAAGGCGATTGAAGCTTTTGAGCAGGCGCTCAAGGCTGATCCCGATTATGCGCCCGCGCATTCCGGCGTCGCCGATGCCTGGAATCTGCTGGGCTATCTGGGCTTTTTGCCGGCGCGCGAGGCGTTTCCAAAATCCGAGGCGGCGGCCTTGCGCGCCTTGCAACTCGACGACACGCTGGGCGAGGCGCACATCTCGCTGGCCAAGACCAAGCTGTTTTACGCCTGGGATTGGCCCGCCAGTGAACGCGAAATTAATCGTGCCCTCGAACTCAGTCCCAACTATGCCGATGCGCACGGGATGAGCGGCACATACTTTCTGGTAATGGGCCGCTTTGCTGAGGCGCTGACCGCGCGGCGGCGCGCGTTGGAACTCGATCCGACTTCGTCGCTGTTTACGACAGCGGTGGGCTGGGCTTACTTTTACCAACGCCGCTACGACCAGGCCATAGAGATGTATCGCAAGGCGCTTGAACTCGATCCCAATTTCGCGCTGGCGCACGATGACCTCGGCAACGCGCTGTTTCAAAGCGGCGACGCCGCACAGGCCGTGGCCGAAGTTCTCAAGTTCCGCACGCTGATTGGCGAGAGCCAGGCCAATCTGACCGCCTTACAGCAAGCCTTTGCCAGCGGGGGCAAGCTGGGGTATTGGCGCAAGGAGTTGGAGCTGGCCGAGGAACGGGCGAAACAAGGAATACCGCTCACGGCCTGGCGCATGGCGCGCATCAGCGTTGAACTCGGCGACCGCGAGCAGGCGTTGCGCTGGCTCAATCGGGCGTATGAAGAGCGGGCGAGCATGTTGGTTTTTCTGAAAGGCGTGCCGTTTTATGAGAGCCTGCACGCGGAGCCGCGCTTTGCCGAGTTGTTGCGGCGCATCGGTCACACCTAAACATTCATTCGATGAACTATCGTATCACCCTCGCTTACGACGGCACGAATTACTGCGGCTGGCAGATGCAGCTCGACCAGCCGACCGTGCAAGGCGTGCTTGCCGATGTCTTGCAACGTTTCGCGGGCGCGCCAGTCATTACGCACGGCGCGGGACGCACCGACGCGGGCGCGCATGCCGAAGGGCAAGTCGTGTCGTTCCGCCTGGACAAAGTCTGGGAAGGCCCGGCCTTGCGGCGTGCGCTCAATGCCAATCTGCCGTTTGATATTCGTGTGTTGGAAGCCGCGCAGGCCGCAGTGCGCTTTCATCCGCGCCTTGATGCCAAGGGCAAAACCTACCGCTATCAGCTTTACAACGCCGAGGTGATGCAGCCGCTGCTGGAACGCTACGCCTGGCATTATCCGTATCAACTCGATCTGGCGCGGCTGCGAGAAGACGGGCAGCAATTGCTGGGCACCCATGATTTCAGCGCGTTCACGACGACGGATTGCGAGACTAAAACGCGCGGGCGCACCCTCAGCGAGTTCAGGCTCGAAAGCGACGGCCCGTTGCTCAAGTTCTGGTTCAGTGGCGACGGCTTCCTGCGCTATCAGGTGCGTACGATGGTCGGGGCGCTGGTGGCGGCCAATCGTGGGCGGTTGCCCGCCGGTTCCATCGTAGAGTTGTTGCAGCGCAAAGACCGTATGCTGGCGGGGGCGCCTGCGCCGGCCAAAGGGTTGACGCTGGTAAAAGTCGAGTATTAGTATGCGACGCTTGTCATACGGCAGTCAGTCGTTGCGATCAAGAACTCATCCACGAAGTTATTCATCTCACCGTAGGGGCAGACCTGCGTGTCTGCCCCGCTGGCATCAGACGACACGGATGACGTCAGAACCGACCGGGGCTGACACACAGGTCTGCCCCTACGGTGTATAGCGTTGGAGCAGGATGTTAGAAGATTTCGCAGGCATCATCGAACCGGGTTCGCGCGACGAACAGTTGTTGCGCCAGCTTGATTTCGCCCGCTTGCCGCGCCACCTCGCCGTGATTATGGATGGCAATGGACGCTGGGCCAAGAAACGCTTTCTGCCGCGTGTCGCCGGGCATCGCGCCGGTGTCGAGGCCGTGCGCGCGACCGTGGACACTTGCGCGCGCCTGGGGCTTGAGGCGCTGACCTTGTACGCCTTCTCGGTCGAAAACTGGAAGCGGCCGCCCTTCGAGATCGAAGCCCTGATGACCTTCCTCAAAGAATATCTGCGCAAAGAGATTGACAACATCCACCGCGAAAACATTCGCTTTCAAACCATCGGGCGCACGCGCGAACTGGATGAGTCGGTGCAATTCGAACTGCGTTCGGCGATGCACAAGACGGCGCACAACACCGGCATGGTGCTCAACGTCGCGCTCAATTACGGCGGGCGCGTCGAATTGGTGGACGCCTGCCGCGGCTTGCTGACCGAGTGCCGGCGCGAAGGCCGCACGCCCGATTCGATTACCGAAAGCGATCTGGCGCGGCACCTGTACACGGCGAACTTGCCCGATCCTGACTTGCTGGTGCGCACGAGCGGCGAATTCCGCGTGAGCAATTTTCTGTTATGGCAGATCGCTTACGCCGAGATTTATGTGACCGATGTGCTCTGGCCCGATTTCCGGCGACCCGATTTGTTCGCCGCCGTTTTGGATTATCAAAAGCGCGAGCGCCGCTACGGCGGTTTAGTGACGGAACCGCAACGCGCGGTCGTCAAAGCTTCATAGCAGGGGTTGGGGATTAGGGGCTTGGGACTAGAGACAGCTTTCGCCCCAGCCCCAAGTCCCTAGCCCCCAGCCCCCTATCTGTATGGCACGTGTTCTCACCGCCGTAATCTTCCTGCCGTTTCTCTTTGCCGCGCTCTGGCTCGGCTCCCCGATCTATTTTGTGACACTAGCCGCGCTCGCCATCGTGCTGGGCCTGGTCGAGTATTACCGGCTGGCGAAATCCGGCGGGGAAGCGCAGGGCTTGCTGGCAGCGGCGGGGATCATCGCCGCTTTTTATTTTGGGCGGCACGATCTGGTCGCGGCGCTGGTGGCGGCATTGGCGATCGTCGAATTGCTGGTGCAATTGTTCGGCAATCTCGACAGCGAAGATTTGTCGCACGTGTTGCCCTCTGCTGCTGAACGGCTGTTCGGTGTGCTGTATGTCGCCTTGCTGGGCGGTTACATCATCGCCTTGCGCACGGCGGGCGGCGAAGAATTGCATCTGCCCGCCAAGTTGCTCACGCTCTTTTTCATCGTCGTGTTTGCGGGCGACACGGGCGCTTACTACACTGGCCGCGCGCTGGGGAAACGCAAGCTCGCACCGCGCATCAGTCCAGGCAAAACGGTCGAAGGCGCAATTGGCGGGTTGATTGGCAACGTGATTGCCGCCCTGCTCGCGCATTACACATTTTTTCCCGAATTGAAATTGACGCACGCGGTGCCGCTGGCGTTGGTGATGGGCTTTTTGGGCGCGACCGGCGATCTGTGCGAATCCATGTTGAAGCGCGGCGCGAAAGCCAAAGACGCGGGGCATCTGATTCCCGGACACGGCGGCGTGCTCGACCGGCTGGATAGTATGTTGTTCAACGCGCCGTTGCTTTATTACTACTATCAGGTGTTTTTGAAGCCGGTAGTCGGTAGTCAGTAGCCGGTAGCCAGTCGTGCTCGGCATTCACTTGCCGTTACCGCTGACTACCGGCTACCGGCTACCGGCTACCGGCTACCGGCTACCGGCTACCGGCTACCGGCTACCGATATGAAACAGATTGCGATTCTAGGTTCGACGGGTTCCATTGGCTGCAACACGCTGCGCGTGGTGGAGGCGCTGAACGGTGCGTTCGGCGTGGCGGCGTTGGGTGCGGGGTCGAATGTCGAATTGCTGGCCGAACAAATCGTCCGGCATCAACCGCGTCTGGTTTCGGTGTCGGATGAAGCGAGCGCGGAAAAGCTGCGTTATGAATTGAGCCAGCGCGGCGTGACCAGGCTGCCGCAAATCGCCATCGGTGTGGAGGGGTTGATCGAAGTCGCCACCTGCGCCGAAGCCGAGATCGTTGTTGGCGCGGTCGTCGGTGCGCTCGGCTTGCTACCGACTTATCGTGCGTTGGAGTTGGGCAAGCGCGTGGCGCTGGCGAACAAAGAGACACTGGTCATCGCGGGCGAACTGATGACCAACGCCGCCGCCAAGTCGGGCGCGGAACTGTTGCCAGTGGACAGCGAGCACAACGCGTTGCACCAATGCTTGCGCGGCGAAACGCGCGCAGAGTTGAAGCGGCTGATCCTGACCGCGTCGGGCGGCCCGTTCCGCACGGCCAGTAAGGACGAGATCGAAAACGCCACGCGTGCACAGGCGCTCAAACATCCGACCTGGCAGATGGGCGCGAAGATCACGATTGATTCGGCCACGCTGATGAACAAGGGCCTCGAAGTGATCGAGGCGCGCTGGCTCTTTCAATGTTCCGCCGACGAGATTGACATCGTCGTGCACCCGCAATCGGTCGTGCATTCGCTGATCGAAATGATTGACGGCTCGGTCATCGCGCAACTGGGCGTGACCGATATGCGCCACGCCATTCAATATGCGCTGACCTATCCTGACCGCCGCCCCTCGCCGTTGCCCCCGCTCGATCTGGCCACGCTGAGCAAGCTGGAGTTTTTCACTCCCGAGACCGACAAGTTTCCCTGCATCGAACTGGCTTATCGGGCGCTGCGGACGGGAGGAACAATGCCCGCCGTGTTGAACGCCGCCAACGAAGTGGCCGTCGCCGCTTTCCTGGACGAGAAGATCAAATTCGGCGACATCCCGCGTTTGATCCAAGCGGCTTGCGACGCGCACGAGACGCAGCCGGCCTTGAGTATCGAGACTGTTTTGAATGCCGACCGGTGGGCGCGCGAATGGGTCGCCTCTCACATCAGCGAAGCGCGTGCG
>JAYUCP010000497.1:0-22647 GCA_043740245.1 Acidobacteriota bacterium | reverse complement strand
TTTCGCCGCATCTGGCTGGACTTACATGGCTATGCAGCATTTGCCCATTGATAACCACAAGATGTTGGGGGCTTACACGGCAATTCCCAAAGACCCGGTAATTTGGTCGTAAGGGGTTCCAAGAGCGGCGTAGGTTATTGTCACCAACCTGCCCAGCGAGTCACTGACGCTGGTCAGGATTTCATTGTTAAAACCAACAGTTTGATAGTTAAACGTAACTCAATTGCCGCTCCGGTCTTGAATCCATCTAATCAGGTTATTCACGATCCGGTATCTTGTCCCGTCACTCATTAACAAATAGCCAGAGACCTGAAACTCCGTATGGTAGCCAGCGTAACGGTAATCAGAGATGTCAGTGTCAGAGACAAAAGTCATTGATCCGCCGTCTGGCGTGCGAAAGACCTTGCCACGATTAGCTTCCAATGTGGAGTTGCACAAATCGTCGAATTTTGGCGCGCCTTGGAATCTTTCGTCATGCAAATAATATTCAGTTCCGTCCGGAGTAATGAATCTCAATCTGGTCAAGGTATAAAGCGGATGGCTCTGACTATTACAGTCCGGCCCTTGAATAAATTCGGTCGAAGTAGAGATGCCAATCATTTTCCCGGCACTGTAAGGCGGTGGCGCTTCGGTAAAACGACCCATCGCGTCATCCCAGTAAATTCCGCTATTGTCGTTTTGATAAGTCCTGCGTATCTCCCACCCAGCCCACTGCGATGGCAATGGTAGCATCATCGTATACCCAGCGGCCCCCCTGCCCCCAATATGAAGCAAAGGCAGGCGGAAGTTCATATTCCCATTGAATAGGTTGATCGTGTCAAAACCGCTCAGCGGAAAAGCCCCAGCCGGTGACCCCGGCGCCGCGCCAGTCGGCGTATAACCATCTGTCAAGGTTCTGGATCTGCTCTGGGAATACGTTGGGCTACAAAGCAGCAATGCGGTTAGGATGGCAATCCAGGTGGATTTGTAGACTAACTGGCTTGGCAAACGATGAAACATAACCCCTCTTTCCTTGTTTGATGATTATTAAATGCAGACTGTGTATTGAAGCGTTTGCTGTCTACTTCAGTAAATCACGCTTAGACAATTTTGTTATTTCTCCGAAACAGTTATTTTACATGTCCATTCAGGGTGATAAGTTTCTGAAACGACATATTCTCCAGCCGTTAGGGTTAGCAGCCTATCCCAACTTTTTGAGCCTTTTTCATAAATACCAGAAAGTAGTTGCTGGCTGGGCTGGTTACCTAGCTGACGCGATAACTGTAAGCTAATTCTTTGAAGACTGCTGGCATTGCGAACAACTAAGAGAACCTGCCCAGGCGGAACTTTGAACACAGATGGTTCAAAACCAAAGCGCGTATAGTTCGTGATAACAGTGGGAATGCGACTGTTTTGAGTGTATGTAGCGGGCCGGAGCGCAGTACTTGAACTGGGCTTGTTCAATGAGCGAATTTTGCCTAACACCGGGGCGATTAATAACGCCAAGGCCGCCATGACACAGAAAAACAGTGCTAATACCCACCCACTAGCTGTTAGAGAGGAAAATCTCACCCTTTGCCTTAGCGATTTCATTATTTGCTCCTGTGATTTTGTAGAGGCCCTTGATTCAACGCCCCCAGTTTTCAATCGTCTAATGTTCTTTGTGATTGCCTGTGACTTACAGCGGTTTCGACTTGAGTGTTCAGGGTAAGTCGTCTTTACTTAGCGCCATGAAACCACTTCCACTAGAACTCCGCCTCCGCATTGTTGCGGTGGTGGATCAGCAAGAGCATACCAAGTCCGAAATCGCCGTGCTCTTCAACGTCAGTGAACGTTACGTTTATCAGTTACTCAAACTACGGCGCGAGACCGACAACCTGGCCCCCTTGCCGCATGGCGGTGGGGCCGTGCTGAAATTGGATGAGGCCAAGTTGCTTAAACTCGCCGACTTGGTTGCCGAGTTTCCTGACGCGACGCTTGACGAACTGCGCGTGTTGCTGCGCCGCCGCAGTCGCCTGAGTGTTTGTCTCAATACGGTCTGGCGCGGCTTGCAGCAAATTGACTTCACGCGCAAAAAGAAGTCGCGGCGGGCGCGTGAAGCGAGTCCCGAAGAACGCGCCGCTTTTGGCGAAAAACAAACCACCTTCCCGGTCGAATGCTGCTGGTTCCTGGATGAATTTGGCGTCCATTTGGCAATGTCGCGCGATCATGCGGGCCCCGCGCGGCACCCGCGCCGTGGTGGTTGAACCCTTTCAAACCGGCGCCAACATTTCGGTCATCAGCGCCCTGACACTCGACGGCGTCCGCGCCCCCATGATGCTCGAAGGAGCGCTGGACGGTGAAGCGCTGGAGCTTTATGTCCGGCACTTGCTGGTCCCGCTCCTGCGGCCCGGCCACATTGTCATCTGGGATAACGTCCCAACGCATAAGCGTGTACAAGTCTTGGCTTTGATTACCGCGACCGGCGCACGGGTCGAACCGTTGCCCGCCTACTCGCCCGATTTCAATCCCAAAGAGGAGTGTATCTCCAAAATCAAAGCCGAATTGAAACGCATCAAAGCCGACACCAAGCGCAAACTACAGAACGCGCTCAAGCGCGCTTATGCCAAGGTGACCTTGTCAGATATTCGCGGCTGGTTTCAGCATTGCGGTTATTCCGTAGCCTGAACACCCAAGTCGAAACCGCTGTAAAGCGGCAAGTGTCTTATACCACCGTCACACCAAATCACCTTGCGCGTACCGCGCCACCCGCGCGTCCCGCGCCAAATACGTCAAATACGTCTCCATTGACTCTGTCTGGTGGCCAGGCACACCCCTACCCACACGCCAGCACTCGCGCCCGGCGTCAGTTCGCATCAATTTGTTCTGCGGTCATTCCGGCAAGCGACTGTGCTTGCTCACTTCGTGCCGCTCGGTGCAACGTTGCAGGTAGGCTTCGACCGATAGCACCTCCACGCGATATTTCTTGCCGACCTTGACGGCGGCGATCAGGCCGCTGCCAATCCAGTCCTGCACGGTGCGTCGGGCAATGTCGTATTTGTCGGCGATGTCCGCCGTACTGAAAAAACGTTCCTCGCGTTGCTGATGCGAGAGCGCGCAGTAAACCGTTACGAGGTCTGCGGGCACGGCATCAGGCTTGAAGAGGGCGGGCAAAGATGCTGGCGTGGAGAGAAGCGGTGCGTGAGTTTGCTGAACGATCATCAGAAAATTCCTCCTGGGGAAAAGCTGGGCTGTCTGTTGCTGAGCCGGCAGGGCTAGCTGCCGGCCTTGAGTTTAAGTTCAGTGGCAAAAACAGGCAGGGGTGGACAGGCTGAACAAGCTTGCTGACAGGATTCACAGAGCGGCGCTGACGAGTCTGGGGATGTTACTCGTTTGCGTCTTCAGTAAATCCGTCCGGCAATCCTGGCGATGCTGTCTAACTACCTGATAATTTTTGCAGTGTTACTGATGAACGCCGGGATGCTGTTCTCCCGGCGCTGAACCACGGATTGATTGAATGGCGCGTTGTCTGTTGGCTTGGGTGTGGCGCAACTCAATCAACCGGTGCCACCATAAACCAGACAGGGCTGAGGAGGCAATGAACGCGCGCGATGCTCAAACTACAAAACACAGCTTGCCAACCGGCCCGTGGCGCGCGGTGCTGTTCGATTTCAACGGCGTCATCATTGACTCGGTGGCAGCCAATTGGACAACGGCGCAAGCACCCGCAGACTAGACAGTCTACAGTACGTTGCCGTTACAAAACCTTGATCGCCACCAACGTCAGATCATCCTGCAACTCTTCGCTGCCGGTGAAGTCGCGCACCAGTTTGACGGCGGCATCCACCAGCGCCGAGGCCTTCATCTGCCGGTTGGCGATGAGGAAATCCACCAGCCGTTGCTCGCCGAATTCGTGGCGGTCGTGCCGGCGCGCTTCATTCAGGCCGTCGGTGAAAAAGAAGAGCAGGTCGCCTTTTTCCAGTTGCAGCGTTTCGGTTTTGTATTGCTGTTTGTCGAAAACGCCGATCAGCAAGCCGCCGACTTTCAGCGGCTTCCATTTGCCGTTGGCGCGCACCAGATAGGGCGGGTTGTGGCCGGCGTTGCAGTACTGAAAAGATTTTTCCTCGGTGTCGAGCACGCCGTAAATCAACGTCAGCAACAGGTTGCCTTTGAGGTCGCGGTACAAACGCGTATTGGCGTCGCGCAAGACGCGCGAGGGGCCGCCACCGCGCCGGGCCGCGCTACGCAAATGGCTGCGCGCGGCGGCCATGCCCATCGCCGCGCGCACGCCTTTGCCTGCGACATCGCCGATCAGCATGCCGATGCGGTTTTCCGAGAGTGGGATGTAATCATAAAAATCGCCGCTCAAGTTCAAGGCCGGCTTCAGGCGCGCGGCAATGTCGAAGCCTTTCAGATTGAGCGGGTCGGGCATCATCGCGCGTTGCACATCGCGCGCCATCAGCATTTCGTTTTCCAGGCTCTGCTCGTGCGCGACGTGCTGGGCATAAAGCTTGGCGTTGACCAGCGCGATGGCCAGCGGGTTGGCGATGTTTTCCAGAATGCGCGCCTGGTATTCGTTGAACGCGCCGGTGCGGCTGTGTTCAAGCGCGACGACGCCGATGACCTTGTCTTCGTAAACCAGCGGGACGGCGATTTCGGCGCGTTGCCCTTGATCGCGCCAGAGATCGGTCACGAAATAGTCGGGGTCGCGCAACACGTCGCAAACGATTTGCGTGTGGCGTTCGCGCACAGCGCGCCCGACGACACCTTGTTCCAAAGGTGAACGGCTGGCGCGCTCGCGTTTCGCCACGCCGTAGCCGTATTCGACGTGCCAGACTAATTCCTGGCGCGCTTCGTCAATCAGACCGACGAGCAGGAATTCGTAGTTGATGACGCGATCCAAGAGCGGCGCGACGGATTTGAGCAGGCGATCCAGATCGAGGATCGAAGTGATCTCGTGGCCGATCTCGATCAACGTGCGCAACTCGCGCGTGCGCTGGCGCAGTTCGTCATAAACGCGCGCGTGTTCGAGCGCGATGGCCAGATGATTGCCCAGCACGCCCAGCACGCGTTCGTGTTCGCGCGTGAAATAGTCGGGCTCGGCGCTCTCGATGGTCAGCACGCCGACGATCTTGTTTTCGCGCGCGACGGTCAGCGGGACGGCGATTTCAGAACGCGGGACATCATCGCCATCAATGGCAACCTGCAAATAACGCGCGTCGCGTTGCACGTCGCCGACGTTGATCGTTTGGCCTTCGCGCCAAGCGGCGCTGGCGATACTGCGGTCAAAGGGGATGACTTCGTGGCGCGCGACGGCGTCGGGGTGATAGCCGATGGCTTTTTTCCAAACCAGCCCGCCGCGCACTTCGTCAACGAGGAAGAGGTTGAAGAATTTGTAGTCAATGACCTCCTTCAAGCGTTCGGCGACGCGTTCGATCAATTCATCGAGATCGAGGATCGAGATGAATTCGACGCTCAACTCTTTGATGAGTTGTTGCAGGCGTTGGGCCGAATTGGCGTCGGATGCATTGGGGGCTGGCGGGTCAATGGTTGCGGGCAAGTCAGTGGGCATAAGTATTGAGTACGGATGGCGCAGCGCGCGGTGCGCCGCTTATTGCAGCACGGCGTTGATTGCTTCCAGCACTTCGTCATCAGTGGGGCGAAAGATAGGCAACACGGTGCGGCGGTAACGGATGACGCCGTCGCGATCAATCACGACTACGCCGCGCTTGGTGCCAAATAGCTGTTTCATGTCATAAGCGCGCACGACGCTGCCATCGGCATCTGAGAGCAAGCGCAACGGCAATTCGTGATGCGCGGCGAAACGCTGATGCTTTTCAACCGAATCGGTGTTGAGGCCGACGACTTCGGCGCCGGCGGCGCGGTAACGTTCCCAGTTGTCGCGCACGCTGCACATCTGTTTGGTGCAAACGGGCGTTTCGTCCGCCGGATAAAACAGCAACACGACGACCTTGCCGCGTTGGTCATGCAAACGCCAGCGCTGGCCGTGCTGGTCGGGCAAATCAATCGGCGGGGCCGGTTGTCCTGGTTGGGTGTTTGTCATTGCCATTGTGAATCATTCTCTGGTTGAACGGATGGCTTCAAACCAAGTTAGGCATTCTGCAATAGCAAGCTTGATTTTGCCAGCGAGGCTTTTGGCAGCTTTTTATAGCGTTCGGGAAAAAGAAATGTACCGTAGGTTGTCTAACCTGCGGAGCACTTCGGCAAAAAGCCCTTTGGGTTCCGGGACCGCTCGCCAAGTGAGTGCTCCGCAGGTTGGACAACCTACGGTACGGCTTTTTCCGCGCCCGCCTGCATCATTTGCGCGGTTGGCCGTTCTATCCGGCGTGCCGTGCGCCCGTGTGACGAAAGGCAACGCAGCGACTATACTTCTTCGTCAAAGGCCCGCTTTTTTTGGCGGTCATTCATTGACGAGTTTGAGCGGGAAATTGAAGGGAGAAAAATCGAGATGAAACGTTTCATTCTGGCTTTGACGATTGTACTGAGCGTGGGGCTCTTGGCGGCCAACCGTTCGTCTATGGCCCAGACGCAAGCCAAACCGGCGGCGAATAAAACGCTCTCACCGGATGAGATCATCAAGCAGTTCACCGCGCGCGAGAGCGAGTTATTCGAAACCTGGAAGGAATACGCCTACAAACAGGAATCGCGCATTCAGGTGCTCGGCCCCGCCAATACGGTCTCGGGCGAACTCTATGAAGTCTCGGAGTTTGTCTTTAACGATGCGGGTAAACGCATCCAACGCATTCTGCGCGCGCCCCAACCTACGCTCAGCGATGCGGGGCTGACTTTTACCGCTGAAGACAAAAACGCGCTCATCAATTTGCAACCCTTCGCGCTGACCCAGCAGGAACTGCCGAATTACACCATCAGCTATGTCGGCAAGGAAAAGGTGGATGACCTGAACGCCTACGTTTTTGACGTGATGCCAAAAGTCTTGGGCAATCAAAACGAACTGCGCCGGATGAAGTCGCAGAAGATCGAAGGCAAATTCTTTCAGGGCCGCATCTGGGTGGATGACCAGGACCTGCAAGTCGTCAAATCGCAAGGCAAGGTCGTGCCCGAATTCAAACAACGCTTCCCGAAGTTTGAGACTTACCGCGAAAACATTGATGGGCGCTATTGGTTTCCGACGTATACCTACAGCGACGATACGCTCTATTTCGAGGAAGGCGGCTCGGCTCACGTGCGCATGGTCGTCAAATACAAAGAGTATCGGCAATTCCAATCCGATGTGAAAATCACCAACGTCGAAGAAGTCAAAGACGAACCGAAAGCCGCGCCTGGCAAACCCGGCGACAAGCCCGCCGACAAAAAAGACGAGAAGAAGCCCGAAGAAAAGAAAGACGAGCCGGTTAAACCGAAACGCCCGCGCCCGTAACGCGCGGGCGCTTCCGGCTCTCCCAAACCACCAAACACAACAACCCCAGGGCGGTCGTGAGCGTCACGACCGCCCCGTTTTTTATCATCTGCGGCTGATAGAAAAATTCGACGCGATGCTTGCCTGCCGCCACCGGCACGCCGCTGAGGATGTAATTCACGCGCTGCCATTCAACCGCTTGTCCATCCAGGCGCGCCTGCCAGCCGGAATAGGCCATCTCGCTCAGCACCAGCAGCGCATCGTGCGCGGCTTCTGTTTCGATCAGCAACCGGTCGTTTGAACGCTCAACAATGCGCGCCGTACCTGCGACGCCGCTTGCTTGATTCAGACGTTGCGCCCACGGTTTGTCTGCCGCGCCTGGTTCGAGCAAGACCGTTTGGCGCGGGTCGAATTCCCTGCCCTGCGCATCATTCATTTCACCGCGAATCAGCCGCAGTTGGTCGTACTCATTCGCCACCACTTGCACTTGCCCGACCAGCCACACACGCGGCAAGGCGCGCAGATTTTCATAAACCTTCATGTCTTTGTACCAGTTGACAGTGCTGTCGTTCGGCACTTCGCGCCAGTGCGCAGCGTCGGCCAATCCGGCATCGGCGGCGGTCGCGGGTGGCGTCAGAAAGTTGGGCGCGACGAGGATGTAACGCACGTTGAGCAAATCGAGCGTGCGGTCTTGCGCCTTGAGCAGCGTCGGCAAATAGCTGCGCCCGGCTTCGTCAATGCCGCTGAACGTCTTATAGCGCGTGTTCAAAATCGGATCGTAGCCGCTCGCCAATTCGTGGCCGTAAAGCCAGAAGGGATTGAACTCACCCGTCGTGGGGTTGAGCATCTGCTGGTAACGAAACGGCTCCAACACGCTTTCACGCGCGGCCAATGAGGGCGGCAGCGCGCGTCCGATGCGCTGTTCCAGATGCGCTTCATCGTTATTGATCGGCCCGAAGTAAGCGTAAAGGTGATAGTCGCCAAGCATCGCCACGAACAGCACCACAAACCAGCGCCCACGTTGCGGCGCGCGCAAAAAGATCAACAGCGCCGCGCACAACACGACCGCCGTCAGCATCGGCACATAAAACTCCGGCCCGCCTTTTTGAAAGAAGCCCGGCTGCACCCAATTCATATCGCGCAACGGCAACAACAACTGTTCCGCCGCCGTGCGCTGCCACAACACAAAGCCGCCGACCAACAAACAAATCAACGTCAACGCGACCGCCAGGCTCTGCGCCACGCGCGCCAGCCGCCGTTGCAGCGCTGCTTCATCCGCGCGCAACAGCCGGTCAACGGCGAACCCAGCCAACACCGCGACGGCAAAAACGACTTCCATCCAATGACGATTGGGGCTGCGAAAATGGCCGATGATGGGGATGGGATGCAGTAGGCGCGCCAACGGCTCTACATAACGGCCCAGCGATAACAGCACACCAACGACTGCCACTACACTCCAAAAGCGGGCAACGTTCCAAGGATGCAAGCGTTGCCGCCAGGCCGCGTAAGCGCCCGCGCCCGCTAACGACATGGCGATCACGCCCAGATAAATCTGCGCTTCGTAATGGTGCCAATAGACGCCCCAATACCCCATCGCATAAAACCCCCGTCCCTGTCCGTGCCAAAACGGGAAGAGCGTGACCAGCAGCGACGCCGGATGCAGCGAGTTGAGCGTGAACAATTCAAAGGGCCAATCCTGCCGCACCGATTGTTGCGCCGTTTCCGCCGCTGGCAGCACTTGAATCGCTGCCAATGCGACACCGCCCAGATAGACCAGCGCGCTTTGGCGCAAAAAAAGAAATGCGGATTGCGGATTGCGGATTGCGGATTGCTTCGTTGCAGGCGCTTCATTCCGCATTCCGCATTCCGCATTCCGCATTCGAAAGAGCGCATAAGCGCCCGCCAACAGCGCGCCGTAAGCGAACGGCTGCGGGTGCGCGGCAAAAAGCTGCCACGCGACGAGCACTGCGCCCAGCGCCGCCGTGCGCCACGAGGGGCGTTGCCGCAACGCTTCAATCGTATAAATCACCCAGGGCGTGAGCGCGAAAATGTGCAGGAAGCCGGGATAAATGACGCGCGCGACGGCGAATCCGCTCAAGGCGTAAATCACGGCGGCGATCAAACAAGCGCGGCGCTTTAGCGACAGGCTGCGAGTGTAACGGAACATCCCCAACAGGCCAGTGGCGTAAGCCAATTCCTGCACCAGCGTCATCGCCCGCGAGGTCACGCCGAACGGCAGAAAGAGCCAGTTCAACGGATCGAACACGCCCGCCTGCCACTGGGCAAAGAGCGGCGTGCCGCTGTACATAAACGGATTCCACAGCGGCAGCTTGCCGGCGCGCAATTGTTCAGCGACGAATTGGTAGGCGGGATAAAACCAGAAGAGCGCATCGCCGTCCGAGAGCGTCTTCCAGCCCAGCGTCTCGCGCCAAAAAAAGAGCGCGGGTAAGAGCAGCAGGCAAAAAACGGCGAGGCGGTCTTGAACCTTGTCTTGTGCCACCCAGGTGCTAAGAGTTTGTTTGCTCATTCCACGGCGCAAAACAGTCAGTTGAAATTCGGCAGGCTTGCACGCTTGTGAAGAGAGACATTCTCCACTTTCCATTCTCCATTCTCCATTCTTAAGCAGCGGTGGCATTGGCGCATGATCTCTCTGCCTGAGAATGGAGAATTGAAAATGGAAAGTGGTGAATGGCAGTTCCTCAATGTTTACGAGTCTGCTGAATTACGCACATTCTTCAGTTAGTTCATTTCGGAACGTCAAGGACGTTGCCCGGCACATTGAAGAGTGACCAGGGCAGGCGTTTTTCAGGGGGGCCTAGATTGGTTACGCGCAATTTCAACTGGCCCGTTGCACGATAGGCCAGATCGAAGCGGCCTTCCATCCAGGAAGGCTCCTGGATGGGTTGTGGTCGCAGGTGCGCGAGATAGCGGACATTGAGTTTTTTCCAGCCTTCCCAGTTTTTTTCCGGGAATTCAAACCAGACCGCCTTGCGCCCGGTGTAAAGATAGACCAGGGCCGGATTGCCCGTCGTCACCACGGCATCCTCCGGCGTGCGTTGCTTGATCCAATCGAGGGCGGCTTGATATTCGTGGTAGACCACCGGCCAGGGGGTGGTTTCCGCCGGGGCCGGATCGTGCCGGGTCTTCAAATACCACGCGTGATCCGTCAGCGAGAGCGCCAGCACGCAGCCCAACAAGATGCCGGGCACGCGCCAGCGCCACACCGGCGAGAAATTTTTCTGATAATCGAGCAGGCCCAGCAGGCCCGTCACCAGATAATCAAGCCAGAACAGCACGAGCGGCGCCATGAAGCGAAAGGTCGCCCAGGGCCAACTCAGGATCAGGGCCAAATAAATCACCGTGCATAACTCGACCACGCTTAAGCCGCGCCACGCACGTAACACAAAGCCCAAAACAATCAGGGCTGTCAGCAAAAAGGCGAGCAGCTTGAATGGCCCCCTCGACTCGACCGTCTCCATGCCGCTGAGTTTGGCGGAACGATAGAGCAACGGGGCATACAACATTGCGAAATCTTTGCCGGCTGCGGTCAGCGTGTTGTTCCACACGCGCTTGGGCAATTCATTCAACTCAATCTCACCGCCTTCATTCAGGCCGGCGCGTTGCTGCCAGAAATTGGCGAGGTAGCCGCTCATGATCATGCCGCCCTGTAATTGCCGCTGCTCGGCTGTGGGCGCATGGCTGCGCGCGTACCAAAGCCAGGGCGCGCACAACAGCGCGAACGTGCAGCCGTAAAGGACGGCCCAACGCCAGCACCGCTGTTTCAGCAAATAAAGAATCGCCGCGGCGGCCAGGGCGATCCCCACTGACCGTGTCAGGAAGGTCAGCGCCGCCAGCACGGCCGCGCCGGTCAACAACAATTGCTGCTGCTTTGCTTCGGACTGCTTGAGGGCTTGCTCGAAGACGACAACGCCGGCCAGCAAGACCGCCATAAAGACGCCTTCAGACATCGCCGTTGAAGTCGCCAAAAACACCAGCGCCGGCGTCAACGTCACAGTCAGCGCGCCGAGCAACGATAACCAGAACGGCCATTCGCTACGCCGCCGCAACCAATAAAGACTGAGCGCGCCCACACCCAGCATCGCCGCACACCCCACCAATTTCAGCGCCACCACGTTTTGCGGAAAGTTCGCCTGCAAGCGGAAGACCAGCGCTAACAAGAGCGGATGAAACGGCGGATAAACCGGCGCCAAGCCCGGATAAGGCGAATTGATCAAGGTATAGCCATGCCCGGTGGCCAGGGCTTTTGCCAGCATCACATACCAGGCATCGTCCACGACTAGGCCGATGATCTGATCCAACCGCAAGCCGTAAACCGCCAGCACGAGCAACAAAGCGGCGCCGCCGCCCAGCCATTTTCCGCGCGCTGACAGCGCGGGCGGCGCGGTCTGGCGGTCTTGCTTGTCAGTCGTTGTCTGCGGTCTTTTGTTCGTCTTCTCTTTTGCCATAGCCGCTTATCTGGTGACTGGTACAACTGAGCGCGAGCACCCCAGGCTTTGCTGGTTTGCAGTGCGCCTATATCAACAACACGGTGGATGCGGGGCGGCAATGATGCCATCAGCAGGAGTGGATCGCTTAACCCAAGTCAGCATTCTTTCGGCTTCGGCAAAGATTTGCAACCACGGCGGACGACCCGGCATTGCGCTGAATATGTGCAAATAGAAACGGCACAGCGACCAGCCGGGAGCGCGCGCTGAATGCCGCACTCCCGACTGGTAGCTGTGCCGATCCGAAATACGGATTGACGAAAATCAAAGGCGCAAGGGCGAAGAATATCCGCAAGCCGAGACGTGGCCTCGGCCTGGGCATTTCTTATTTCTTCCCGCCGCCTGCCGCTGCCGCGTGCGTGCGTGTATCGCGTTCGCGGATGCGCGCCGCCTTGCCGCGCAATTCGCGTAGGAAATACAGCTTGGCGCGACGCACCCGGCCACGCTTCACCACGTCAATGTGGTCAACAATCGTCGCGTGCAATGGGAAGATGCGTTCGACGCCGATGCCGGACGAAATTTTGCGTACGGTGATCGTCTCGCGCACGCCGAAGCCTTTGCGCGCGATGACTACGCCCTCGAAGGCCTGCAACCGTTCTTTGGTCTCGCTTTCCTTGATGCGGATGTGGACGCGCACTGTATCGCCGGGAATGAATTCGGGCAGATTGGTCTTGATTTGCGCCGCATCGAAATTATCTAAAGTATTCATGGTTCGTTCACCTCTTCATTTTTCAAAAACTCAAAATCATTGCGCCGGGTCTGACTCCAACTCCGCCAGCCAGCGTCTTTCCTGGTCGGTCAACTCGGCCTGGGCGAGCAACTCGGGCCGCCGCTGCCAGGTTTTCAGCAGCGCCGCCCGCCGCCGCCATTTCGCCACTTCGCCGTGATGGCCGCCGATCAAAACTTCCGGCACCTGCCAGCCGCGAAATTCTGCCGGTCGCGTGTAATGCGGATAATCCAACAGTCCACCCGACAGGGCCACGAACGAATCGTGCACGGCGGAAGTCGCGCTGCCCAGCACGTTCGGCAACAGCCGCGTCACCGCATCCACCACCACCAGCGCCGGGATTTCACCGCCGGTCAGCACGTAATCACCGATTGAAATTTCATCGGTGACCAGGTGTTCGACCACGCGTTCGTCTACGCCCTCGTAACGGCCGCACAGCAGAATCAAGCGCGAACATTCATCCGACAATCGCTGTGCTTCGCGTTGATTAAACGCCCGGCCCTGCGGCGACATCAGCACGACTGCGGTGCGCTTGCCCGCGACTTCCGCCGCGCCATCCGCCAGCAACGTTTCAACCGCACGGAAGAGCGGTTCCGGCTTCAGCACCATCCCGTCGCCACCGCCAAACGGGCGGTCATCCACGATGTGGTGTTTGTCGAATGTAAAAGAACGCAGGTCGTGGACTGCGATCTCGATCTGCCCCTGCTGTTGCGCCCGGCGAATGATGCCGTGTTCAAATGGCCCGGCAAAAAATTCCGGGAAGATGGTCAGCAGGTCGAAGCGCATATCAGTTGTCGGCTTTCAGTAGCCGGTAGCCGGTTCAAGCAAAACAAACTGACTACCGACAACCGACTACTGCTCACAATTCCAACAAGCCTTCCGGCGGCTCGATCACAATGCGTTTGTTGGCGACATCAACTTCGGTGCAAATGCTGCTGGCGAGCGGAATCAGCCGTTCTTTTTCATCGCCACCTCTCACAACCAGCAATGGCGCAGCGCCAAAATTATGCACGCTGGTGACTTTGCCAACCGCCAGTCCGGTGGCCGTGCTGACAACGCAATCCACCAGGTCAAAGTCGTAGTAATTATCCGCCGGCAATTCAACCAACTGTTCGCGCGGCAACGTCAGACGGACATCGCGCAGGCTTTCGGCCTCGTTGCGCGTGTCGTAGCCTTTGAGCTTCAGAATGATGCGGCCCAGATGCGGCCTGGCGCGTTCCAACCCGATGACGGCAGCTTTGCCACTCGGCCAAACCACACGCACCTCAGTGAGCCGGGCGAAGCGTTCGGGAAAATCGGTCAACAGGTCGGCGATCACTTCGCCGCGAATGCCTTGCGGACGGGCGATGCGCGCGACGGTAATCAACTCACCTGGCGGCTCAACCATTGCCATGCCTCGCGCGGTGTTCGCGCTATTCAAGGATTTCCAACACGTAGCGCCGCTTCAGCTTGGTGCCCGAAGCGTTGAGAACCGTGCGGATGGCGCGCGCCGTGCGGCCCTGTTTGCCGATGACCTTGCCCAGATCGCCGTCGGCCACGCGCAATTCGATGACGTTCGCCTGGTGCCCTTCGATCTCTTTGACTTTGACCTCGGCCGGATGGTCTACCAAGGCCGCCGCGATCAGTTCGACAAGTTCTTTCATGGCTCCTCGCTCTTTCTTGATTAAGCCGCGACCGCTTGTTCGGCAACCTGTGCCGCCGCCGCCGCTGCGCTCTTGCGAATCAGCGAACGCACGGTCTCGGACGGCTGTGCGCCGCAACTAATCCAGTGATTGACGCGGTCGTGATCAATTTTGATCTGCACCGGATTCGATAACGGGTTGTAATGCCCGACGATTTCCACAAATTTGCCGTCGCGCTTGCTGCGCTTTTCGGTCACGATGACGCGATAGAACGGTTTCTTCTTCGCGCCCATTCTGGTCAGTCTGATTGTTAACAAGGTTCGCTACCTCCGCAGGCAGTAGTCGGTAGTCAGTAGTCGGTAGTCGGCCTGGTTGTTGTCCAACCGACCACCGACTACTGACTACCGGCTACCAGCTTCACCGCCGTTTCTTTTTCTTCTGTTTCGGTTTCTGTTTCTTGCGCCCGCCGCCGACCCCGGCCAGCTTGCGCACCACTTTGTTGCGGATGCCGCCGAACATCCCGCCACCGCCGCCGAACGGCCCGCCGTCAGCGCCGCCCATCAACTGCTGCATCATCATCTTCATCTCGACGTATTGCTTGATCAGCTTTTTGACATCATTGATGGTCGTGCCGCTGCCCTTGGCGATGCGCATCTGGCGCGAAGCGTTGATGATGATGTGATTCTCGCGCTCCGCCTGCGTCATCGAATTGATGATCGCCTCGGTCTTCTTCAACTCGCCTTCCATCTGGGTGGTCATTTCCGGCGTCAGCTTCGGCATCATGCCGCCGAACATATCCCCAGGCAACAATTCAAAGATGCTTTGCAACGAGCCGATCTTTTTTACCTGTCCCAACTGATCGCGGAAATCTTCGAGCGTGAACGAATTGCTCGCCAGCTTCTCTTCCAGCGCCGCCGCCTTGTCTTCATCCACCTCGGTCTGGACTTTTTCGATCAGCGACAGCACGTCGCCCATGCCCAGAATGCGCGAGACGATGCGATCCGGATAAAACGGATCGAGCGCATCGTACTTTTCGCCGACGCCGACAAACTTGATCGGCTGGCCGATGACTGCCTTGATCGAGAGCGCCGCGCCGCCGCGCGCATCGCCATCCATCTTGGTCAGGATGACGCCCGTAATGCCGATGCGTTTGTGGAACTCGTGCGCGCTCTTGACCGCGTCCTGCCCGGTCATTGCGTCGGCGACAAACAGCGTTTCAATCGGCTGCATCTCCGACTTGATGCGTTGCAACTCATCCATCAACGCATCGTCAATGTGCAGCCGGCCCGCCGTGTCAATCATCAGCGTGTCGAAGCCGATCTGCTCGCAATGCAGCCGCGCCGCCCGGCACAGTTCCAACGGATCGTTAATGCCCGCGCCGTCAAAGACCGGAATGCCAATCGCCTTGCCGATGACCGCCAACTGATCGCGCGCCGCCGGGCGGTAAACGTCCACCGACAACAACAGCGGATTGCGGTTCTGATTGGCCGCCAGCCACCGCGACAGCTTGCCGGTCGAAGTCGTCTTGCCCGATCCCTGCAACCCCACGATCATCACCGAGTTGGGCCGCCGCGAAGTGAACAGCAACCGGCTCGAAGTGCCGCCCAGCATCTCGACCATCTCGTCGTTGACGACCTTGATGACCTGCTGCCCCGGCGACAGTGAACCGATGACCTCAGTGCCCACAGCCTTGGCCTTGACGCGCTCGATGAAGTCTTTGACGACCTTGAAATTGACGTCGGCTTCGAGCAAGGCAATGCGAATCTCGCGCAGCGCCAAATCGAGATGCTCCGGCGTCAGGCGGCCCTGGCCCCGCAAGTCCTTCAGGACCTTTTTCAGTTTGTCGGAAAGTGCGTCAAACATGAGGGTTCGGTCACATAGTCAGCGTTCGAGCGGTAAACGCAAAACGTGGAGGATACGGACGGGGGCGGGATGTGTCAAGAAGAAGCCAGGCACGGCGAGGTCGCCTGCGCAAACTTGCTCGCGCTGCTGCCCTATTCCAGCGCCCAAATTGCCGAAAGCAATTCCGCCTGCGCCAGCACGGTCTTCGTCGCTTCTTCCTGCAAGTCGGGCGGGTAGCCGTACTTTTTCAGGATGCGCTTGACCATCACCTTGATTCTGGCGCGCGCACTCTCGCGCAGCGCCCAGTCAATGCTCACGCTCTTGCGCACCTGCGTCACCAGTTCAGTGGCGATGACGCGCAGTTCGGCGCTGCCCATCGCCTGCACCGCGCTTTCGTTTGCGGCCAGCGCGTCATAAAAAGCAATCTCGTCTTCATTCAAACCTAAATCTTCGCCGCGCTTTGTGGCGGCGTCCATATCTTTGGCCAGCGTGATCAGTTCTTCGATCACTTCCTGCGTGGCGATGGCGCGGTTGTGGTAGGCGTTCAACGTCTTCTTCAGCATTTCGCTAAATTCGCGGCTTTGGACGAGGTTTCGTTTTGCGCGCAATTTGATTTCGTCATTCAGCAGTTTTGCCAGCAATTCGGCGGCGACGTTTTTGTGTTTCAATCCGCGCACTTCGGCCAGGAACTGATCGGACAAAATACTGATGTCCGGCCTCTTCAATCCCGCAGCAGTGAACACATCAATGATGCCTTCGTCGGCCATAATCGCTTTGGACACAAGCTGACGAATCGCTGCGTCAAAATCTTCGGGCGGACGTTGCGAACCGGAAGTTTTGGCAAGCTGCGCTTTGATCGCTTGAAAGAAAGCGATGTCGTCGCGTAATTCGATGGCTTCATCCGTCGCGGCACACAACGCGAAGGCGCGAGAAAGATCGGTCACTACCTGCACAAAACGTTGCTTGCCGTTTTCCTGCTGCAAGACGTGTTCTTGTCCTGCCGGAATCAAACCCAGCCGTTCGGCGGGCGTGCCCGTCATCCATTTGTCCCAGTTGAAGCCATGCATGATCCCGCAAACGATGTCGTGCTTTTCCTGCATCGCCGCGATGGCCTGGGCAGTGTCAATGTTCGGGCTGCCCTGGCCGCCGCTTTCGGTGTAAGTCGCCAGCGCGTATTTCAGTTGATCGGCCAGGCCGAGGTAATCCACCACCAGGCCGCCGGGCTTGTCGCGGAAGACGCGGTTCACGCGCGCAATGGCCTGCATCAATCCGTGGCCGCGCATCGGTTTGTCGGCGTACATCGTATGCAAACAGGGCGCGTCAAAACCCGTCAGCCACATATCACGCACAATCACGATGCGAAACGGATCTTGGCTGTCTTTGAAGCGCGTAGCCAAATCACGGCGGCGTTTTTTGTTGCGAATATGCGGTTGCCAGTCGGGGCCGTCGTCGGCGCTGCCGGTCATCACGATCTTGACCACGCAAGCCTGCTTCTTCTCAGCTTCCAGGTCATCGTCTTTCGCGCTGGCCCAATTGGGGCGCAGCTTGATGATCGCTTCGTAAAGGTCAACGCAGATGCGGCGGCTCATACAAACAATCATGGCCTTGCCGTCCATTGCTTCGACGCGGCGTTCGTAATGCCTCACCAAATCTTCGGCAATCAACTTGATGCGTTTCGGGTCGCCGACCAACGCTTCCATCGCGGCCCACTTCGACTTGAGCTTTTGTTTCTTGTCGTCTTCTTCGCCTTCGGTGATTTCGTCGAACTCTTCGTCAATCGTTGGCAGCGCGGCCTGATTGAGCGCCAGTTTGGCGATACGGCTTTCGTAATAAATCGGCACGGTCGCGCCATCGGCTACGGCGCGCTGGATGTCGTAAATCGAAATGTAATCGCCAAAGATGGCGCGCGTGTTGGCGTCGTTCTTTTCGATGGGCGTGCCGGTGAAACCGATAAACGAAGCGTTCGGCAAAGCATCGCGTAAATTGCGGGCGAGGCCGTCAATCAAATCGTATTGGCTGCGGTGCGCTTCGTCGGCGATGACGACGATGTTTTTCCGTTCGCTGAGCGTCGGCATCCGCGAGCCGCGTTCGGGCAAGAATTTCTGGATGGTAGTGAACACGACTCCGCCGCTGGCAACTTTGAGCAGCGTGCGCAAATGCTCGACCGATTCGGCCTGCACGGGCATCTGGCGCAGGATTTCGTAACAGCGTTGGAACTGGCCGAAGAGTTGATCGTCCAGATCGTTGCGGTCGGTCAGCATGACCAGCGTAGGGTTTTGCATCGCCGAATGCCGCACGATGCGTGCCGCATAAAACAGCATCGAAAAGCTCTTGCCTGAGCCTTGCGTATGCCAGACCACGCCCGCGCGCCGGTCGCCGGGTTTGCCGCCTTCGGTTGCCAATGCTGCGCTTGGCGTGTCGGCTTCGCTCATTCCGCTGGCGCGCACGGTTTCGGCGACTGCTGCGTTGACGGCGTGGAACTGGTGATAGCCCGCGATGATTTTATGCAACTGGTCACTGTCGGTGTCTTCTTCAAAGACGATGAAATGTTCGAGCAGATCGAGGAAGCGGCGCGGCTCAAACACGCCACGCACCAGTATGTCCAATTCCAGCGCCGTCTTGGGCGCGTCGGCTTCGCCGTCCACCGTGCGCCAAACCTTGAACCATTCCTGATTGGCCGTCAGCGAACCGATGCGCGCGTTCGAGCCGTCCGACACGACCAGCACTTCGTTGTAATGGAACAGGCTGCCAATTTGCTGTTTGTAGGTTTGCAGTTGGTTGAAAGCCGTCCAGATCGTCGCGTCTTCATCCACCGCGTTCTTCAATTCGATCACCGCCAGCGGCAGGCCATTGACGAAAACCACAATGTCGGGCCGCCGGTTGTGTTGGCCTTCAATCACAGTAAATTGATTGACCACCAGCCAGTCGTTGTTTTTGGGATTGTCAAAATCAATCAGCCGCGCGTGATCGCCCGCGATGCTGCCGTCCGCGCGTTTGTATTCGACCGGCACGCCGTCGCGCAGCAGCGCGTGAAAGTTACGGTTGGTTTGCACCAGCGCTGGCGTCCCAACGCGCAAGACTTTGCGCAAGGCATCTTCGCGCGCTTCTTCCGGGATGGCAGGATTCAGCCGGTAGATGGCATCGCGCAAACGCCTGACCAAGACTACATCGCCGAACGAATCTCGCTCCGTCGCCGGTTCGCCGGGCGCGAGGTGCGGCCCGTGCGCGACGGTGTAGCCGAGTTCTTCAAACCAGGAAAGGGCGGCTTCTTCGACGATGGATTCTGTAATTTGAATTGGCATAAGTCAGAGCTTTTTGAGGTCTTCCATCAAACCGACTAGCAAAGCCTCGATGTCATCATTGTGGTCGCCGTCATACCAGATCGGGAAAATGTTTCGCTCAGTCAGAAAGTGCTCTCTTTCTTTGGTTTGCTTTTCCGTCTTGGGCTTCTGCAAAAACGCGTAGTGTCTCGGCATATTCTTGTCAGAATCAGCAATTTCTTTCAGCAACACCATAGTTCTGTCTTGGTACAGACTACAGCCTAAAAAGACCAAGCCGCCGCGCCGGAATATCAGGGTCAGTTCCTCTCTTCCGCTGCAACCTGTCTGGTAGAAGGCGTCATATTCATCCTTCAGTAAGACTCGCCCGTGAGTCTCAACATAATTTCCATGGAGTTTTAATAGGCAACGAGCGCCTAGCGCAACCTTCTTTCGATAGTCCCCAATTGCCAAACCATGCAGAACGGTTTGGAAAGTTTGGTCACAACTACCGTAAACGTTTTCCAGTATTGTGTCGAAGTTGGTTGTCACAGCAATGGAATCAAAAAGAAAAGGAAGCAGTTGGACTGGCCCCTTGATGCGTCGTCCAGGAAAGAGTTGGAAACTTGCCTCGAACCGCTCATTAAATAACTGAGGAGGCATCCCACCAAAAACACGGCTCGCCGCCGTTTCGTAGTCGCCAGCTTTTAAGAGGCTGTCTAACTGTGTAGCAGTGAAGCCTTTTGTTTGCTTGCATGTTTCCCGCAAAAACGTTGCCCAGGTCGGGAAGCCTGTTGGATGTGACATTCCAGAGCCAACAAAGGGAATGGCACGGCTACTCGAAATCATTTGTTTGAGGTCTTCATAGCGAGACGCATTGGAGTTCAGTTTTAAGAGTTCGTTCTTCCGCTCACTACGTGTTGGAATCCATTCCTCCCATATCCAATCGTCAAAGGCTTGTTGATAGGCATCTTTTCCCGCGAGATTCAACACATCAGATGCTGTATAGGAAAACCTGCCAATTGTAATTACTCCACTGGTATCAAGGGCAGGTGTAATCGCTTCCTCAAATTCTGGGCGAAGGAAATCCATCAAAGATCTCCTTTTTGTGTACGCAACTCCCCACTCAGTAGCTTCGGCAGCAACGAGTCGCGCAGGGAGGCGAGGGTGCGGGATTGTTCAATGTTCGCGTGAATCTTTGTCATCCACGGCTTGGTGATTTCGCCAAAATGCTTGGCAATTTTGGCGGGCGGCACTGCGAATCTGAACTGACTGAAGCAGTCGGATGGAACGCGCTGGCGACCGCTTGTGCCAGTCATATTTTGGATGGCGTGGAGACGGAGCGCATCAGAGCGAGCGAGGTAGTAACCAAACTCAGGCGTGAGAGGTAGCTTTGGAGCGAAGACAATGTATTCAGTCGAACCCCAACCAACTTGGCCGTCTTCGAGAAAGTCAACGAACGCAGTCTTGCCATTTTCCAAGCAAGGTGTGATGCGAGCGAGAAGCGTGTCGCCGTTTTGAAACTTGGTTCCAGAGTTGAATTCGCGGTTGATGATTTCATCGGCAGCATGGCCCTGCGTCGGCATGTTTTTCATGTCGAGGTAAGGCGCGATGGCCCCGCTCTTCAACGTGCGGCGCGGGTTCACTTCGATGACTTCGGACATCGGCTTCACTTCCCACCCCTGCGGAATCGGGCCGAGGGGAGAGTCTTGGAAGTGGGCGGGGAAGTGGGCGGCGGTGGCTTCGTCGAGGCCAGCGGGTGGGCGTCCGTCGAGTTTGGCGCGGACGGGGTCGAAATCTACGAACCAGCTCTGGAACAGCGCCCGCGCCATCGCCTCCAGCGTCGCGTTCATCCGCCGGTTCAACTCGATCTTGTCGTCCAGCGTTCCGAGGATGTGCGCGATGGTTTTTTGTTCGGGGAGCGGCGGAAGCGGAATCTCGAAAGACTCAATATGACCTTTGGTTATTGCCCTCCGACTTCCGCCGGAGTTGAACGACTCGATGTAGCCTTTCGTCGCCGGATGCGTCAGCACCGATAGAAGATAGCCAGGATCGCATTCGCTGCGGTCAGGCCGAATGATAGAAACATGCTGATTGACGCACGCAGGGAGAATTCGGTCAGGCACAATGCATGAGCGTCCAAATGTCACCCCATCACCAGTGATATTGAGCAAAACGTCGCCAGATTGAACCTCGGCGTTCCGAAGCTCTCTGGCGTGCAACTCTGAGATGAAAGCCAAGCCTGCTGCATCGAAATGCCGGTCAAATACATGTTGGCTACGAACAAGTGCGTGGCTAATACGTGCGTTAAGGTAGACCTCGCTGCCTCCACGAGGAGTAGCGCCAGTTCCAATCTTGGTGCAGAACGAGCCAAGCCTTTTCACTTGCCAGCCGTCAGGTAGGTATTCGACAGTTGGGCACATCCTCACTGGCTCATCCACCATAGCCCAGCCCTCCCAAATTCGCCTTGATCGCCGTTTCCAGTTTCGCGGACTCGGCGAATTGTTCGTTCAATTCAGCCACGAGGCGGGTCATCTTTTCCTCGAAAGGTTCGCCGTCGTCTGCGACTTCCTCCGCGCCAACGTAGCGTCCCGGTGTCAGGACGTAACCGTGCGCGGCGATGTCTTCGGTGGTTGCGGATTTGGCGAAACCGGCGACGTCTTCGTAACTGCCCGCGCCCTGGTCGCCGCGCCACGCGTGATAGGTCTGCACGATTTTCTGGATGTCTTCGTCGGTCAGTTCGCGGTGGACGCGATCAATCAACGTGCCGAGTTTGCGTGCGTCAATAAAGAGCGTTTCTTTGCGACGGTCGCGGCGTTTGCCGTCGTTCTTGGTTTTCGTCAGGAACCACAGGCAGACGGGAATCTGCGTGGAATAGAAAAGCTGGCCCGGCAGCGCGACCATACAATCTACGAGGTCGGCTTCGATCAGGGCTTTGCGGATGTCGCCTTCGCCGGACTGGTTCGACGACATGCTGCCGTTGGCGAGGACGAATCCGGCGAAACCATCGGGCGCGAGGTGATGGATGAAATGTTGCACCCAGGCGAAGTTGGCGTTGCCTTTGGGCGGCGTACCGTATTGCCAGCGCACGTCATCATCGGCGCGGTGCCAGTCGGAATCGTTGAAGGGCGGATTGGCGATGACGAATTGCGCCTTCAGGTCTTTGTGCAGATCGCGGCGGAAGGTGTCGGCGTGTTCGGGGCCGAAGTCGGCTTCGATGCCGCGAATCGCCAGATTCATAATCGCCAGCCGCCGCGTCGTCGCGTTGCTTTCCTGCCCGTAAATGCTCAGGTCGCCGATGCGTCCGCCGTGTTCCAGCACGAACTTTTCGGATTGCACGAACATTCCGCCCGAACCG
>JAYUCP010000496.1:0-3719 GCA_043740245.1 Acidobacteriota bacterium | reverse complement strand
AGCTTCGCGCTGGCGAGCGGCACACTGCCGCCGGGCTTGACGCTCAACAGCAACGGCACGCTGAACGGTACGCCGAGCGCGGCGGGCAATTTCGCGTTCAACATCACGGCGACGGGCTTTGGCAGTTGCACGAAAACGCAAAGCTACCAAATTCTGATCACCGGCACCTGCGGCCCGCTCACACTCAACCCGGCTTCATTGCCCGGCGGGACGGTGGGCACAGGATATAGCCAGACCATCACGGCGACGGGCGGTGTTGCGCCGTATGCCTTCAGCATTTTGAGCGGCGCGTTGCCGGCGGGCTTGAGCCTGAGCAGTGACGGCATGCTGACCGGCACGCCCACGACGGGCGGCACCTTCGTGTTCACCATCAGGGCGACCGCACAAGGCGGCTGTACGGGCTCGCGCAGCTATGTGTTGACGGTGGCCTGCGCGCCGCTGACGTTCAACCCGCCTTCGTTGCCGAATGGGGCGGTGGGGCAGAATTACAACCAGCAGTTGTCAATCACACCGGCGGGCGCGTACACGTTCAGTCTCCTGCTGGGCCAGTTGCCGCTCGGTTACACCATGAACAGCGCGGGCCTGATCAGCGGCGTGACGACGCAAACCGGCACCTTTAACTTCACCGTCAAAGTGCTGGGCGGTACCTGTCAGGGCACGAAGGCTTACAGCATCGTGATCGGCGCAAGCATGGCCGCGTTGGCGCAGTTGGCCGATTACGACGGCGATGGCAAGAGCGACATGGCCTTGTGGTCGAACAACGGCACGTGGCGCTTGTCTTTAAGCAGCGGCGGAGCCAACCGGCCAGCACAAACGCAAAGCTGGGGCGCGGCGGGCGATGTCTCGTTGCTGGGCGATTATGACGGCGACGGCAAAACCGACTTGGCCGTCTTCCGGCCCAGCGATGGAACCTGGCATATCAAGCGCAGCAGTGATGGCAGTTCCCTGATCAAGCCGTGGGGGTTGGCGACCGACGTGCCGGTGCCGGGCGATTACGATGGCGACGGCAAAACGGACATCGCCGTCTGGCGCGGTTCCGAAGGCCACTGGTACATCGTGCGCAGTTCGGACGGGGCGGTTGACAGCGTAGCCTGGGGCGCTGCGTATGCGCCTTATAACGACGTTGCCGTGCCGGGCGATTACGACGGCGATGGCCAGACCGACTTGGCGGTGTTTAGACGCGCGACCGGCACCTGGCTGGTGAAACGCAGCAGCGACGGGCAATTCATAGCGAAAGCCTGGGGCCTGGGGACGGACGTGCCAGTGGCGGCGGATTACGACGGCGACGGCCAGACGGACTGCGCGGTCTGGCGCGGCAGTACCTGGTACATCTGGCAAAGCAAAACCCAAAGCGTCAGAGCCGAGCAGTGGGGCGCGAGTTATGCGCCATACTTCGATCAAGCCGTGCCGGGCGATTACGACGGCGACGGTCAGGCGGATGTGGCGGTGTGGCGGGCGAGTGAGCAGACCTGGTACATCCGTTGTAGTGCGGATGGCAGCGTGCTGGCGCAGGCGCAGGGCCAAACCGGTGATGCGCCGGTGAGCGCCCGCCTGCCGTAACGCTTAACCAAAGAGCCGCCAGCCGGAAATCAACTTCCGGCTGGCGGCGCTAGCGAACTCGGCTGGGGCAAATTGGTTGGCAGCAACCGGCTATTTTTTCGCCGCGCTGCAGCACTCGCAAAAAAATAATGAGAAATCGAGTTAACAACATGGCAGTCTTGCTGCCTTGCCCTTACTATGCGACTCGCGCTGTTGGCAGCGCGCCTTTTCAAACTCACTGGGATACATCATTCATTCCTTGCAATTGTTTATAAAGCCCGGCCAAGGGGCCCGGGTTTTCAAGCTACGCAATGCGCGTGTGCCGATGCGCTTGCCTTACCCCCTGCAATCAGTTTTCTCGACAACTGAACTATTTCACACGACTAAGGAGATCCGCGATGTTCACCTTCAACTCTTCACGCAAAACAATTCGGATTGAGAACCGCAGACTCATCCTAGCGCTGATGTTGCTGCTTCTAACCGGACTGTTGGTTTTGCAACTTCCGGGCAGCGGCTCCAGCGCCATCTCTATAATGCAGAATGCGCCAGACCCGGCGGCCCGCAAGTGGCCTCGGCCTGCCAGCCAGAGCATTCCTATCAAGCTCGCGCGGGTTCCGAATAGCCCGCTAGCCCAATTGATCGTGGATGGCGGCTTTGAGACCGGTGGTATTCCCAACACATTCTGGAACCCTGAGACATCCACCAATTTCGGCACGCCGGTGTGCGACGTTCCTAATTGTGGAACAGGCGGCGGCGCATCGCCACCGCGAACCGGGGCCTTCTGGGCGTGGTTCGGCGGCATCCCGGCGCCCGAAACGGCGACGCTGGGCCAGACCGTTACCATCCCTAGCGGGGGCACGGCTAGTCTAACTTTTTGGATGCGTATCGGCACCGTTTCATCACCGTTTACCGATGTGCTGAACGTTAGAGTTGACGGGACAATCCAGCAAAGCTTTCCTGAGCCTACTGTTGCTGAAGGCGCTTACACTTTACGCACCATCAATCTGAACGCGTTTGCGAATGGCGCGGCCCACGCGATTCTTTTTGAGTATATCGGCCCAACCAGCGGCACGGGTAGTTACATCGTGGACGACGTAGAACTCAATACAACCTCCTTAACGACGGCCGATCTTTCGATCACCAAGACCGACGGTGTGACGACGGCGGTGCCGGGCGGCTCGGTGACTTACACGATCACGGCCTCGAATGCCGGGCCAAGCGCAGCAACTGGCGCGACGGTGGCCGACACCTTCCCGGCGGTGCTGACCTGCACTTGGACTTGCGTGGGCGCGGGTGGCGGCACATGTACGGCAGCCGGCGCAGGCAATATCAATGACACCACGGTCAATCTGCCGGTGGGTGGTTCAGTAACATACACGGCGAGTTGTTCGATTGCGGCGAGTGCGACCGGCACGCTTTCCAATACGGCGACGGTCACTGCCCCGGGCGGTGTGACTGATCCAACCCCCGGCAATAACAGCGCGACCGACACCGACACGCTGACGCCGCAAGCCAATCTCGGCATCACCAAAACCGATGGCGTGACGACGGTCACCGCAGGCGGCTCGACCACTTACACCATCACGGCCTCGAACCCCGGCCCCAGCAATGCGCCAGGTTCGACAGTGGCCGATACCTTCCCGGCGACGCTGACCTGCACCTGGACTTGCGTGGGCGCGGGTGGAGGAACTTGCACAGCCAGTGGCAGCGGCAATATCAACAACACGGTAAATCTGCCAGCGGGCGGATCAGTCACCTACACCGCTTCGTGCTCGATTTCCGGCGCCGCGAGCGGCTCGCTTTCCAACACGGCAACGGTCGCAGCGCCGGGCGGAGTGACTGACCCAACGCCCGGCAATAACAGCGCGACCGACACGGATACGATTGGGGCATCGGCTGATCTCGCCATCACCAAGACCGATGGCGTCACGACGGTGATGGCGGGCGGTTCGACGACATACACCATCACGGCCTCGAACGCCGGGCCGAGCAATGCGACTGGCGCGACCGTCGCCGATACCTTCCCAGCGTCGCTGACCTGCACGTGGACTTGCGTGGGCGCGGGCGGCGGCACTTGCACGGCATCTGGCAGCGGCAACATCAATCAGACGGTCAACCTGCCAGCGGGCGGTTCGGTCACGTACACGGCTTCGTGCTCGATTTCCGGCGCGGCGAGCGGC
>JAYUCP010000495.1:0-22695 GCA_043740245.1 Acidobacteriota bacterium | reverse complement strand
TTTCACGTCGTGGGCCATGTGCGAGAGCGTGTACCGCTGGCGCAAACGGCGGTCTTCGGTGATGTCTTCGTCGCGGCCCGTGAAGGAAACGGGTTGGAACGAGACGAAGCCGATCTTCTTCGGGTTGTCGAGCGCGAAGCGAATGACGGGGCCGACTTCGTCATTGTTGACGGTGTTGACCAGCGTCGTCACCAGCACGATCTCGACGCCTGCTTCGTGCAGGTTGTTGATCGCGCGCAGCTTCACGTCAAAGAGGTTGCCGACTTGGCGGTGACTGTTGGCGGCGTTGCCGATGCCGTCGAATTGCAGGTAAACGTAACGCAGCCCAGCCTCGGCGGCCTTGCGGCAGAACTCTTTGGACTTGGCGAACTCGATGCCGTTGGTCGCGGCTTGCACGGAGTTGTAGCCGACTTTGCGCGCGTACTTGACCGCGTCGAGGAAGTAGGGCGACAGCGTCGGTTCGCCGCCCGAAAATTGAATGGACATCTGGCGGCGCGGCTTGATCGAAACCGCGTTGTCCATGATCTCCTGGATGTCTTCCCAACTCAGTTCGTGTACGAAGCCGACCTGGTTGGCGTCCATAAAACAGGGGTCGCACATCATGTTGCAGCGGTTGGTCAGGTCAACCGTCAACACGGAGCCGCGCCCGTGCTTGATGGTGGACGAGCCGTGCTTGTGCAGCTTTTCGTCGTTGTGCGCGTCAATGTCGCGGCCCGGATACATCGCCTCTATGTGTTCGAGGAACTTGGCGTCCACGGCCATCATGTCTTCGAAGTGGCCGTGAAAGGGACAATCCTTGACCATCCAGATTTCGCCATCGCGTTCGATGATCGTGGCCTTGATCTCGCCGGGACGATCCTCAATCACCTTGAACGGGTCTTCGCCGTTTTCGATGATGCGGGTGCGGGCCTCTTTGACACAGGCCGGGCAAAGCGAGTCGGTGGTGCGGGGCCAGCCGAGCGTAGGTTTGGTCTTCTGCCACGATTTCAGCAGCGGCTTGTCAGACCATTTCGGGATGAAGGACGGGTTGGGTTTGTATTGATTGAAGAACTGAATCGCGTTGAAGGTTGCGCCGGCGGCGACGCTCAGGCCCTTCTCGAAGTATTTGATCGGTTTAGCCATCTTGTTCTATCTCCTCGGTTTCTACCCGCTCTCCTGGCACTTCTCTGAAAGGATGCGGCACGGGTTTTCAGGGTTCACAACTACAGTGGGTGCACAAACCTAGCCGCTTGGGGCCAGTCGCGCGATGATTTTTTTTGCTTGAAGCAAGTAAAGGGATGAGTACTTCAAACTTATTCCTTTGCAGCTTGCAGGCCACAGAGCCGGAACCGCCGGGCGAAATTTTCGCGCCAGCTTCCTGACAGTGTTAAAGCATTGAATGTCTGGGCTTTGTGACTGCTGCTCAGAAGGTGAAGCCGAATCGCTTCAGCCAGAACGCGGGCGAGTTTAGGCGATGAAAGTTGTGTTTGCAACCAGCAGACGGGTCAAAAGGAAATAAACCGGCTGATAGTTCGTGGATGTGTAGCAAGATGACAAGGGCAAGGCAGGTTTTGGGGCTGTCTTACGATTTGCCGAGCACGGCCCGCTGTTCGGCGGTGTCGAAGAGTTTTCCAGCAACTCGCGGCAAAACGTACCGTAGGCTGTCTAGCCTGCGGTTGACTCGGGATGAAAGCGCCCAGGAAACTCTTACGGTTTGCCGCTAAAGCCTACGCAGGTTGGACAACCTACGGCACGCAACGCGGCCTGAATGAATAACTCAACTCTATTGGCCAGCGGCGCAAACACCAAGTCACGTGCGACACCACCTCGCAAAACCTGCGAAACAAATTCCCCGCAGATGCTTCTTGAACGCCCTGCTTCGATCACTGATAATGCCGCTTCGTTACCGCAACGCCACACCACACACATTGAATAGGTTCAGGAACATCATGTCCGCAGTTGTAGATCAAGAAGTTAAAGCTGAAACCAGAATGCCCAAGATGCCCAGCATGGTAGATATTCATTGCCACGTCCTGCCCGAAACGGACGATGGCGCGGTCTCGTTGGAAGAGTCGGTCGAGATGTGCCGGCTGGCCGCCGCCGACGGCATCAAGACCATCATTGCCACGCCGCACATGTTCGACGGTATGCACCAGACACCGCAGCGCGACGACATCCTGCGCAAGATTGACCAGGTGATGGAAGCCAGCGGCGGCGTGGTCGAGATAGTCCCCGGCGGCGAAGTCCGCTACAGCTACGAAATCTTTCAAGAGGTCAAAGACCCGCACACCAAGATTCGTTTGAATGGCAGTTCATATATGCTGCTCGAATTCGATTTCAACATGGTGCCGCCCAACATCGAGACGACGATCTTTCAAATCCTTAGCGCCGGCATCACGCCCGTCATCGCGCATCCCGAACGCAACATGCGTATCCAGCGCAAACCCGAACTGCTGGCGCTGCTGATCGAACGCGGCGCCTATTCGCAGATTGATGCGGGCAGTCTGACCGGCAGCTTCGGCACCGAAAGTTACGAGTCGGCCAAGAAGTTTATCCAGGCCGGTCTGGCGCATTTCATCGCCACTGACGCGCACCACCAAGACCGCCGCCGCCCCATGCTTTCCAAAGCGGTCGAAATCGCCGCCGGAATTGGCGGGGCGGATTACGCGCGCGCGATGGTCGAGACGAACCCGCTGGCGCTGATCCAGGATCGCGCGATCCCCTATCAGCCCGATCCGGATTTGGACGTGCTGGCCGGGCGTCGGAAGAAGAAGGCTGCTAAGAGTTGGTATGCTTTTTGGCGATAACCCTTCCACGAAGTCACACGAAGAGGCACAAAGAAACCTTGCAACGCTTCGTGCTCCTTTCGTGTGGCTTAATGGAAAAAAACCGGAGATAAATTCCGTGAACAAGATGTTCCGCTCTGCCGCCGTCACGTGCACGACGGTTTTCTTTTTGTTGGCCCTCGCGATTGTGCCCGCCCTTGCCAAACCGCAATGGCAACTGGTCACGCTCAAAAACGGCCTGCAAGTCATCGTGATCGAGAACCGCTCTGTCCCGCTGGTCACCGTCGAGCTGGCGGTCAAGAACGGCGCTTGGACTGAGCCGCCCGAATACAACGGCCTCTCGCACCTCTTCGAGCATATGTTCTTCAAGTCGAATGAGAAATCGAAGGCCGAGGGCTATCACGATCAAGCGGGCGAACTCGGCATGCTCAGCAATGCGCAAACACAATACGAAGTCGTCAACTACTACACGACGACCATCCGCACCGGCACGCGCGAGGCCTTACGCCTGTTGAACGATGCCATCCGCTATCCGCTGTTTGACGAGATGGAGTTCAAGCAGGAAATCGAAGTCGTGATAGACGAACTCAACCGTCTTGCTTCAAATCCCTTCTCTTACATCCTCAACGGCGTTGATCAGAAGCTCTGGTACAAGTATTACTCGCGCAAGAATCCCGGCGGCAGTCCGCAAACCGTCTCGAAGGCCACCACCGCAATGATGCGCGAGATTCAGAAACGCTTCTATATCCCCAACAACTCCGCGATTGTCGTGGCCGGCGATGTCAGCGCGCCCGAAATCTTCAAATTGGCTGAAGTAATTTTCGGCGATTGGGCGCGCGGCGAAGACCCCTTCATCAAAAACCCGATCCCGCGTCACCCCGCGCTGACCAAAGACGAGGTCGTCATCGTCAACCAAGCCGTCAACGCCATCACGTTGAGAATGGGCTATCACGGCCCTTCGACCGATCTTGACCCGCCTGCGACATACGCCGCCGATGTCTTCTCGTTCATCCTGCTCCAGCCGGATTCCAAATTCGCCCGCGCGCTGATTGATTCGGGTCTGACCACCGGCGCGGCGGTCGGCTACCTGACGCAACGCAACGTCGGCCCGATCACGATCACCGCCCAAACCACGCCCGACAAATTCCGCGCCGCCGTCAAAGCCATCAACGACCAGATCATGCAATTCGACGCGCCCGACTATTTCACCAACGAAGAACTGGAGAGCGCCAAATCGCTGCTCGACGTGAATGAGATTTACGGCCGCGAGAAGCCATCCGAATACGCGCACACGGTCAGCTTTTGGTGGGCGAGTTCGGGGTTGGATTATTACGCGAGTTACACCGAGAAGCTGCGTCAGGTCACGCGCGCCGACATCCAGGCCTACGTCCGCAAGTACATCAAAAACCGCCCGCGCATTTATGGCGTGATGCTTTCGGTGGAAGACCAAAAGAAAATCGCGCTGACCGAGAAAGATTTGCTCACGCGCCCCGACTCCGTGCAGCCCTTGAAGCTGCCCGAAACACCGATCACCAGCACCGCGCAACCGGCTTTGCCGCCGGAGGGCAAAGCGCCTGTCGCCACGCAACCCGCCGCGCCGAAAACGCCACCGGCGGGCGGAAACGCGCCGCTCAAAAACAGCAAGAAACCGTAACAACAACGTAGGGGCAGACCTGCGTGTCTGCCCCGGTGGCAGCAGACGGAATCGGGGGTGTCCGACCCGACCGGGGCAGACACGCAGGTACACGCAGGTCTGCCCCTACGCTGAGTAAAACAATGAACCTCGCTGAACGCATCACTTTCGATCCCGCAATCTGTCACGGCAAGCCGGTGATTCGCGGGCTGCGCTATCCAGTCGAAACAATTCTCGAACTGCTCGGCGCGGGGATGACCTACGAAGAGGTTCTCGCTGATTACGAAGATTTGGAACGCGAGGATCTTCTGGCGGCGTTGTCATTTGCGGCGGAGTTCATTCGCCAACGCACCGTTAAATCCAAATTCAACCTGGCTGACTTGGTCGCGCAAATGCCGCCTGATTACAAGCCGCGCGAAGCACCCTTTGGGCCGCCAACCGGCAAAGAAGAGTGGTAAGCGCCCAACCGTGCCGCGCACGCATTCAATCAACAATCCAACCTGACTTATGAAACAACGCAATTTCCTTCAAACCTTTTTTCTCACGCTCCTGCTCTGCGGCCTCGCCTTCGCGCAAGCCGCCGCGCCCGCGCCGCAAGTCACCGATAACACCGTTGACTTCACCACCGCCAACGGCCTCAAAGCAATCCACCGCCAGGTGAAAGGCAACGAAGTCATCGCCGTGCGCATTTATTTCAAAGGCGGCGCGCGCAACATCACCGAAAAGAACGCGGGCATCGAACCCCTGCTGCTGGAAGTCGCCCAGCAAGGCACGAAGAACTTTCCGAAAGGCCTGCTCAACCGCGAGATCGCGCGCACCGGCACCGTGGTCGAATCGGCCGGCGGGCTGGATTACAGCATCGTGGCGATGCGCTGTGTGCGCCAGCATTTCGACCGCTCCTGGCAATTGCTGACCGACATCGTGCTCAATCCGCTCTTCGACGACAAAGAACTCGCGCTGGTCAAAGAACAATTCTCCAGCGCGCTGCGGCAGGAAAACGACGACCCCGATTCGACCGTCGCCACGGCCAGCGACAAACTGCTTTACCGCGCGCATCCCTACATCAACCGCCCCTCCGGCACGCTCGAATCCATCGGCGCGCTGACGGCGAATGACCTGAAGGCCTACCACGCGAAGATGTTGGAAACCTCGCGCATGGTGGTCGTCTTCGTCGGCGACGTGCCGCTGGGCGACCTCAAAACCAAAGTCGAAACCAGCTTTGGCAAACTGGCGAAAGGCACTTTCCAGCCCGCGCCGCTGCCCGCGTTCAAGAGCGCCACCACCCCGGAATTCCAGCTTATCAATCGCGCTTCGGTGCAGACGAATTACATCCGCGCCACCTTCGCCGCGCCCGCGCTCGATCATCCTGATTACCCAGCGATGTCAGTGTTGGCTGGTGGCGCAAGCAGCATCCTGCAATCGCTCTTCTTTCAAGAAGTGCGCGTCAAGCGCAATCTTTCTTACGGCGCCGACGCCAACCTGCTGGCCTTCGGCACGAATGCCGGCAACCTGACCGTGACCACGCAAAAGCCCAACGAGACCGTGCGCGTGATGTTCGAGCAGATAGACTTCCTGCAACGCCAGGTCATCCGCGAAGAGCCGCTCGGCAATATCATCAGCGGCTTCCTCACGCAGTTTTACACCAAGCTCGAAACCAACGACGCGCAGGCCGCGCGTTTGGGCGAATACGAACTGCTGGGCGGCGGCTGGCGGCGCGCGCTGATCTGGCTCGACGAAGTGCGCAAGGTCAAACCCGACGACATCAACCGCGTGGCGAAGACGTATCTGAAGAACTTCCATTTCGCCGCCATCGGCAATCCGGCGTATTTTGATAAGGAGTTGTTTCAGAGCCGGTAGGGCGGCAGAATGCGCGTGCAAACGGAGGTAGCAACGATGAGAGCAACGAAACAGGCAATCGCTAAAACAACGCAACAGGCAGTCGCCAAAAAGCCGCCCAAAAAGGCAATCGAGAAGCCTGTCTTCAACGGGTGGCGCAAACGCAACGGCAAGTCCACACCGGAAGAGACTCAGCAATACGTCGAATACATCGACAAGCTGATCGAGTATCTTGATACGCTGGGGCCGCGCGCGCATGACCGCGCCCTGAAGGAACTCAACTTTGAAGAGTCGTTTTTCGTGGCCGCCTTCACGACCTATAACAATCACCAGAAAGGATTGCGCCTCGATTGAAAACCGCCACCGTGCTTTACGACACGTCCGTCTACATCAGCTACAAACGCTTCTTGGGAGATGTTGGGCCGTCCGGCTGGCAATCGGCTGTGGTGTTGCAAGAGTTGATTACCGGCGCCAATGGCAGTTCAGAGATTCGGCGCTGGGAAAACGACCGCGACCAATACGAAAAACGCGGTCGCCTGCTGGTGCCCAACAGTCACGTCTGGACGACGGCGGGCAAGATTCTGAATCACTACCTGAGCGACCTCAGCCGCCGCGATCACCAGCGCCGCCGCCCCAGCCTTGATCACCGCCAAAAGCAAAGCATCATCCGTGACGTACTGATCGCAGTTTCGGCCAAACAGCAAAACGTCACCGTCATCTCTGATAACGAAGACTTCCCGACCATCCAGCAATACTACAAATTTCGCTGGCTCAGCGCGGCGGCCTTCTTTGCTTGAACTTGAGGCTGTCACTTGGTTTGGCAAAATGCGCGCGTTCAAAACCCGAAGCAGGAGCAGTCAACATGAAAGCAGCGAAACAAACCGTAGCCAAAAAACCGGCGAAGACAGCGGCCAAGCAGCCCGCGCTCAATAGGCAGCGCAAACGTAAAGGCGTGCGCACGCCGGAAGAGCAGCAACAGTTCACCGAACACATCGAAAACTTGATGAAGCGGCTCGACAAGCTAGGGCCGCGTGCGCATAAAAAGGCGCTGGAGAAACTTACGTCGGAAGAGCTTTTTTATGTGGCGTGGTGGACGACGTATGACAACCACCAGAAAGGATTGCGGCTCGACTGAAAATCGGCAACGTACTTTTTGACACTTCCGTTCATAAGGCGCGGCGGCCTTCTTCGCCTAACTCACCACTGCAAGACCTTGCGCAATTCGGGCAGATGATTGCGGCTGACGCTGACCTGATGGCCGCTGCTGAGAGTGAGTTGCGCGGTCTGGTTGTCATACGGCTGGATTTCGCGCACGTGGTTGAGATTGACCAGCACCTGGCGATGCACGCGTTGAAAGATTGCCGGATCGAGTTGCGGTTCGATCTCGGCCAACGTGGTGAACTTCGTCCAGAACTCGCCTTCCGCCGTCGTCACGCAAACCAGCCCGCGATCCACACGCAGCGAAGTGATCTGCTCCACGCCCAGCACCAGGATGCGCTGTTGCGCGCGCACCGGCAGCCGTTGCAGGTAAGCTGTTCCGCGCGACGGCAGCGTTTGCAGGAAGCGCGTCAATTGCGTTTGCGATTGTCCGCGCGCCGCCAGTCGCGCGCGCTTTGCCCAGCGCCTCAGCCAGCCGCCGCCGGCTGACCGGTTTCAACAGGTAATCCAGCGCGCTCACCTCAAAGGCATCCACCGCGTATTGATCGTGCGCGGTGACGAAGATGACCAGCGGCAGCGCCGCCGCATCCAACAGCCGCAACACCCCGAAGCCGTCCACGTCGGGCATCTGCACATCCAGCAACAGCAAGTCAGGCCGCAACGTTTCGACGCGCTCGACGGCTTCCGCGCCGCTCTCCGCTTCGCCAACAATTTGCATGTCGGCTTGCGCGGCCAACAAGTCGCGCGTTCGCTGCCGCGCCAACGGTTCATCATCAACAATCAAGACTCGCATCATCACGTGCTCACCGCCGCTTCCAACGGAATAGTAAACGTCACAGTAGTGCCCTGCCCCACGCTGCTATCAATCCGCAACCGCGCCGCTTTGCCAAACAGCCCGATCAGCCGTTCGTTCACGTTCGACAAGCCGACGCCTTGCGTCAGCACATCGGGCAAGCGCGCGGCTTCAATGCCCACGCTCGTATCCGCCACGATCACGCTCAAGCCGTCCGCACGCAGCGCCGCCGACAGCGTAATCACGCCGCCTTGACTCGTGCGGCCCAAGCCGTGTTTGACCGCGTTTTCGACCAGCGGCTGAATCGTCAGCGCCGGGATTTTGACCACGCGCGTTTCGGGCAGCACGGCCAGTTTGACTTGCAGCTTCGCGCCCAGCCGCACCCGCTCGACTTTCAAATAGGTCTCGACCAGTTCCAGTTCTTCGGCCAGCGTGACGAATTCGGGTTTCTGTTTGAAGGCGTGACGGAAGAGTTCGGCCACGTCTTCCAGCAATTCTTCCGCCGCGCGCGGCTCGCGTTGGATGAGCGCGGCGACCGAGTTCAAAGCGTTAAAGAAAAAGTGCGGATCAATTTGCGCGCGCAGCGCCTTTAATTCGGATTGCGCGACCAGCTTGCGCAACTCCTCTTCGGCAATCGCATGTTTGCGGCGCGCTTCGTGCAGCCGCAGGTTTTCGAGCGCGCGGCTGAGTTGCGCGGCCAGCGTGCGCAACAGCGCCAACTCTTCGCTCAAGTAAGGCTGGCCGTAAGCGCGCGGGCCGCTGGTCAGCACGCCGGCGAATTCATTGTGCGCGCGCAACACGAGCGCCGCTTCGATCTCGTGTGCGGCAAAGAGCGCTTCAAACTCGGCGTCGGCGAGTTGCGCGCGCAACAGCACGTCGGCCTGGCACGCTTCAAACACGCGCGCCAACTGTTGCGCCAACGCCGCGCGCGCGGGGATGAAACGCACCGGTTCCGCCGCAAAGGCCGCGCGCACGCTGGTGATCGCCGCGTCAAACAACGCGGGTTCATCCAGCGCGCCGCGCAAGCTCTCGTGCCATTCGGTCACCACGCGCGCGTAATCGCGCCGCTTGAACAGCCAGCGATCCACCAACCGGTTCACCGCGTCGCGCAACGGCGCATAGCACGCCAGCAGCAACAACCAGACGCCCGCGAAAAAGAACGATTGCAACACCGGGTTCGACACGCGCAACAAGGCTGCCGTCAACCGCGTTTCGATCAATTGCGCGTAGGCGAACGAGACGGCGACCAACAACAACAGCGCCGCGCCGCGTTTGAGCGCGATGTCCATGAAAGTGGCTTGATAAAAGCGGTACGCCGCCATCAGGCCAAAGGGAATCGGCAGCAGCGCCAGCAACAACAGGCCGCCGTGTTCGTGCCAGACGATCCAGCGCCGCGCGCCGGGCAATTCCAACGCCTGCGCCATCACCAGCAATAGGTTCAAGCCATTCCAGGCCAGCGCGGCCAGCGTCACCAGCAAGGCCAGCATTGCGCCACGCCGCGCGCGCCGCGCGCGCCACCAATCGCGCACGACCAGCACCGTCAGCACACCGAACATCAGCGCGCCGAGCAGAAAGCCGAAGAAGACGACGACCTCTTTGGTATTCGCGCGCGGCCCGGCATTGTCGGCATCCAGGCTTTTCAATCGCGCGGCGGCGGCGCTCGCGTATTCGCCCGCCGGCGCCAGCGCGCGCAATTGTTGCCAAGCCGCGCGCGCTTTTTCAGCCTCGCCCATCTTGCGATAGGTATCGCCCAGGATGAGCAGTATGCGCGCGCGCTCGTTGCTGCGCGGCGGCGAGGCTTCAAACAATTTGAGCAGGTGCGTGAAATCTTCGACGGCCAGCGGGTCGCGGCCCAGCACGGAGGGCGTGTAATAGCTGGAATAGCCGCGCAACTCGCGCACTTCGATGTCTGTCTCGCTGCCGGGCGGCGCGAGGGCGACGGCGCGATCCAATTCGCGCAGCATCTGTTGCGCCGCGCTGGGCGTCTGGCGCGGCGCAATTAGATTGTTGCCGAGTTTGAAGCCCAGCAATGCGCCGTGATAGGCCAACGCCAGCGCGTTGTCGGGCTGGCGTTGCAACAGCGCGGCGAAATGGCGTTCAGCCTCGTCAATCGCCGCCGCGTCGCGTTCCAGCGCCAGCCAGTAATAGGCGCGACCCAGATCGAGTTGCAGCGCGGCATCGTCTGGGGCACTGGCGATGCGCTGTTTGAGTTCGGCGATGTATTCGCGCTGGGCTTGTTGCGATTGGCGGCGCAGCGCGAAGGGGCTGAACGAGGTGTCGTTGCTTTGCGCGGTGACGGGCGTATGACACAGCATGACGAAGAAAACCATCAGCCATAACGAGCGCACAAGAAAGCCTTTTTCATCGCAAAGAGACAAAGGAGCAAAGGGACAAAGCCAGCCTATTTCTGCTTTGTCCCTTTGCTCCTTTGTCTCTTTGCGATGAAAATCAGCATTCTTATTTTCTTCGCTTAGCCCCACCACGCCGCCATCACAAACACACCCACCAGCGCCAACACCCACAGCTTCTGTTGCCACGGCAGCGGCGTCTTCGCTTCCCAACGGAAGAGTTTGACGGCGACCCACAGCGCCAGCGCGCAGGCCAGACTCAGGACGGCCAGGTTCGCGGCATTCGCGCTTTCGTCTGCCAGTTCTTGGCGCGCTCGGCATAAGCCGTGCCGGGCAATTCGCTGACGATGCGCTGTGTGTAAGCGCGCGCCTGCTCTTCCTTGCCCAAGCGTTGCCAACCCGACGCCAGCGCCGACAGCAAGTCGCCGCGCCCGTGCGCGGCGACTTGCTGGAAGTAGCCTTGCCGCAGGCGCAGCACTTTTTCGTAATCGTTGACGGCGGTCTCTAACAACTTGCGCACCATGTCAGGCATCGGCACGTACTTGGAAGCTTCGAGCAAAACCGCCGCGCGTGGAATCAGCACGCCGACGTTTTCAGGTTCGAGCGTGACGGCGGTCTGCATTTCGTCCAGCCCTTTTTGCCAAAGTGCTAGACCGGTGTTGGTGTCGCCTTTGCGGAAGGCCAGGCCCGCGCGCGTGAACACGCCTGAGCCGTGCCAGACCAGCGCTTCGGCGTGTTTGGGATTTTTCGCCAGGATTTCCTCGGTGAGCTTCATGGCCTTGTCGAAGCGCCCCCGGTCGCCCGCCAGTCCGGCGAAAAAATCTGCGCGCACTTGCATGTCAAAGCGTTCGGCGGGCGGCCTGGGGTTAGCTTGCGCCGCTGGCTTTTCCTGCGCGGCGGCGGATTGGGTCAAATGGTTAGCGCTTTGCGGCACAGCGGCCAATGCCAACAGCGCGGCGCCGACGATACGTTTGAGTTTCTGTTGCATTCTGTTTTCCCTCCCAAAGCGTTTGAGCGTGATTGCTCGCACGGCAGACGATACGCCAGCGCAAGGCGGGTTGGTTGAGGCTTTCAGGGGAACGGTAGGAAATTTCGGCTGAACGGTTATCTGCAACCGAGAGCAGTGGCGGCGGCGTCCCCTGTTACGGCAAAAAAGTAAAGGCCGGGGAAACGCACTACCTCGCCCGGCCTCCCGGCAGTGTTGTCAGCAGTGAACTGAAGCCTGTGCGTAATTCCTGGGAGCGCACGCGGCTCGCGTGCGGGGTTGGCGATTTATTTCGCCTGTTCAACTTTGGCGAGTTCGCGCAACACGTCTTCATTCGACGGGCGGATTTTGTAATCCACTTCGACGAAGCGCCAACGCACCTTGCCTGCGCGATCAATCACATAGGTCGCCGGATGCGGCATGGGTCGCTTCGAGCCTTCATTCAACAAGCCATAACGATCAATCACGCGATGGTCAGCGTCGGAAAGCATTGGGAAATTGACGCCGGGCTGATCTTTTAATTTGTCGCGCAGAAAGTGCGCTTTGTCGTGCGGGTCTACGCTGACGGCCAGGATGACGGCCTTGTCGCGGTAGGTTTCATCTACGACGGCTTTCAGCTTGCCAAGCTGAGCGGCGCAATACGGTCACCAATAGCCGCGATAGAAAACCAGCACCACCGACCGCTTGCCGCGATAATCGGCAAGCTGGACGGGTTTGCCGTCCTGATCTTCCAGCGTGAAAGCGGGCGCGGCGTCACCGACCTTGATGCGATTCAAATCGGCGGGCGGCAAACCGGCCCCGTCCTGCGGCCCCAGTTTGGTTTGAGCATTCGCTTGGATTGCAGCCAAGCTTGCCCACAACGCCAATACAAAGATCTGTGCCAACCAACGAAAACGATTCATATAGTTTCCTCCGGATATTAGAAGTTGAAAGCAACGGCAATGATAGCTGGCTGAGACGAGACTGTCTGTAGGCGGGGATACGTGCGGTGTTTTTCTTTGGCAGGGCTACCGCTTCTCTTGTGCAAGTAAGTGCTCACTTACAAATTCAGCTTGCGCCCTTCCCTGACCCTGTGATAAGTAAGTAGGCACTTACTTACTTAGGTTTGATTCCGCCCGAACGACGAGGTGCTTGAGAACGCGCATGACGCCGAAACCAGAGCTTGAAAAACCCATCGTGGCCCGTATGGCCGCCGAAGACCGCCGCCAGCAAATCATTGAGGTGGCCGTGCAGTTGTTTTCGCAAAAAGGCTTTCGCGGCACCACGACCAAGGAGATTGCGCAGGCCGCCGGGGTGAACGAGGCGATCATCTTTCGCCACTTTGCGACCAAGCACGAGCTTTACACCGCGATCATGGATCGCAAGGCCTGCTCGCCCGAAGTGCAGGCGATGCAGCAGACGTTGAAAGAGGCGATGGATTCCAAAGATGACCGGCACGTCTTCGCCTCGCTGGCCTATCACATGCTCGAATTTCATGAGCACGACGACACGGCCATGCGGCTACTGTTGTTCAGCGCGCTGGAAAAACACGAACTGGCCGAGATGATCTTTCGCAATCACATTTCGCGCACGCACGCGCAACTGGCCGATTACGTCAAACGGCGCATCGCCGACGGCGCGTTCCGGCGCGTCAACCCGCTGCTGGCAGTGCGCGGCTTCATGGGCATGCTCATCAATCAGGTGATGCACCGAAAGTTTTTCGAGTTCGACGCGCCCGGCACGCTGACCCAGAACAACCGGCAACTCGCCGAGAAATACGCCGAGTTGTTTTTGGCTGGCATCCGACAGAACGATGAAACAAAACGATAGCGACCCGCTCGTGGGAATCGCAGGAGAAGGAACAGCAATGAATCACGCACAAGCTTTCAACCAGACGCTGCGCCAGACCGCCGCACATTACGCGCTGTTGCTGGCGGCGTTGGCGCTGGCTCTTTTCGCCAGCGCCTGTAGCCGCAAGGCCGAAAGCGAACCCATTGCCGAAGCAGCGGGCAAAGCCGCAGCCGCGCCCACCGCCGCGCCGCCCGTCGAAATCACGACCGCCGCCGCCATCACGCGCGCGCTGCAACGCGGCGTGGACGTAGTCGGCTCGTTCACCGCCGATGAAGAGGTCGTCGTCTCGGCGCAAGCGCCCGGCGAGTTGTCGCAACTCAACGTGGATTTCGGCAGCTTCGTACAGGCCGGCCAGATCATCGCCACGATTGACCAACGCGACGCCAAACTGAAAATCGAGCAGGCCGAGGCCACGCTGAAACAAACGCTGGCGCGGTTGGGGATGCCCTCTTCCGAAAAAGATGGAGCGACATTCGACGCGGCGCAAAACGCCGATGTGAAAGTTGCCAAGGCTCAACTCGATTGGACGAAGATGGATTTGGAGCGCGCGGCGCGGCTGGTTGAAAACGGCGACGTCTCGCGTTCGATCTTCGATCAGGCGCAGACGCAGAACAATCTGGCGCAGGCGCGCCATCAGGCCGCGCTGGACGCGGTCAATCAGCAACTGGCCGTCGTCGAGCAGCAACGTTCGGCGTTGAATATGGCAAAGAAATCATTGGCCGACACCATCGTGCGCGCGCCCATCAGCGGCGCGGTCAAGGAGAAGCACACTGCGCGCGGCGCTTACCTGCCCGTCAATGGCCGCATCGTCACGCTGGTCAAAATCAATCCGCTGCGCTTGCGCGCCGAAATCCCTGAATCGTCCACCGCCGCCGTCCGCACGGGCCAGCAGATGACGCTCACGGTGGACGCCTTCCCCAACCGCAAATTCAGCGGGCGCATCGTGCGCATCGGCCCGTCGCTGAACGAGCAGACGCGCGCGCTGACCGTCGAGGCGCAGGTCGCCAATCCTGGCAATCTGCTGCGGCCCGGCATGTTCGCTAAATCGTCGCTGATCACCGCGCCCAATGCGCCCGCCGTGCTGGTGCCCAGCAAAGCCGTCGTCACTATCGCGGGGTTGAGCAAAGTCTTCGTGATCGAGAACGGCAAGGCGGTGGAAAAGATCGTCAAGACCGGCGTGACCGATGGCGACCTGATCGAGATCAAGGAAGGCGTCACGAGCGGCGCGACGCTCGCCACCAGCAATCTCGACCGGCTGCAAACCGGCAGCGCCGTCAACACCAAATAACCACGAAAGGAAATCGCAATGCACACCAACAAGGTCGCGCTCATTACTGGCGCGAACAAAGGCTTGGGTTTCGAGATCGCGCGCCAACTCGGCCAGCAAGGCATCACCGTCATCCTGGCCGCGCGCGATGAGGCGAAAGCGCAAACCGCCGCCGCGACGTTGAAAGCCGAAGGGCTGGACGCGCACGCGGTCAAGCTCGACGTCACCAATGCCGCCGACATCGCCGCGTTACCGGAATACTTGCAAACGCAATTCGGGCGGCTGGACATTCTGATCAACAACGCCGGCATTGCGCAGGGCAGGGGCGGCATCACGCCGGACACCTTCCGGCAGACTTACGAGACCAACGTCATCGCACCCTACTTCATCACCGAGACGCTGCTGCCGCTGCTGAAAGCCGCGCCGGCCGGGCGCATCGTGCATCATTCCAGCATCATGGGTTCAATGTCCTTTATCGGCGGGCCGAAAAACATTCCGCTCGAAATGGTCACGCCGGTGTATTGCTCCTCCAAGGCGGCGTTGAACATGCTGACCGTCGCGACGGCGCGCGTTCTGGCGGGCACGCGCGTCAAGATCAACGCCGCGCATCCCGGCTGGGTCAAGACGGATATGGGCACCGAACGCGCGCCGCTGGAAATCCCGGAAGGCGCAAAGACCGCCGTGGCCTTGGCGTTGTTGCCGGAGGATGGGCCGAATGGCGGCTACTTTCATCTGGGCCAGGAATTGCCCTGGTAAGCCAGTGCTGCATTCATTCTCAATTCTGCATTCTCAACTCCTTGCAGGAAGGTTTTTCAACCGGTTGCTCACTGCAGGAGAGTTGAGAATGCAGAATTGAGAATGACGAATGCCTGCGGCCTCAAACGCTCTCTGATTCGGAACAGCAAGCTGGCAAACAGCAGGAGAAGCTATGCAGAAGTTGGCTGAAATTTGCGTCCGTCGTCCGGTCTTCGCCACGATGCTGATAATGACGCTGGTGGTGCTGGGCCTGTCCTCGTACAGCCGGTTGACGGTCGAACTGTTCCCGCGCGTCGAATTCCCTTCGATCACGGTCATCACGGCGCTGCCCGGCGCCGCGCCGCAAGAGGTCGAAACCGAAATCACCGACAAGATCGAAGAGGCCGTCAACACCATCAGCGGTATCGAGGAATTGCGTTCGACCTCGTCCGAAGGCGTCTCGCTGGTCATCGTGCTGTTCGATTTGGATCGCGATCTGGGCGCCGCCGCGCAGGACGTGCGCGACAAGGTGAACACCGTGCTGCCGCTGTTGCCGCGCGGGATTGAGCAACCCATCGTGCAAAAGCTGGACCCCGACGCCGCGCCGATCATGACCATCTCGGTGGCGTCGAACCGTTCGGTGCGCGAGATGACCGAGTTCGCCGACAAGGTGTTGCGCCGCCAGTTGGAATCGGTCAACGGCGTCGGCCAAGTTTCGATCATCGGCGGACGCAAACGCCAGATCAATGTTTACCTGGATGGCGACAAGCTGCGCGCTTATAACCTGACCGTCGCGCAGGTGAGCGCCGCGCTGCAAAGCCAGAACATAGAAGTCCCTGGCGGGCGCGTGGATCAGGGAGCGCGCCAATTGACGTTGCGCACGCAGGGCCGCGTGCAAAGCAGCGCCGAATTCAACGATCTGGTCATCGCCAACCGCGCCGGCTATCCGATCAAGATCAGCGATGTGGGCCACACCGAAGACGGCGTCGAAGTCGCCCAGACCGGCGGTATGCTCAACGACAAACAGGCGCTGCTGCTGCAAATCCGCCGCCAATCGGGCACCAACACGGTGGATGTCATCAAGGACATCAAGGCGCGCTTGAAAGAGTTGGACACGGCGCTGCCGCCCGGTTACGCGCTCAATGTGGTGCGCGATCAATCCGATTTCATCCTGGCGGCCTTCCATTCGATTCAGGAGCATTTGCTGCTGGGATCGTTGCTGGCGTCGCTGGTGGTGTGGCTGTTTATGCGCAACCTGCGCGCGACGCTGATCTCGGCCATTGCGATTCCGACCTCGATCATCTCGACCTTCGCGGCAATGGAGTATTTCGGCATCACGCTGAACCGGCCTTCGATGTTGGGGCTGACGCTCTCGGTGGGCATCGTGATTGACGACGCCATCGTCGTGCTCGAAAACATTTTCCGCTACATCGAAGAGAAAGGTTACAGCGCCTACGACGCGGCCATCGAGGCGACGCGCGAGATCGGCCCGGCGGTGATGGCGACGACGCTCTCGCTGGTGGTGATCTTCCTGCCGGTCGGTTTTATGCAAAGCATCGCGGGCCGCTTTTTCAAAAGCGTTGCCTTCACGATGGCCTTTGCGATCCTGATCTCGCTGCTGGTCAGCTTCACGCTAACGCCGATGCTCTCGGCGCGCGTGTTCAAAGGGATGAAAGGCGGCGGCGAACACGCGAAGTCAAAAGAGACGTGGCTGGCGCGCGTGGTGGATGGCAACTATGCGCGGCTCATCAACTGGTCGCTGCATCACCGTGTGATCGTTTCGCTGGTCGCGGTGCTGGTGCTGGCGTCGAGCGCCGTGCTGGCGCGCTTTGTCGGTTCGAGCTTCTTCCCGCAGGACGATCAAAACGAATTCGAGGTGTCGGTGCGCGCGCCCGAGGGCACGTCGTTGCAGACCACGCTGGACATCGGCAAGCGGGTCTCCGATGAGATTCGCAAGCTGCCGCAGGTGTCCTACACGATCACCACCGTCGGCGACAACCAGCAGCGCGAGCCGAATCTGGCGCGCGTTTATGTCAGGCTGGTGCCGCTCGAAAGCCGCAAGCTTTCGCAATTCGACCTGATGACGCAGGTGCGCGAACAGACGCTGCCGAAATTCGCCGGGCAGGGGTTGCGCACGTCGGTCACCTTCCTCGCGACCATCGGCGGCAGCGGCGCGCAGAACGCCGAGGTCAATTACGAACTGCGCGGCCCCGATCTGGTCAAGCTCAACGACTACGCGACGACGCTGTTGCAAAAGCTGAAAGCCATCCCCGGCGTGGCCGACGCCGATACGTCGCTGAGCCTGGGCAAGCCCGAATTGCGCGTGCGCATTGACCGCAAGAAGGCCGCCGAATTTGGCGTCAACGTCGCCGACGTGGCGCAGAGCCTACGTCTGCTCGTCGGCGGCGACAAGATTTCGACCTTCAACGAAAACGGCGAGCAATATGAAGTGCACGTGCGCGCGGCGGACGGCTTCCGCAACGACGCGGCGGGCATACGGCAATTGAACGTGCCCTCGGCGCGGCTGGGCAGCGTCGGCCTCGACAGCTTCGTCACGCTGGAAGAGGCCACCGGCCCTACGCAGATCGAACGCTCCAAACGGCAGCGCGGCGTGACGCTCTATGCCTTCCTCAAACCCGGCGTGGCGCAAAGCGTCGTCATCGCCAAGTTTGAAACCGCCGCCAAGTCGCTCAAGCTGCCGCCGGATTACGCTTTCGTCAAAGGCGGCAACTCGAAAGAGACGGCGCGCACGCTGCGCGGCTTCGCCCTCGCCTTCGCGCTCTCGTTTATTTTCATGTACATCGTGCTGGCGGCGCAGTTCGAATCGTTCCTGCATCCGGTGACGGTGCTGCTGTCGTTGCCGTTGACGCTACCCTTCGCGCTGCTCTCGCTGTTGCTGGCGCAGCAGGTGCTGACGATGTTCACGTTGCTGGGCATCCTGGTGCTGTTTGGCATGGTCAAGAAAAACTCCATCTTGCAGATTGACCACACCAATCAACTCATCGCCAAAGGCATGGAACGGCACGCGGCGTTGATCCAAGCCAGCCGCGACCGCTTGCGTCCGATCCTGATGACGACGCTTGCCTTTGTCGCGGGCATGACGCCGCTGGCCTTCAGCAAAGGCCCCGGCGCGGGCGTGAACAGTTCGACTTCGGTCGTGATCATCGGCGGGCAATCGCTGTGTTTGCTGTTGACGCTGGTGATGACGCCGGTGGCCTATTCGCTGTTTGACGACGCAAAGAATTCGGCGTTTTGGAGCAAGCTCGCGGGCTTCTTCGGCGGGATGGTCGAAGGGACGCGGCAGAAGGCGGCGGAGGCGGTGTCGTCGTTGTTTGGAACGTTTGGCAAGTAGGAGGGTGCGATGCCGGCGAAAGATTTGTATCACGACACGGTCAGGCGCGCGTTAGAAAAGGACGGTTGGACGATTACGGATGATCCGCTGGACCTGAATTACCACGGCACACCCATGTACGCTGACCTGGGCGCAGAAAGAGTCTTGGGAGCACAGCGCGGCAAACGGCGAATCGCCGTGGAGATCAAAACTTTCCTGGGTGCATCGTCGTTGTTCGAGTTTCACCTGGCCCTGGGGCAGTATGGCAATTACCGGCGGGTGTTGCGCCGTCGCCGCCCCCGGCGACATCTGTACTTAGCAATCTCAGAGGACGTTTACCGCACCGTTTTCCAAGTTGACTTCATGCGGCTGGCGGTCGCGGAAGATGGAATCAATTTGTTGGTCTTCGATCCAGAAAGCGAGGTAATCAATCAATGGATAAAGATAAGTTGAAGCAATATCGCCATCACATCCAGACGATCATGGAAGCGTATCACCGGGTCGCGTCCGCGGCGCCCGAACGTGAGGTGGAGAGTCAACTGCTCTTCGACCGCAAACGCGATCATTATCAGTTGCTCCAGATTGGCTGGTTGAACAACAAAGAGCACATCTTCGGCTGCTCCATCCACGTCAGCATCAAGGCGGGCAAAATTTGGATCGAGCACGATTTAACCGAAGCGGGCATCGCCAACGAGCTAATCAAACGCGGCGTGCCGAAAGAAGACATCGTGCTGGCCTTTCACGCGCCTTACAAACGCCCCTACACCGGCTTTGCCGTCGCATAAAAAACTATGCCGCTTTATCTTACCGAACAAGACGTGACGCAATTGCTGACGATGGACGAGACGCTCGCCGCCGTCGAAGTCGTCTTCAAAGCGTATGCGACCGGCCAGGCCGGTAACGAGTCGCGCCGCCGCGTGCGCGCAGGCGGTGGCACGTTGAACGTGATGAGTGGAGCGGTGGCGGATATCGGCGGCTATGACGGGCTGCTGGGGTTGAAGGCCTACACCGTCACGCCCAACGGCTACCGCTTCTTCGTGCAGTTGTTCGAGGCGAAGACGGGCCAACTGCTCGCCTTCCTCGAAGCCGACAAACTGGGCCAGATGCGCACTGGCGCGGCCAGCGGCGTGGCGACGAAATATCTGGCGCGGGCCGACGCGCAAACTGTCGGCATCTACGGCACCGGCTGGCAGGCGAGTTCGCAACTGGCGGCGGTCTGCGCGGTGCGCGACATCCGCAGCGTCAAGGTCTTCGGACGCAAGCCGGAAAAGCAGGCGCAGTTCTGCGAACAGATGAAAGCTGAATTGCGACTCGACGACATCACGCCGGTCACGCAACCCGAAGCCGCCGCCGAGGCCGACATCGTCATCACGATCACGTCGGCGCGCGAACCCGTGCTGCACGGCGTGTGGTTGCAACCCGGCGCGCACGTCAACGCGGCGGGCGCGAATTCGGTGCTGCGGCGCGAATTCGATGACGAGACGGTCAAACGCGCGGCGTTCATCTGCGCCGATTCGGTCGCGCAAGCACATCTCGAAGCGGGCGAACTGATCGTGCCGATTGAAAAGGGCTTGCTCAATTGGGAGGCCGTGCACGAGTTGCGCTACGTCGTGAACGGAAACTTGAAAGGGCGGCAGAACAACAATGACATCACGGTCTTCAAATCGCTGGGATTGGCGATTGAGGATGTAGCGGCGGCGGCGGTCGTGTACCGCAAAGCTGTTGAACAAAAGATCGGGAGGGAGCTATGAAAAATCAAAAGGCAAAAGGCAAAAGGCAAAAGGCAAAAATGCTGGCGGCGGGCGCGGCGCTTGTCGTTGCGTGCGGCAGCGTGTTGGCGCAAGAGACCAATTTCAAATCTCAAATGCCGAATTTGAAATCCGAGCAACGCGTCGGCGTTGACAGCGCCAAGCGCCAAAACCTGACGCTGCGCGAAGCGATTACGCTGGCGCTGGAAAACAACCGCGACATCGAGATCGAAAAGCTCAACGTGCAAATGAATGAGTTCGACGTGCGCGCGGGTTATGGCGTCTATGATCCCATCGTCAGCACGGGCTTGTTCTACAACCGGCAGACGGCGCCGGTGGCTTCGATCCTGGCGGGCGGCGCGAACGGGCGCTTGACCACGGACAGCGTTTCCAGCAGCACGGGCCTGACCCAGCGTGTGATGGAGCAGGGCGGCGTCTTTCAAGGCAGCTTCGACAACCGCCGCGACACGACGCAGAACCTGTTCAACTCGCTCAATCCGACCTACAACACCTCGCTCAATTTCAGCTTCACGCAACCGCTCTGGAAGAACCGCCTGACCGACGCGCCGCGCCGCCAAATCAAGATCGCCAAGAAGCGCCTCGATCTTTCCGACAGCCAGTTCCGCCAGCGCGCCATCGAGATCATCGCGCAGGTGCAGCGCGCCTATTGGGATCTGGTCTTCGCGCGCCGCGACCGCGAGATCAAACGTGAATCGGTCGAACTGGCCGGGACGCAACTCAAACACAACGAACGCCTGGTCGAAGCCGGCACCCTCGCGCCCGCCGACATCATTTCCGCCCGCGTCGAATTGGAGCGCCGCAACGACGAAGCCGAAGCCGCGCTCGACGCCATTCAACGCGCCGAAAACGCGCTGAAAACGCTGATGCTGCAACCCAGCAGCGGCGAACAATGGCAAGCTGAACTGCTCCCGGTCGAAACACCGCAGGTGGATTCGAGCGCCGCGTTGCCGCTGGAAGACGCCGTCAGACTGGCGCGCGCGAATCGCCCGGAGATGCAGCAATTCAAATTGCGCGGCGACATCAACAAAATTGACGCGGACTTTTTCCGCAACCAGACCAAGCCGCAAATTGATCTGGTCGCCAGCTACGGCACCATCGGGCTGGCGGGCAGCGAACGGACGGAGACCAATTTCTTCCAGGCGTCGAACGAGTTGCTCTATCGCAACATCAACAACATCGTTGACCGCGTGAACCTGCTCTCGCCCGCCAATCTGCCGAAGCTGCCGCCGTTGCCCATCAGCACTGGCGGTTCGGGCGTGCCCGATTTTCTGACCGGCGGTTACGGCCAGAGCCTGGCGAATCTGTTCAAGAATGAATTCCGCACCTTCCGCGTCGGCGTGAACATCAACCTGCCGCTGCGCAATCGCGCGGCGCAGGCCAACCTGGGCCACGCGCTGGCCGAGAGCCGCCAGATCGAAGTCCAACGCCAGAAGCTGGAACAGGTGATCGAAGTCGAAGTCCGCAATTCATTGCAAGCCGTCGAGACGGCGAAGAAGCGCGTCGAGGCGGCCAAGAATTCGCGCGTCAACGCCGAACTGCAATACGCCAGCGAACAGCGCAAATTCGACGCGGGCCAGAGCACCAACTTCCTGGTGCTGGATCGCCAGAACGCGCTTTCAGCCGCGCGGGGCCGCGAGTTGCGCGCCTTGACCGATTACACCAAAGCTGTGGCCGAATTGCAGCGCGCGCTTTCGACGACGCTCACCAGCAACAGCGTCGAGATTCAATCCGCCATTCCGAATCAATGAGATTTGGCCGCCGAGAAACACAGCAGACCGCAACCGGCTCAGTGAAGCCAGCAGCACGCTGGATGCCGCGTTCACCGCGCTTCGCCACCACAGCGTTACCAAGAAAAAAGCACCTGCCAGCGATGAACCGGTAGGTGCTTTGGAATGAAGGTAACGCGTACGGGATTTGAACCCGTGTTACCGCCGTGAAAGGGCTAAAGGGGCGGTTTGGCGCGGTTGGCAGCGGTTGGCAGGTATTTGCCGAACCCCTGTAAACACGGCGGAAACATGGGCTTTCTGTCTTGCATTGGTTGGTACGCATTTGTATCGCTTTAGCTGAACATTCGTCACCACAGCGTCACCGGCTTCACGTCGCGTAGGCCGTTTCTTCCGCCAGCCTGCTACGCCGCCATCCGCCTTTCGCGCAGCATCTGGCGCAAAGCGTCATTGACGGCTTCGGTCGTCGGGAAGGCTTCGGACAACTCATCGGCTAAGCGCACAAAACGCGCCTCTGCCTG
>JAYUCP010000494.1:0-3725 GCA_043740245.1 Acidobacteriota bacterium | reverse complement strand
GGCGGCCAGCCCGCCAATGGCGCATTTGATCTGCGCTTCATCCTTTTCGACGCGCTGATCGGCGGCGCGCAACAAGGCCCCATCGTCACGTTGGAAGACGTCGTTGTCACGAATGGCGGCTTCAGTGTCACGCTCGATTTCGGCGCGGCGGCCTTTCCCGGCGCGCCGCGCTGGCTCGAAATCGGTGTGCGGCCCGGCGCGAACGTGGGCCTCTTCACCGTGCTCACGCCGCGCCAGTCCGTGGGCGCGACGCCTTACGCCATTCGCAGCCTCAGCGCCGCCAATGCCGACACTGCGGCCAATGCGACGAACGCGACGAATGCGACCACAGCGGTGAATTTCAGCGGCGCGCTCAGCGGTGACGTGACCGGCACGCAAGGCGCGACGCAATTGGCGGCGAACGCTGTGACGACGGCCAAGCTGGCCGACGGCAGCGTCACGAACCCCAAAATCGTGACGGTAGACGGCAACAAGATCACCGGCGCGATTCCCCTCGCCAGCATTCCGGCGGGTAGCGGCAATTACGTGCAGAACACGACGACGCCACAGGCCATCAGCAATTTCAATATCAGCGGCAATGGCACGATTGGCGGCAATTTGACGGTGACGAGCGGTACCCTGAGCGGCAACGGCGTGCTGCTCACCAATTTGAACGCCGCCAACATCGCCAGTGGTATTTTGGGCACGTCGCGCGGTGGCACGGGCGTGGGCAGCACAGGCGCGGCGGGCAATTACTTGCGCAGCAACGGTGCGGCCTGGACCAGTTCCACCTTGCTGGCGGCAGACATTCCCACGGGCAGTGGCAATTACGTCCAGAACACGACGACGCCGCAGACGACGAGCAATTTCAACATCAGCGGCAATGGCACGGCGGGCGGCACACTGGCCGGGAACACCGTCAACGCGGCAATGCAATACAACATTGGCGGCAATCGGGTGCTGAGTGTAGCGGGGACGAGCAATGTTTTTGCCGGGGTGGACGCGGGCGGCGCCAACACGACGGGACTTGCCAATTCATTCTTCGGACGCGAGGTGGGCGCGGCGAATGTGGGCGGGATCAACAACGCCTATTTCGGACGTTCGGCGGGCGGGGCCAGCACGGGGAACAACAACAGCTTTTTTGGTTATGCGGCGGGGCTGGCGAATACGTCGGGCAGCAGCAATACCATTCTCGGCGTGGGAGCGGAAGTCGGCGCAGGCAATCTCAACAATGCGACAGCTTTGGGGGCGCTGGCACAAGTGGATTGCAGCAATTGCCTGGTGTTGGGCGCTGTCGCCGGAGTGAACAGCGCTGCGACAAACTCCAATGTTGGCATTGGCACGACGACGCCTACAGCCAGACTGGAGATCGTGAGTGAAAGTAATTCGTCAGTGCATATGTTCGCCACCAGTTACGGCGCGATCAATAACGCCCTCATCGGACGGCAGGCCGATGGCACGCTCGCCGCGCCAGCCGCCACCACCAGCGGGCGAACGCTGATGTTCTTCGGCGGACGCGGGCACACGGGCGCGGGTTTTGCGACCGTTTCGCGCGTGGGCATCGGGCTGGAAGCCTCGGAAAACTGGACGGCGATGGCTAACGGGACGCGCCTCACCTTCGACACCACCGAGAATGGCACCACCAGCCGAGTCGAAAGGATGAGGATTGACCACAACGGACGTGTCGGGATAGGCACAACCGCGCCGAGTGATAGCGGCCTATTGCACGTTGTCCATGACAGCGCCTTTGACGGCTCTTCCGCCATTTATGCCGAGTCAAGCGTTGGTAGCTACGTCGGCGTTTGGGGGCGCGGCACCAACGGAGCGCATGGGGTGCTGGGCCATGCGAATTCAGGCGGGCTTGGCATCTGGGGCATTGAGCCTGCCGGAGGAGCAGGCAATGCGGGCTATTTCCAAGGGGATGTCGAAGTCACCGGCACGCTCAGCAAAGGCGGCGGCGCGTTCAAGATTGATCACCCGCTCGACCCCGCTAACAAGTACCTCTACCACTCCTTTGTCGAATCGCCCGACATGAAAAACATCTACGACGGCAATGTGACGACCGATGCCGTGGGCGTGGCCGAAGTCATCCTGCCCGACTGGTTCGAGGCGCTCAACCGCGATTTCCGCTACCAGCTCACCGTGCTCGGCCAATTCGCCCAGGCCATCGTCGCGGAGAAGATCAAGAACAACCGTTTCAAGATTCGCACCAGTTTGCCCAACGTCGAAGTCTCGTGGCAGGTGACGGGCATTCGCCAGGACGCCTTTGCCGAAAAGCACCGTATCCCGGTCGAAGAGGTGAAGCCGGAAAAAGAACGCGGTTCTTACTTGCATCCGGCGGTCTTCGATCAACCCGAAGAGAAGGGCGTCGAATGGGCGCTGCGCCCGGAGATGATGCGGGAGATGAAGGAGCGGCGCGAGCAGGCCAAACAGCCTGCGCCGCCGCCGAAACCTGGGAGCGAAAAACCGTAAGCCCCAGTCGCGTTCAAAAGTCGCGTTCACAAAACTTTCATAAAAATTTCATCCGCAGCTAAAGATTTGTGCTGGTCTTTGCGCATATGTTGATGTTCTTAATCCAGTGGCCGTCAGGCGGCAGGCGACTGGGTACCTGACATCCACTGCATAGCGCTCAAGGAGGCCAATATGTTGAACCAATGCTTCGCCACTCGTCTTGCGGCACTGTTTTTAGTGCTGGCCGGTTGCGTTTTTAGCACGCAGGCGCAAACGCCCGGCTTCTCGTATCAGGGCAAACTGACCGACGGCGGTCAGCCAGCCAATGGTACTTTCGATTTGCAATTTGCGCTCTTTGACGCCGTGAGCGGCGGCGCGCAACAAGGTGCGCTGCTCACGCGCGAAGACGTGACCGTCACCAGCGGCGTCTTCACCGTGCAACTCGATTTCGGGGTGGCGGCCTTTCCCGGCGCGGCGCGTTTTCTGGAACTCGGCGTGCGGCCCGGCGCGAGCACGGGCACATTCACGCTGCTGGCCCCGCGCCAAGCGGTGAATTCCACGCCTTACGCGCTGCGCTCGCTCAACGCCGGGAGCGCCGATGCGCTCTCCGCCGCGTGCGTGGGTTGCGTGACCAGCGGGCAGGTCGGCAGCGTCGCGGGCAGCGTCATCACCGGCGCGATTCCGGCGGCGGCGGTGCCGGCGGGCAGCGGCAATTACGTCCAAAACAACACGACGCAGCAGGCCAGCAGCAACTTCAACATCAGCGGCGACGGGACGGCGGGCGGTACGCTCAGCGGCAACCTCGTCAACGCGACGACGCAATTCAACCTCGGCGGCAGCCGCATTTTGTCGAAAGCGGGAGCCGACAATCTGTTTGCCGGTGCCGGCGCAGGGACGGCGAACACGACGGGCAGCAGCAACGCTTTCTTCGGCCCGAGCACGGGCGGCTCGAACACGGCGGGCAGCAATAACACGTTCAGCGGTGACAACGCCGGTACGGCAAACACGGGTGGCGGCAATAACTCCTTCTTTGGCTACCGGGCCGGCTTCGGGAACACGACGGGCAGCAACAACACCATCATCGGCTTCGGCGCCAATACCGGCGCGAACAATCTCAGCTTTGCCACGGCGCTGGGCGCGAGCGCGACGGTGGCGGCCAGCAACACCATCGCGCTGGGGCGCAGCGCCGGGCAGGATGCGGTCAATGTGCCAGGCGCGCTGACCGTGACCGGCGCGCTGACGGCCAACGGCGCGGGGCTGACCAATCTGAATGCCGGCAACATCACGACCGGCAC
>JAYUCP010000493.1:0-22703 GCA_043740245.1 Acidobacteriota bacterium | reverse complement strand
CTTTTACGGCCTTCGATTCCGTCTAATACCACCGGGGCAGACACGCAGGTCTGCCCCTACGTTTGTCACCGAAAAATTTACAGCAAGAAATTTTTTCTCTTGCTTCTATGACGTGCGCGTCAACAGCCCAGGTTGATGGCTTCGATTTGGCAAATGCTGAATCACTTCACGCCCAGCGCGGCGCGGCGCGCATCCGGCTGGCCAATTGACGGCGCGCGGAACTGCGCAGATTGATGACTTGCTGCCGAGTCAGCCCCAGCATGGTGGCAAGGCGCGCATCGTCTACGGGCAGTTCCCGCCAGAGTTCGGCAAACTCAAGCGGCGCCAGGCCCAGCACTGCGGCAAGCTGATGGAGCGAGGTGATTTGTAATTCCACCAAAAGCACGACCAGGCCACGTTCATGGGCGTCGCGCAGATTCAGCAGCAACGCCAGCCGCTGCGGCTGCGGCAGTTTGACAATCTCTTGCCAGAGCCGTTGCAGGTAATCCCGTTGTTCGATACGACCCGCCAGATTGTCGCTTTGCGCACGCTGTTGCGAGGCTTCATCCGGCGCTGACTCAAATGGCGAAGCATCTTTGATTCCACGCAAGCCCGCCACCAGATTGACTAACGCGGTGAATTCGACCGGCCCGCGCAAGTGATTAAAGAGAGCCGCCAGTAATTCGGCCAGCGGCATTTGCGCCAGACTGGCGGCGTTCAGGTCGAGCTTCTCTGCATCCGCTTGTAAGTCCAGCACGTGACTTGCCGAGACGGCTGTCTTGCGCTGTTCGCGCCAGGCGGCAAACCCGCCCAACCAATGTTTGCGCGCCGCTTCCCACAAAGCGAGTCCGCGCTGATTGGTCAGGACGTAGCGCAATTGATCTTTCAGCCGCGCCCGTTGTGGAAATTGTTTGCGCCGGTAAAGCGAGCAAACCTGATGCGCGACGGCCGCTGTATAGCTGTAAAAATCGCCGTGGAGGGGTTGTTCACCTGTCGCTTTGAGATGTTTGAGGCGGGCTAATAGCTGGAGGGTGACTTCCTGGCAAACGTCTTCCCGCTCGCCGACTTGGGCGAATTCCTTGCGGAGCCGGTAGGTGATGACAGCCTTGATTGTGGGGAAAGCATGTTCTGTCAACAGCCGCGTCAGCAACTGCTCTGCATGTTCGGTCTCGCCCGCCCGCCACCATGCGTGTAACAACTCCGCTGCCATGGGGGCTGCGGGTGGCGCTGCGGCGCGCTCCGCCTCAATAGACATAGGATCATCTGCAGGTACCTCGTGCTTACGCGTGGATTTAAGCCTGGTCCCGTGGTGTGCGTTGCTGAAGGAGTGTGTGGGCACACCTTCCTTATTTATGTGGAGCCGGCTCGAACAATTGTCCGGCCGGCTTTGCTGCCCCGGCCAGCGCGCGCCCCGCAATGGTGCGGATCACGCCGTGTGCGTCAACACGGCGGATGCGCTGATTGGCTCGGTCAGCAATAAAAAAGCCGCCGTCCTTGGTGAGGGCGAGCTTTTGTGGAGAATTCAATTCTGCCGCCAGCGCGGACTGGCCGTCGCCAGCGAAACCCAGGCGTCCGTTGCCAGCGATGGTGGCGACAACGTTTTGCCACACGGCGCGAATGCGCTGATTGCCGCTATCGCAAATGTACAATTGCCCGGCGGCAGCGAATTTCAAATCCGTCGGCGAAAAAAACTTCGCCTTTTCGAGCGGCCCGCCATCACCGGCAAAGCCTGCGCCGTAAGTATCCTGTGCCGGGCCATACCCGGCAACGGTTTGGATGCGGCCATCAAGCGCCACGCGCCGTATGCGGCTGCTGCCGGCATCGCTGATATAAACGCTGCCGTCGGGGCCCACCGCCACCGCCATCGGCAAATTCAATTGCGCCTTGTCCGCCGGGCCGCCATCGCCGCCATAACCCGCCACAGAACCAGCCAGGATCGTCAGCTTGCCCTCTTGATCCAAACGCCGCACCACGTGGTTGTAGGTGTCGGCGATCAGCAAACTGCCGTCAACAGCCAGCGCCAGCCCCTGCGGATTATTGAGCGAGAGCGGCGGCACCACACCGTTGTAATTGGATTGCAACGGACGCCCATCGCCCGCCAGCGTCGTAATGATGCCGCGCCGGTCAATCTTACGAATGCGTTGATTGCCGGTATCGGCAATCAGTAAATTTCCCTGTGTATCAAACAGCAGATCGTGCGGGCTGCGCAGTTGCGCTCGGTTGGCGGGCCCGCCATCGCCGCTGAATCCAGCCGCGCCGGTTCCCGCGATTACAGTCAGTTGCCCGCGCCGCGCCAGCTTGAAAATGCAATGTGCGCCGATGTCAGAGATGAAAAGATTGCCTTGCACATCCAGGACAAGCCCGTTGGGGTAGGTCAATTGCAACGTCCGAACTCGGTCTCGTGGCCCGGACGGCATTTGTCCGAATGACGGGCTTGAGCCAACGCTCCACCAAAGGGCGCAAACAATGACGAGCAGCAGGCGTTGGATTGAATGAGGCGCAACGGACATGAGTGACACTTCCCTCTTGGCGAAAACGGATTGTCTGGAGTCGGAGAGCTTTATCGCACGAATATTCATTTCACGCCAGCCCCGGGTTCACGCCAGCCCCGGTTCACGCCAGCCCCGGGCCACGCGCAGCCTAGCGGCCAATGAGGCCATCCATTTTGATATTGGCCGGCGCTACGCCCCAAGCCGGACGGCCAGCGGGTTGGCCCAAATCGAGTACCCGCAGGTTCAGTTCGCCGCCCGCCCGATGCGCCACGCGGTATTGACGCTCAGGCCCGCTCGGTTCGGGCAAGCGCGTCGGCGCGAGTTGAACGTAATAACGCACACCCAACTGATTCCAATTGGCCCAATGCGTTTCGGGATTCTCAAAAGTCGTCGTGTGATTGCCCGTGTAAAGATACACTAAGCCCGGATTTTGGGTCACGATAACATCGGTTTTCGGCACGTTTTCCGCCGTCCATTTCAGCACGGCGGCCTGCTCGTCAAAGACGCGCAAAAAGCGTGGCCGCTCGGACGGGGTAGCGGCAAATTTACGGGCCAGGTAACTGCCATGCCCCAAAAGGCAAAGTAACAGCAATAACACGGCAAACCCATTCAGGGCGCCCCAATGCGTGCCGGCTTGTTTCTCGCCACTCAAGCGCCGATGCAAAAACCAAAACAGTTTCGTGCCTTGCAAAAAATAAAGTAACAAGAGCGGCAACGCGGGTAACAAAAAACGATACGGCGGGAAGGGCCAGGCTAACACAATCGCCACCGAAACCGGCAAAGCCAATTCGGCCAGCGTAACTCCCTCCATAACCGTCAAAAAATAACCGGCCAGCACCAACACACAAGCCAGCAATGAAAGCGTCCATTGCAACCCGCCGCCGCGTTCGGCCAGCCACTGATTCAAAGCGGGGTAAAGCGCTGGCAACAACATGCCGCCGGCGTCGTTGAGCAAAATACTGCTGCTGTTATTCCAAAGCCGCTCCGGCAATTCGCCCAGCGTGATCCGGCCCGCGCTTTCGTGTCCCGCCAGCCGGTCCCAGAACTGTTCGGAGTAAGGGCGCACGATGTAATTATTCACCTCGGCGCGCTGGGCGGCAGTCGGTTTGCGGCTCTGTGTGTAAAGCGTCCAACCGCCCAACATCACGGCCACGGTAACGCCGAAAACCAGCGCAGTTTTGAAGAGCTTCTCTTTCGCCAAATAAAGCAACGCCGTGGCGACCAAACCAATCGCCATCGAGCGCGTCAAAAAAGCGGCGCTACAGGCCAAGCCCGCCAGCGTTGCAAAAAGCCACCAGCGCTCAGCCTCACGCCGCCGCACACATTCCTCGACCGCCACCAGCGCCAGCATTTGCGCGGCGGCAAATACACATTCCGACATCAACGACGAGGTCGCCATAAAAGCCAGACCGGGACTGAGCGCCGTAACCAGCGCGGCCAACAGCGCCGTCGCACGCGGCCACTGGCGATAACGGTTGAGATAGAAATAAGCCGCCAGCCCGGTTAGTAACATCGCGGCAATCGAAACGGCTTTGAGTAACAAGATGTTATTCGGAAATTGCGGCCAAAGCTTGAAAAACACGGCGAGTAAAAACGGATACGCCGGCGGATAAAGCGGCAAGATACCTGGCGTGGGCGAGTTAATCAGCGTGTAGCCTTGCCCGGTCGCCAGGGCCTTCGCCAACAAAGCGTACCAGGCGTCATCCATGAACATGCCGGCCACACGATCCAGGCGTAGCAGGTAAATAACAAAAAAGGCCGCGCCGCCAAGGACAGCAAATAGCAAGAACCACCGCTCAGCGGGCGGCTGCGCTTTGGATTCGGCCGCTCGGGTAACATCCGCTTGTGTTTCCACCTTTTTCGGTTTCGACTTCGCCATAACGTAACAATCTCTCTCTAATCGAATGCTGGGTAACTAACACAGTGTCGCTTTACTCATCGCGCGTCGTGAACTCGCGCAGGAACGGATCTTCCGACGACCACAAGGCTTCATCGGTGCCGTCAAAAACGGCCTTCCCATCGTGCAAGACCAGGAACTTCGTATTGATCAAACAGAGCGTTTCATTTTCAGGCCGCAACTCGGCGCCGTCATCCGCCGTTTTGACCGCATAATTCGAGGACAGGTAACGCACATCAGCCAGCTTGTGCGTAACGAACATCGAGGTCACTTCATCCAGATCGCGCAAGCGAATCGCCGCTTCGCAAAGTTTGTGCGCGGTCGGCGGGTCAAGGCCGACGGTCGGTTCATCGAACAAGATGATTTCGGGTTGATCCACGATCGCGCGGCAAATCGCCACCATGCGCCGCGTCCCGCCTGACAGCGCATCCGGCAACAAATCGGCAACCTCGGTCAGTTTGGCGAAGGCGAGCACACGTTGCACGCGCGCGTCAATCTCTTCCTCTGCCCAACCCAATTCGCGCGGGCGGTAGGCGATGTTTTCGTAAACGCTCAAGCTGTCAAACAGCGCGCCTTCCTGAAACACGATGCTCATCTTTTTCCGCACTTGATTGAGTTCTTCGTCGGCCAACTGCGAAATTTCGGTTCCGTTGATAAAGATTTGCCCGCCATCCGGTTTCAACAGGCCGAGCACCAGCCGCAGGATCGTGGATTTGCCCGAACCGGATTGGCCGAGCACGACTTTCATTTCGCCGGGCAGCACTTTGAAACTGACGCCGTCCAGTACGACTTTGCGGCCAAAGGCCAGCGCTACGTCGCGGAATTCGATCTTGGGTGATGGCGCGTGATGTGGCTCTGAATTCGTCATCTTTTTTCTCGCCCGCGTTGACAGCAGTGCTGGCAAGCAAGCAGCATCTTGGCGGCGGCAAATGCGCTGCCGACCTGTAATTTGAACGGCTGCATCCTGCATAAGCGCGCGCGAATCCGCAAGGCGGCGCGTGTTTTTCCACGACGTTCGCGGCAAGCTTGAAATTACTCGCTGGCATCGCGCTTGCTCACCAGTTGTTTGTATCAGCGGTTTCCCGAATGCCCCCGACGGCAATCCCGCCCAGGCTTGCGCGTTTGGCAACCGCCAGGAGAATCAATATGCAAACCGAATTGCTCAAAAAGACTTTGAAAACCGGCGGCAAGGCCATTGAATTGGGCGTCGAGGCTGAGCGCCTGAAACAAAACATCTCGCACAAACTCGAGCACGGCTGGGAAGACGGCATGCTCGAAGCCAAACGCGCCCTCAAACGCACGCGCTATGCCGCCGAAGATTTGGTGGACGACACGGCTTATCGCGTCAAACAAAACCCGTGGGGCGCGCTGGCCGTCACGCTGGGCCTCGGCTTTGGCCTGGGCGCATTGGCCGGCGCGCTCATCACACGGCTGGCAGGCCGCTCCAAAGAAGAAACACGATGACCAATACATTCACACCGGCGCTCGAATTTCGCCAGGTTGCTATTGCGTTCGATGGCAAGCCGCTCTTGGACGGGATCAGTTTCGCCGTCCCGCGCGGCCAGATGCGCGTCGTGCTGGGCCCGTCCAATTGCGGCAAATCCACGCTCATCCGCCTGGCCATCGGCTTGTTGAAACCTGACGCCGGGCAGGTTTTGCTCAACGGCATCGAAATCTCCGCCTTGCCAGAGGAAGAGTTATTGCAATTGCGGCAGACTGCGGGCGTGGTGTTGCAGACCGATGCCTTGTTCGACATGTCCGTCGCCGAAAACGTCGCGTACCGCCTGCCGCTGTTGGGATTAAACCCGGACGAGGTCGAAGCCGAAGTGCGCCGCGTCTTGCACATCGTCGGCCTGGATGACGCGTATGATTTGCAGCCGGAAGAATTGTCGGGCGGCATGAGCAGGCGGGCCGCGCTGGCCAGGGCGCTCGCCGGTGCCCCGCCGATTATGTTTTATGACTCGCCCTGTTCCGGCCTCGATCCGATCATCAGCCGCCGCATCATGCGCGAAGTCATTCGCCAACGTGATGTCGTCAGCGTCAGTTCGCTTTATGTCACGCAAAACCTAGATGAAGTGCGTTACCTGTGCTCGCACTATTACGAAACGCAGCCGAACGCCGAACCCGTCTTGCACGCCGAAGCCGACGATTATTGCCTGACCAACACGCGCATCATTTTGCTGAATGAAGGCAAGATTATTTTCAATGGCGAGGATGAACTGTTCTGGGATTCGACGGATGAGCGGATTCGGCGGTTTGTGCTTTAGCGCTTGCGATATTTTCCGCAGCGACGTGGTGAACATTCCTCAACCAGGGCAAAATTCCAACCAGGCTGGGTAGAGTTACGCAGTTCAAATGCGGCAGAGCAATTGCAGCTTTGAGAAAAAGCAGAAAAGGCAGGCCGTTTATGGCGAAAGAAAAAATTCTTGTGGTTGATGATGAACCTTTGATTCGCTGGACGCTGAATGAGGCGTTGCGCAGTTGGGGTTATGAAACACTTGAAGCTGGCACAGTCGCTGGCGCGCTCTCTTCGTTCGAGGCGGATCGCCCGGTGGCGGTCTTGCTCGACATCAATTTGCCGGATGGGTCGGGGCTGGATGTGTTGCGCGAGTTAAAGGCGCGCCAGCCCAATGCCGTGGTGATTATGATTACGGCCAATGTGCTGGTCGAAGACACCATCGCCGCGATGCGTGGCGGCGCTTATGATTTCATCGGCAAGCCGATCAATCTGAGCGAACTGCAAGTCACCATTCGCAACGGTCTGGAAGCCAGCAAATTGCGCCGCGAAGTCACGCGCATGCGCCGCGAACAGAAGAGCGAATTCAATTTCGAGCAGATCATCGGTCAATCGCCTGCCATGCAACGCATGCTCGCCCTGGCGCGCCGCGTCGCCGAAAGCGAAGCCTCCTCCGTCTTGTTGCAGGGCGAAAGCGGCACCGGCAAAGACCTCGTCGCCAAGGCGACGCATTTCGCTTCGCCGCGCGCCGACTATCCCTTCGTGGCGATCAATTGCGCGGCGATCCCGGCCACGCTGCTCGAAAGCGAATTGTTCGGCTATGAAAAAGGGGCCTTCACCGACGCCAAAGGCCGCAAGGAAGGGCTGTTTGAACAGGCCGAGGGCGGCACGATCTTTCTGGATGAAATCGGCGAACTCGAATTGGGCCTGCAAGCCAAGCTGCTGCGCGTGCTGGAAGAGGGCGCGTTCCGCCGCGTCGGTGGATTGAAAGACTTGCCGCTGCACGTGCGTATGATCGCCGCTTCCAACCGCGACCTGCGCGCCGAGAGCGAAGCCGGGCGCTTCCGGCTCGATCTTTATTACCGCTTGTCTGTGATTCAGATTGACCTGCCGCCGCTGCGCGAACGCGGCGATGACGTGTTGGCGCTGGCTGATTTTTACCTCAAACAATTCAATCAAAAGCTGCGCAAACAGATGCGCGGGCTGGCGCCGGATGTGGCGGAACAGTTCCGCCGTTATCCCTGGCCGGGCAATGTGCGCGAGTTACGCAACGTCATCGAACGCGTGATGATTCTCGAAGATCAGGATTACATCACCGCCAATTGGCTGCCGCGCGGTTTGGCGGAAGAAGGCGCGCTGGCCGCGCCCGCAAAGCCATTGGCGCTGGCCGCCACCGTCCCGGCAACCGTGCCCGCCGTTGAAATTGCCACCCATTCAGCCAGCGCGCTGACCCATGCGCCGGCCGCGGCAAGTGTGGCGCACGTGGCAATCCCCGTGATACCGGCCAATCCCGCTGTGCCGATTGAACCGCCGCCGCCGCCACCGAAAACACTGGCCGACTGTTTCCCGCTGCCCGCCGACGGCGTCGAACTGGAAGCCGTCGAGATGTCGCTGGTCGAGCAGGCCTTGAAACGCAGCGGCGGCAATCAAACGCGCGCGGCTGAGTTGCTGCGCATTTCGCGCGACCAATTGCGCTACCGTTTGAAGAAACTCGAAAGCGGCGCTGCGCAAGCCGCGGCAAGCGCCAGCACAACTGCCTAACCACCAGCGCCCCACGCTGCTTGTCATCAGGCTTGGTGAACCGGGCCTAAATTCCGGCTCAACCAGCAGTAGCTTTCAGGCCCATTTACATTGAAGGGTGTGTGTAATTCGACAAGCGAATAGCTACGCGGGTGGCGCGGATGCAGCGGGTTTCCGCAGATTCTTTTTCGGGTTGATCCGCGCTGATCCGCTGCATCCGCGTCATCCGCGTACCTATTTCCGCTACTTTGCAGGCATTTCTTTTACGCACAGGCTTCATTTACGTTGCTCACATGGATCACTCAACCCCATTGCCGATGTTACCGCAGGCGGGCGTGCCGGAATGGCTGCCGCAATGGGAAGCCTTGTTCGAGGCGATGGAGGATGGCATTTGTGTGCAAACACCCGACGCGCGCATCGTGCTGGCCAATCGCGCCTTTGCCGAGATGATGGGGACGGCGCCGGGTGAATTGCTCGGCCAAACCTGCGATACGGTGTCCGGTTGCGCGGATGACCATCACCAACCGGCCAAACACTGTGCGCGCCTGGCCAGCCTGCTGAGCGGCGCGGCGGCTACTGAAGAGATCAAGGGCTGCAATCCGGGGCAACGTTTGCGCGCGCGTGTTTCGCCGGTGCGCGCTGTCGCGGGCCAAGTGATTGCCTTTGTGATGGTGGTGCGCGATGTGACCGATGTGGCGTTGCGCGAACGCGAGCAATCGCGCCTTGAACAGATCGCGCGTTTGGGCGAGTTGGTGGCTGGCTTGGCGCACGAGATCAAAAATCCGCTGGCCGGGATTCAGGGCGCGGTGGACATCCTCATTCAACGCCGCGTGCCCGAAGACCCCGAACGCGCGGTGCTCGAAAACGTCCGCCACGAAGTCAATCGCATTGATGGCGCGATCCAATTGCTGCTCAGCCGCGCCCGCCCGCGCACCTTCAACTTTCAACCGGCGAATCTGGCGGATACCCCGTGCAACGCGCCGTCGGCTTGGGCCAGGCGATTGCGGCCTCGGCGACACATGGGCGCATTCGGGTTGAGTTCAATCCGCCGGCCAAACCTTTGTTACTTTCCATTGACGAACATCAAATCGAAGACGCCGTGCTCAATCTGGTTTTGAATGCCATTGACGCGATCGAGGGGCCGGGTCAAATCGTCGTGACGGTCAGTCCTGACGAATGCAACGACCCCGCCGCGCCGGCTGCCCGCATCAGCGTGACCGATGACGGCTGCGGCATCCCGCCCGAAAATTTGCAACGCATCTTCAATCCGTTTTTCACCACCAATCCGCACGGCACCGGCCTGGGCCTGCCCGCCGTGCGCCGCATCGTGCGCGCCCACGGCGGCCGCGTCGAAGTGGACTCAACCAGCGGCGGCGGCTCGACCTTCACCTTGTACCTGCCGCACCACACAAATCCTGCCACGCAGGAACCAGCCATAGTGACAGACGAATCGAGTTGAGTGAAAACCGCGCGTAACTGCCCTGGGAGCGCAGTCCTTCCAGGCTGCGGGCTATGGCGGCGTACTCCTTGGTTCCTCAAGAGCGTCTTCCAGCCAAGGCCCGCAGGCTGGAAGCACCGCGCTCCCAGGGAGTGAGTAGTTACAACCGCGCTAGTGCACGGTCTTCAGGCCGTATGCTTCGAGGTATTTCACACCAGTGCCCGTGTTGAACAGCACGATGCGTTCAGCAGGCCTGACCAACCCGTCAGCCAACAATTTTTTCAAGCCGGAAAAACAAGCCGCGCCTTCGGGAGCGCAGAACAGCCCTTCGGCCGCGCCGACGACGCGCGTGTCGGCAATCATCTCTTCATCGGTCACCGCGACCGCGCCGCCGCCGCTCCGGCGCAAGATGTCGAGCATGATGAAATCGCCGATGGCGCGCGGCACGCGCAACCCCGACGCCGCCGTGTGCGCATGCTCGAATTCGGGCGCTTCGTCCCAACCGTTCTGATACGCGCGCACAATGGGCGCACAGCCCGCCGCCTGGATTGAAAACATGCGCGGACGTTGGCTGCCAATCCAGCCCATCTGCTCCATCTCGTCAAAGGCCTTCCACATCCCGACCAGGCCGGTGCCGCCGCCGGTCGGATAGAGAAGCACGTCGGGCAGTTCCCAATCGAATTGCTCAGCCAATTCGTAGCCCATCGTTTTTTTGCCTTCGATGCGATATGGCTCTTTCAACGTCGAGACATCGAACCAGCCTTCGGCCTCTTTGCGGCGCGCGATCTCGGCCCCGCAATCAGTAATCAAGCCGTCAATCAACGTCACGTGCGCGCCGTATTGCACGCATTCGATCTGATTGGCCGCCGGCGTATCGCGCGGCATGAAGACATAAGCTTCCAAGCCCGCCGCCGCCGCATAGGCCGCCATTGCGCCGCCCGCATTGCCTGCGGTGGGCACGGCAACTTTCTTGACGCCCAATTCTTTCGCCATCGAGATGGCGACGGCCTGGCCGCGCGCTTTGAACGAGCCGGTCGGATTGGGTGATTCGTCTTTGATCCACAGTTGCGGCAAGCCGAACTGTGCGCCCAAGCGCCGCGCGTGCAACAGCGGCGTCCAGCCTTCGCCCAGCGCGACGATGTTTTCGTCACGCACGACGGGCAGCACTTCGCGGTAACGCCAGAGCGAAGCGACGCGCTCTTTCAAACTCGCCTTGGTCAGCGTTTGCGCGGCCTTTTGCAGGTCGTAGCGCACCAGCAATGGTTTGCCTGCCTCAGAAAGGTTGTAGAGTTGATTGGGTGCGTAAGTTTTGCCCGTCTTCGAGCATTCGAGATGAGTTACAAACATGCGATATTCAGTTGAAGTTTGATCGTTGACAGTTATAGCGGTATCGGTTTGCGCATTCAGGAATACGAACCACGGGGAGCACGGGGGAGCACGGGGGACAAACTGATCTTGTTTTTCCCTGTGACTCCCCGTGCTCCCCGTGGTTGATTCAACTGGTTAGTGCGGCCAGCTTCCGGCGCGCCTCACTTCGCCAGCGGCGTCACAGTGTATTCATCAAAGTAACTCAGGCTATCGGTCTTCGACCACAAACCGATCTTGCCCGACACCGGTTCGGCCAGTGTGTAATCGAGCAGCTTCATGCCGTTCAACCAGCCTTCGAGTTGCGTGCCGTGGACGGCGATTTTCATGTCGTACCACTTGCCCAATTCGAGCGGCATATTCTCGCTGCCCCGCTTGACGAACTTGCGCACGCCTTTGTTGAACGTCCAGAGCACCAGATTGTCTTCCTTGCCGTTGAAGCGCACGGTCAGATAATCGCCGTTGGTTTTCAGATTGAAGAGGATGCCCGCGCATTTGTCCAACTGGCCGGAAACCATTTTGAATTTCATGCTGATCTCGCCGTTCTGAAAATCGGCCACATCCTTGGCGACCGCGTAAGGAAAATAGGCGAAGGCTTTGACGTTGTCCACGAAGTCTTCGTGTTTGGCGCCGTAAATCTTGCGCGCATTTTCGGCCAGGCCGCGCGCCGGATTGCCGCGTAACCATTCGCGCCCATCGGCGGCGATGACGTGTTTGCCGCCATCATCCACGATGCCCCAGTTGCCGACGACGGCCAGAAACTTGGCCGAAGGCGCGCCAGCCTTTTCTTTGCTGACGTCAACTTTGATGGGCTTCGCGGCCTTCTGAGCGCAGACGGGCAGGATGAACAGCGCGGCGCTAAAGAGAATTGCAAGCGTTCGTTTCATTGTTTTTCCTCGCTAAAACTTCGGTGCGGTTTGGTGCGGTACCGGGAGCGGTAGCGACCGGGTGCTTTCGAGTGTGCACAAATCGGAAGCACCCGGTCGCTACCGCTCCCGGTACCGCATCGGTGTTAGCCTCAGTTGCGGCGCGTCAGCCACCACAGCAACAGCACAGCGGACGGCCACAGTCCATAAAAAATCCAATTCGCCCAACGCGGCCGCACGGCCAGCGGATAGCCTGGAAAGACCGGCTCATCCGCCCCTGCCGCTGGCGCAACCGGCGGCGTGCGTTGCGCCAGTTGGTAAAGCTGTTCGAGCACGATGGGCACGGTCGTCGAGCGGTTCATCACCTTGCGCCCCTCAAGCTCATACCAGATTTCGCCGTAGTTTTCCGCCGCGCCTTCAAACAACCCGGTGCGGCTGCGCGCGGCGTAAACGGTTTCGACCTGCGGCAACACGCGTTGCAGTTTGTGCAGCACGCCGCGCTCGTAATCCATCAGGCGCGGGTCCTCGGCGGCTAGGTTGATCGTGATGCGTATGGGCGCGTTGATTTGCCGCAAGGCCAGTTCATCGGCGCGCGCGAAGGAATTGCGCCGGTTCTCGCTCATATCCCAACTGGCGCGCGTACGCGCGGCGGCAAAGAGCAAGAGGACAGCCGCCGCCAGCACGGCGCACGAACCGAGCAGCCGCGCGCGCAAGCTGCGTCCGGTGTGCAGCCACAAGCCCGCGAGCGCGCAACCCGCGGCGGCAAGCACGAGCAAGGCCAGCGCAGTGCTCAGCCGCAACAGCCCCTGTTCAAAGAAACGCAACGCCGATGTGGGCGTGTAAACCGCAATCTCGGCCAGCCAGCCGCCGCGCGCGGTGGCGATGAAATCGAGCGCCCAAGTACCCAGCGTAAAACTCAACGTGACAATCGCCGCGCTCGCCGCGCTCTCGGCCAACGCCGCCGCCGCCAATGCCACGCCCGCGCCCAGCAGCATCCGCAGCCAATGACCGAGCAATAAATTCAAGGCTTCCGGCCAATACACGTGCCCGCCATACCAGCGCCACAACAGCAACGCGATGCAGCCCGCCAGCCAGGCGACCGCCCAACCACCGAGCAACGCCAGCACCTTGGCCGCCATTTGCAACGCGCGACTGGCCGGGAATTGCAGCGCCAGTTTCAGCGCGCCGCTTTCTTTTTCCGCCGCCAGCAAGCGAATCGCCACGAAAGGCAACAGCAAGGTCACAGCCAGGTCGTAAGCGCCCCAGGTCGGCACCAGCAACCCATCCAGCGGTGTCAGCCCTTCGGATAAAGCAGCCGTTCCGCCGCCGATGCCGCTGGCTTCGGCGTAAAGGTTCACCGCGTTGATGAAGTCGTTGCCGATGAGCGGCCCAATCGCCAGCAACAGCAGCCAGTATGAACGCGCGGCCAGCAACTCGCGCCACTCTTTTGCCAGCAGCGGCCCAAGCAGTGAGAGGAAGCTAGGTGAGCGCAAGAAAGACCTCCTCCAAACTGCCGTCCGGCAAGGCGGCCAGTGCGCGCAATTCGTCGAGCGTGCCGCTGCCTACGCAACGCCCGGCGCTCAGCAGCACCACGCGGTCGCACACGCGCGCCGCGTCCACCAATTGATGAATCGAGAGCAGCAGGGCTTTGCCCCGCGTGGCGTGTTCGCGCAGCAACGTCATCACTTCGCGCGTCTGCCGCAAATCCAGGCCGTCGAAGGGCTCGTCCAGCATCAACAGCGGCTGCGGCGTCAGCAGGCCCAACGCCAGCAGCGTGCGTTTGCGTTCGCCTTTTGACAGCGTGCCGATGCGCGCGCGCGCCAGCGTGGTGAGTTGCAAGGCTTGCAGCAATTCATTTGGTTTGAATGAAGCCTTGAACAATTCGGCGAAAAAGCCGAGCGCCCAACTGACGGTTTGCGCGGCCCAGGGCGCGATGCCGTCGGGCATGTAAAAGAGCGCCTCTTTGCGTTGGTCGGGCGTCAGTGGCCGCGTTTCAAACACGACCTCGCCCGCGTCCGCTTCCAGCAGTCCGGCCAGGCATTCAAAGAGCGTCGTCTTGCCCGCGCCGTTCGGGCCGATCAAGCCCAACACTTCGCCGGGCCGCACGTTGAAACTCACGTCTTGCAGCACGGGGCGCGGGCCGTAGCGTTTGGTGATGCCGTTGACGTTGAGCAGATTCATTCAGCGATTACAAGCCAAGCGAACAGGTACGCGGATGACGCGGATGCGGCGGATCAACGCGGATCAAATCAGAAAGATAACCCGCGCAAATCCGCCGCATCCGCGTCATCCGCGTATCCATCCTTCTTAAAAAATAAACCGCACTTGCAACTGAAACATGCGCGGCGGGTCAACGTTGGCAAAGGCCGGCAGCGCGTTCGTCGCCGTGCCGGCAGCCACCAACTGGCCGAACGTGGTGCTCGGTGTCGCGGCGTCGCCATAGATCGTCTGCCCGCGTCCGAGGTAGTTGCCGTGATTGAAAAGGTTGAAGCCTTCCAACCGCAGCAGCAGCGTCGCGCGCTCTTTCAGCTTGAGGCGATGCTCGACAAAGAGCGAAACGTCTTCGGTCATCGTGCCGCGAAAGGCCGACTTGTTGAGCAGCTTGCCGTCCACGATGGGGCGGTCGTTGTTCGCGCCGTCGCCGTTGTTGTCAACGCCGGTCGTGCTGTTGAACGGACGCGCCGACGCGAGTTGGGTCAGCGTGCCGGCGGTGAAGTTGTAAGGCAACTGATAGCTGAAGGTGAAGACCGCGCGATGCCGCTGATCCACCACGCTGGGGCCGCGTTCGACCTCGCCCAGCCGCGCGATGTTGCCCTGGTCTGCGCCAATGCCGTTGCCGTCCGGTTCGCTGGTGTTGGTCGCTTTCGACAGCGTGTAGCTGAGCGAGGCGTATATCTTCGAGTTGCCGCGATAGGTGACCTGCGTTTGCAAGCCGTTGTAATCGGCGATGCCCAGGTTCGTCAGCACGCTGACCTGGCGCACACCGCCATTGACCGGCAGGATGGAACGCGTCGCGTTCGCCGCCGCCACAGTTCTCACTTGTCCGAAGGCCGTGCGCTCGAAGGGCGCGGGCGCATTCAAATCCACCGAGCGGTCAATGTTGTTCAGGTGCTGGTGCACGTAATCGCCGCCGACAAACAAGCCTCTGACAACCTCGCGCTCCGCGCCGATAGAGATCACCTGGCTGCGCGGATTCACAAAGTTATCGGGGTAGTTCGGCAGCTTCGTAAAGTCCAGCCCGTACTTCGTGAACTGCGACTGGTAGAAAGCCCGCTGGCCCGCCCGAATCGTGATGTCGCGCGCGGGCAGTTGCGCGGGCAGCAATGTTTTCGGGTCGAATGAGAGCGGCAGGCACGAGCCGGTCAAACAAGTCGGGAAGCCGAGTTGTCCGGGCGTCGCGGTGTAAGTCGTCAAGCCGTCCAGCCCGTTCACCAGATAACCGGCGAGCGCATTGGTGCGAATCTGCGTGTAGTACATGCCGTAGCCGCCGCGAATCGAGGTGCGCGCATTGCCCCACGGATGCCAGCCGAAGCCGACGCGCGGCGCGAAGTTTTTCTTCGCATCGGTCAACGTCTGCCGGTCATAACGCAACCCCAAATCCACCGTGAGATCGCGGTGCAAGTGCAAACTGTCTTGCACGAAACCGACATAGAGCCACTGCGGCAACTCGTAGCTGCCGATGCCGAAGTTGATCGGCTGCGTGTAATTCTGAACGTTGGCCAGCGTCAATTGATCGAAGGGCGCGGTCGTCGTGTTCAGGAACGTGAACGTGCCGAGAATCGCCGTACCCGGTTCGCTGCCCGTGCCACCGGCGGTGTGCCGGGTCACACTGCCACCGAAGCGCAGATAGTGTTTGCCCAGCGACCACGAGAGCGTGTCAGAGAATTGCGCCTGACGGCTGTAGATGTTGGAGGAGCGCGACTGGCCGATGGTGAACGGCACATTGCCGGCGCGCGTGTAAGCGGTTGAAAGAGTCTTCGCTTCCCAAAGCGTGACGGGGTCGCCGTTCAAATAAGCAAAGCGCGCCTCGTTGAGCAGGTCGGCGTTGATGACCGTCGTGTGATTGAGTTGCGTCGTCCACGAACGGCGCGAGTAACGGCGGGCGACGCTGGGCGCGTTGGTGCCGCCCACCGCGTCCTGCGGATTGTCGTCGTAAAAACGATCAATGTTGAAGCGGCCCGTCAACGTTTGATTCGAGGTGAGCTTGTGATCCACGCGCCCGTTGAACAGGAACTGGCGGTAGTGGCCCGTGAAATCGAGATGCCCATCCGACGGCAACAGGAAGGCGGGCAGCGCGCTCGAAAGAAAGGTCGTGCGATCCTGCCGCGTGTAATCAGCCGTGGCGAAGAAGAAGGTCTTGCCCTTGACGAGCGGCCCGCCAAACGAGCCGGAGCCTTGTTTCAGCGCATCGGGAATATCCACCGGATTGATCGCGGTGAGCGTAGTCGGCACAACGCAACTCGGCACGGACGCTGGGCAAAAGCCCTTGGTCGAGAAGGTATCCGCCTGCCAGCCGCCGGGACGGAACAAGTACAGCCCTTCGCCGTGCAGGCTGTTCGTGCCCGACTTGGTGACGATGTTCAGCGCGGGGCCGGACGTCCAGCCGAATTCGGGAGAGAACGCATTCGAGAGCACCGTGATTTCCTGCACCGCGCCCAGCGGCACAGTGGCGATGGCCGTCTGGCGGCCCCAGCCTTCATCGTTGTTCGCGCCGTCCAGCGTGAACGTCGTCGCACGGCGCGAACCCACGCCGGTGATGAAATACGTCGCGTTGACGAAAAGATCGCCCGTGCCTTTGCCTTGACGGAAAGCCGAGTTCAGCAACGGCAACGTCGTCACCTTGCGGCCCAGGATCGGCGTCTCGTCAATCAGCTTGCTGTCTAGGCGGCGGCCGATCTGAGCATCGGCGCGCACGCCATCGGTGGTGCCGAAGATGGCGATCTCCGCCGTCGTGGAGCCGACGAGCAGCTTCACTTTCAGGGTCGCGGTCTCACCCGCGCGCAGCGTGACTTCCTTGAGTTCCTGATTGCTGAAGCCCTGCTTGGATACGGTGACCGTGTACGTCCCCGTCAACGACAGCGCCGGCATGGTGACGCTGCCATCGCTGCCTGAAACGGCCTCGCGCACCGCGCCGGTCGCGCTGTTCTCGACCGCCACTTTGGCGTCTTTGATGATCGCGCCGTTTTGATCTGTCACGACGACGATTAGCCCCGCCGTGTTGGGAGATTGCGCGGCGACTGATGCCGCAATGAGAGCAACGAACGCCAGCAGCAGCAGTGGCAAGCGGAATAGATTCTTGGTTGTCATGTTAATCACCTCGTCGTTTTTGAAGCAGTTCGTGCCCTCAGTTCCAGTCCAGCGGCCGATCGGTCCGGATTGGCGCGATAGATAATTGCTCGGGCTTCCGAAGTCACAAACTATACGGGTGGGCGGGAACTACTACCAGTGATCGTAGTAAGTCAGCGCGACTGCTGCGGCATGGCTATGTCAGGCGTTTGGGAGTCCGGTCACGCGAATGCCGGTGTGCGCTTTGTAGCGGATATTCACGCCGATCAACAGCGCGGTCATGGCTTCGACGATGCGCGCATTGGCGAGCACGCCCGCGTCAACGTAACGGCAACCGGGCACGGCTTCGACCAGGGGGCGCAGGCGCAGCTTGGCGTCTTTATTGTCGCCGCAAACCAGGATGTCGCATTCAACCGCGTGCGTCAGATCGCTGAGCGCATCGGCGCCGACGTTGTGAAAGGCCGCGACGACCTCGACACCGGCGGGCGCGAGTTCGGCGGCTTGTTCGGCGGCGGAACCCGCCCACACGCCCAACACGCGCGTAGGCTTGCCGCCCACGGCGGGTTCGAGCGGGACGGTGACATCCACGAGCAACGCGCCGGATTGCAAACTTGCGCCGATGCTTTTGAGCGTGGGCGTTTGCGCGGCGAAGGGCACGGCCAGCACGACGATGGCGGCTTGCGCGGCGGCTTCGGTATTGGCCGCGCCGCTGATGTTCACTGCGCCGCCGAGTTCATTGCGCATTTCTTCCGCCGAGGCAGCGGCGCGCGCGGCGTCGCGTGAACCGATGATGATGGTGTATCCGGCCTGGGCCCAGCGCAGCGCCAAGCCGCGCCCTTGATCGCCGGTGCCCCCGATGATTGCGATTTTTTCTGGTGCCATGATTTAACTTCAATGTAACGTGCGCCGGTACGGTACCGCGCGCGTGAGCAAGCGGAGCCTGGGCGGCTCAGCCAGTGGCGTAAGCTTGACGCGCCGCTTGCTCACGCGCGCGGTACCGTACCGGCGCTCCGCGTTACCCCGTACACGCATTTGCCGACCGATCCAGCTTATCCGTTCGGTTTCACGCGCGCGCCTTTGAACAGTGCCTTCCAACTCCACTGCCGCACGCGCAACAGGCGCGGGCTCCAACGATCCAGCAACTCATACGCGACCGGCGTGAGCAGCAGCGTCAGCAGCAGACAGAATAATTGTCCGCCGATGATCGTGACGGCGATGGCGGAGCGTTGCGCGCTGCCCGCGCCGCGTCCGAAGGCCGTCGGAATCAAACCCGCGATGATCGCAAAGGTCGTCATCAGAATCGGACGCAAGCGCGCGCGGTCGGCTTGCAAGATGGCGTCGCGCACCGCCAGCCCTTCGGCGCGCAAACGGTTGGTGTAATCCACCTGCAAAATCGCGTTCTTTTTGACGATGCCCAGCAACAGCAAGACGCCGAGCGTGCTCCACAGATTCAGCGTGCGCCCGGTCAGATAGAGCGAGAGCAGCGCGAACGGCACGCTCAGCGGCAGCGCCAGCAGGATGATGAAGGGATGCGTGAAGCTCTCGAATTGCGCGGCCAGCACCATGTACATAAACACGATGGCGAGCAGGAAGGCCATAATCAGGTTGCTCGTCGTTTCGTCCAGCGCCTTGACGTTGCCGCCGAAAAAGTAGCGGTAACCGGGCGGCAGGTTGAGTTTTTGCATGACCTCGGTGATGTCCTTGACGGCTTCGCTCAGCGGTTTGCCGGGGCTGTTGGCGACGTAAACCGGGATGTTGAATTGGCGGTTGTAACGGCCCAGGCGCGAAGGGCCGAGGCCGCGCGTGATGGCGGCGACATTGTCAATGCGCACTTGTTCGAGCTTGCTCGACGGCACCATCAGCCGCGCCAGGATTTCGCGGTCGCTGCGTTGTTTTTCTTCAAGCATGATCTTGACCGGATATTGCTCGCCAGCTTCGCGGTAGGTGGTGATCTCGTCTTCGCCGCTCATCAGCAGGCGCACGGCGCTGGCGATGTCGGTGGCGCGCACGCCCAGTTCGGCGGCGCGCGCGCGGTCCAGGGTGACGCGCAATTCCGGGCTGGCGAAAAAGAACGACGGTTCGGCGCTGATGATGCCGGGCAGCGCGCGGATTTCATCACCGGCCTTGCGCGCGAATTCGCCGAGTGGCCCGAGTTCGGGGCCGAGCAATTGCACTTGAATCGGGAAGCCAATCGCCTCGCCGCCGCCCAACGCCGAGGGATAACCGATCTTTTGGCGCGCTTGCGGGACACTCTCGAAAATCTTGCGCGCCGCCGCGCCCGCTTCCTGACTGCTGATGGTGCGTTTGTCGAGATCAATCAGGTTGGGCGTGAAATGCACATGGTTGAGCCGCTCGCTCGATTGCGTCAACAAGTGATCGAGTTCGGGCAGCTTCATCAGCTTCGGTTCGATCTCGTCCACGAATTTGGTCAGGCCCTGCAACGACAGGCCTTCGGGCAGGTCAACGTGCATGGTGAATTCGCCCTGATCGTCGTTGGGGATGAAATCGCGTCCGACCATGCGATTGAGCGGGAAGGTCGTGGCGAAAACCAGCACGCTCAACGTGACGATCACCCAGGGATGATCGAGCGACCAATTCAGCATGCGTTCGTAACGATGCTCGAACCAGGTGAAGAAGGCCGTCTGTTTCGAGAGCTTCACATCGCTCGCGTCGCGCCGCAAAAAGCGCGCGGCCAGCATCGGCGTCAACGTGAACGAGACCAGCAATGACACCATAATCGCGCAGGTCATCGTCCAGCCGAAGGAACTCAAATAACGTTGCGCGTAGCCGGTCATAAACGCGATCGGCACAAAGATCACGACCAATGACAACGTCGTCGCGGTCACGGCCAGCGCGACTTCCTTAGTGCCCTCAATCGCTGCCTGCATAGGCGAACGGTGCAACTCTTCGAGATGGCGGAAGATGTTTTCGAGTACGACAATCGCATCGTCAATCACGATGCCGACCGCCAGCGTCAGCGCCAGCAGCGTCATGTTGTTCAACGTGAAACCCGCGATGCGCATCAGCGTGAAGGTGGCGATGATCGAAGCCGGAATCGCCAGCGACGAAATCAGCACCGCGCGCCAGTTGCGAATGAAGAGCAGGATAATCAGGCTCGACAGCAAACTGCCCAACAACAAATGTTCCTGCAACGCGGCAATCGAAGCGCGGATGAATTGCGATTGGTCGCTGATGACATCCAGCGTCAAGTCGTTGGGCAGGGCCGGGCGCAGCTTGTCGAGTTTGGCGCGCACGGCGTCCACGACCTTGACGGTGTTGGTGCCCGCCTGGCGGCGGATTTGCAGCGTGATTGCCGGTTTGCCATCGAGCCGGGCAAAGCTGCGCGGTTCTTTGAAGGTGTCTTCGACGTGGCCGAGATCGGCGACTTTGATGGGCGCGCCGTTGGCCGACGAAACGATCAGGTCGCTGAATTCGCGCACCACATCGAAGCGGCCCATCGTGCGCACGGCCAGTTCTTCGTTGCCCTGATAAAGCCTGCCGCCGGGCGCTTCGATGTTTTCGTTTTGCAGCGCGCGGGCGACCTGGTTGACGCTGAGGCGATGGCTGTTGAGTTTTTCGGCGTCGAGCAGGATTTGAATTTCGCGGTTGCGGCCGCCGGCGATGTCAATGGCGGCGACGCCGTCCACGGTTTGCAGCGTGCGTTTGATTTGCTTGTCGGCGATTTCGGTGAGTTCGCGCAAGCCGCGCGGGCCGCCCACGACCAGCGTGATGATCGGGTCTGATTCGGGATCGGCCTTGGTAATGATGGGCGGCTCGACGGCGGGCGGCAGCTTGCCCAGCGCCAGCGCCATCTTTTCGCGCACGTCCTGGGCGGCGTCTTCCATCTTGCGGTCGAGCACGAAGCGGCAGGTGATGCGCGCGTTGCCGTCCATGATCATGATTTCCAATTCGTCGAGACCGCTGACGCTGCTGAGTTGCTCTTCGATGGGCAGGATGACCTGGCTGGTCATTTCGTCGGGGCTCGCGCCGGGCAAGCGCACGCGCACGCTGACAATGGGCGGATCGGCTTTGGGAAACAGGTCAACGCCGAGATCAATGAACGAGAACACGCCCAGCACAACCAGGAACAGCACCAGCATCGTCGCAAAGACGGGACGGCGCACACAGACTTCTGCCAAGGTCATTTGTTTTTTTCCTCCAGTATCAGACGGCGGTTTTAGGCGGCGCGGGAATTCGCGCTGGGTGGCGCTGCGCCGCAAACAAGGGCGAGCATGGCGGCACGGCCATTTTTTGACAAGAGCGGCGCGCAGCTTGGGTGTACGAAGTCAAAGTTGTCGCCTAACGATGAGGCAACTTCCCGCCGCGCCCTGAAGGGGCGGGATTTAATAGCCGGGGGCAACGCCCCCGGCACGGCGCGCGATCACCGGCCCTGAAAGGGCCGCATTTGAAATTGAATACGGCCCTTTCAGGGCCGGGCATACCGCACGTTTTTCCGGGGGCGTTGCCCCCGGCTATTGAATCCTGCCCTTTCAGGGCAAAGACCGTTTCAACTTTGACTTCGTACATCCGCGCAGCTTGAGCGCGCCGGTTATTTATTTTGCCAGCCACACAACTTTGACAAAGCCCGCCCGCCACATAGAATCAGGGCCCAGAGGCTTTACACCTTCAGTGATAATCAGATAACCACAGATTCAGGATAAACAACGAACATGGCACACAACTTATTCAACACACTGCAATCGTTTGAAGCCGGCGCGGGCCGCCGCGCTCAATACTATTCGCTCCCGCAACTCGAAGCCGCCGGTGTCGGCCCCGTCTCAAAGCTGCCCATCAGTTTGCGCATCGTACTGGAATCGGTGCTGCGCAATTACGACGGCCGGAAGATCAGCGAGCAGGATGTGCGCAGGCTGGCGAATTGGCAGCCCAACGCCACGCGCACGGCCGAGATTCCCTTCGTCGTCGCGCGCATCGTCTTGCAGGATTTCACCGGCGTGCCATTGTTGGTGGACCTGGCCGCGATGCGTTCGACCGTGCACGCGCTGGGCAAAAACCCCAAGCTGATCGAACCGCTCGTGCCGGTTGATCTGGTCGTAGATCATTCGGTGCAGGTGGATTTCGCGGGCACGAGCGACGCGCTGCGGCTGAACATGGAAATTGAATTCGAGCGCAATCAGCAGCGCTACGAATTTTTGAAATGGGGCATGCAGGCCTTCGATACCTTCAAGGTCGTGCCACCCGGCATCGGCATCGTGCATCAGGTCAATCTCGAATACCTGGCGCAAGGCGTGCTCTCAAAAGGCGGCGTCTATTATCCCGACTCGCTGGTGGGCACCGATTCGCACACGACGATGATCAACGGCCTGGGCATTGTCGGCTGGGGCGTCGGCGGCATCGAGGCCGAAGCGGGGATGCTCGGCCAGCCGGTTTACTTCCTGACGCCTGA
>JAYUCP010000492.1:0-22725 GCA_043740245.1 Acidobacteriota bacterium | reverse complement strand
TTCACGGGGAAAGCCAGTCAATTGTGGTTGTTCTTCCCCGTGTTCCCCGTGCGCCCCGTGGTTGATTTGGCAGCGTTATTTCCAGTCCGTTCCTTAGTCATCATCTTCACTAAAAGCGGTTGTAAGGCGGTTGCGGTTATGGAATCTGTTTTTGTAGTCCTGGCGGTTCTGTTGTTTGTGCAGAGTTTTCTTTCGTTCGTGAGCACGATGCGTTTCGCTCGTTACGCGCTCGCGCCGCAAGCCAATCGCCCGCAACGCCATCAGCCTAAGGCCGTCGTCATCCTGCCCTGCAAAGGCCTCGAACACGATTTCGAGGCGAACATCCGCGCCTATCTTTCGCAGGAGTATCGCGATTACGAAGTCATCTTCGTCACTGAGAGCGAACACGATCCGGCCTACCCCGTGCTGAGCAAGCTGATCAAACAAAGCCGCCGCGCCGCCTGGCTGATTGCCGCTGGCGAAGCCACCGCGAGCGGACAAAAAGTGCACAACCTGATTGCGGCGCTCGACGCGTTGAATTCGATTGACCGGCGCGCCGAGTTGCTGATCTTTGCCGATTCCGATGCCCGGCCCGCGCGCACTTGGCTGGCGGATTTGTGCGCGCCGCTGAACGACCGCAGTGTCGGCGCCACGACCGGCTTTCGCTGGTATGTGCCGGTGCATGGCGGCGTGGGCGCGTGGCTGTTATCGGCCTGGAACGCGAGCATACTGTCGTTGCTGGGCGAACGGTCGGGGCTGGCCTGGGGTGGCGCGACGGCGCTGTGGCGCGACAGTTTCGGCAAATGGGAGATCAAGCAACGCTGGCAGGGCGCGTTGAGCGACGATTACGCGTTGACCGCCGCGTTAAGCGAGGTCGGGCAGCGCATCAAATTCGTGCCCGGCTGTTTGACCGCCACGCACGCCGATGCCAGTTGGCGCGAGTTGCTGGAATTCACGACGCGGCAAATCAAAATCACGCGCGTCTATGCGCCGCGCGTTTGGGCGCTGACTTGTTTCGGCCACGTGCTGTTCAACTTCACATTCTGGGGCGGGCTGCTGTGGCTGGCGTGGGCGGGTTTGCACGGCGACTTCAATTTCACGCTGTGCTCATTGCTGCTCTTTTCGTTCGCGTTCGGGGCGATGACGGGCTGGACGCGCGCGACGATTGCCGCGCACCTGTTGCCCGCCAACCGCGAGCAGCTTTGGCCGTATCGTTGGGTCTATGCCGTGGCCGCGCCGCTGGTCTCGCTGGTCTATCTTTACAACATCGTGGCCTCGGCGTTCTCGCGGCGCATCACCTGGCGCGGAATCAGTTATGAGATGGTCGGGCCGCAGCAGACTTTGGTGCTCAATCACCCGGTCAACCAGCCGTTGCATGGCGCTCCGGTGCCTGCGCCGCGCCGCCGCAAAGCGCCGATACGCTCTTCTTGACACCTTCAACGCGGATACAAGACAATCCGCGCAACCTGATTCAACCTGATTCGTTCTCCTGCTAACGATCAGGCAACAACGCTTGCACGCAAACATTTTTCACATCGTTTACCTTGCATTGGTGTGGGTCATTTGCACGAAAGGCGGGCAGTTATGCGAAAGACGATCAACTTCTTTTTGATCGGTTGGGTGCTGGGAACAATTACGCTCAATCCCCTGTTGGGCATCACCGCAAACACCGTTGAAGCCGCGCCGGCATTGGCCTTTGCCACCGGCACGGTCAAAGACGACGTGGGCAAACCGCTGATGGGCGCCATCGTCGCCGTGCTTGAGGCACAGTTTCGCGGCAAAGAAATCAAGAGCGTCAAAACCGACGCCCAGGGCCGCTTCAGCGCGGGCATTGCGCCGGGCGCGTACCGTTTGCGCGTCACGGCCGAAGGCTTCCTGCCCAAATTGCTGCCCATCCTGTTAGAGCGCCCGGTCAATCAAAACTACAACTTTGAACTCAAACGCACCGACACGCTGGTGCAAAAGCGTGGCGACAGCGACGATTACCGCTGGATTGGCCGCAGCGTGCCGCGCCACGTGCTGAACTTTGACGAAGACGGCAACGCCGAGCAACCAGCCAACAACAGCAAAGTCGCCATCGCCGGTGACAGCTTCACGGCGCCGCGTCCGGCCATGCACGGCATGGTGCAGATGCTGGCCGCCGGTTCCAGTTCACGCGCGGGCATCCCTGCGTCGAGTTTCTTTGGGACGAACTTCGCCCTGTCCGGCACGCTCGGCGGCAACTTAGAGATGGCGTTCATCGGCCAACGCGGCAGCGGCAACCTAGCGCCGCAACGTTTGGCGGCCTATGCGACGCTGCGCCCGAAGGCCAATCATCAGGTCACGGCCAGCGTCGGTTACGGGCAAGTGATGCTCTCGAAACGGTTGGGCCCGGATGGCGAAATGCAGGATGCGGCGACGCTGCCACTGTCAGCGCCGCGCCGCGCCGCGCTGGGGCCAATGATCAAGCCGCCGCAATCGCTCGATCAGGTTTCGGTTTCGGCGACGGATGAATGGCAGGTCTTTCAGCCGTTGCTGGTGATTTACGGCTTCGATTATTCGCGCTTTGTCAGTTCGGCAGCGGCGCAACAAGACAGCGTATTGCCGCGCATCGCCTTGCAATACACGCCCTCGTCGCAATGGCGTATGAGCGCCGCCGTCACGCCACGCAGCAGCCAGAACAATTCGACCGAAAACTTTTCCACCGAAAATCTGAACGCGCCGCTTGAAACGCAAGTGAACGAAGTGGCCTTTGCCGCTGACCCAATCCTGGATCGCAGCCGCCGCTTTGAAGCCGGCGTCGAGCGCATCTTTGAGAATGGCGCGGCCTCGCTCGAAGCCTCCGCCTTTTACGACATCGTCTCCGGCCACGGCGTAGGCGTGCTGGCGCTGCCGCTCGAAGCTTCGCCGCAAACGCAGGCCGCGATACAACAGGTCGCGCATCAAGTCGCGGCGATGAATGGCGCGGCGCGCGGCGCGCGTTTGATGTACGCCCGGCATTTCAACGAATACGTGACGGCGGCGGTGGGCTACAGCTACGGTTACGGCGCGCGTTTCAGCAACCGCGAATTGCAAACGCTGACGCCTGGGCGGCTGTTCAACAATGGCTTCTTCCAGGTCGCCACGGCCAAGCTTGATTTGGACTTCGCCCACAAGACCGGCACGCGCGTTTCAACCGTCGTGCGCCTGTCGCCGTCAGCAGTGGTCTTTGCGATTGATCCGTTTGCGGGCCGGATGAGCGTTTACGATCCGAACATCAACATCTATGTCACGCAGGAACTGCCCAACTTCGGCTTGCCGCTGCGTTGGGAAGCCCTGGTGGATGTGCGCAATCTGCTCAACCAAGCGCTGGGCGCGGATGATGGCACCGCGCAAATCGTCGCGGTACGCACGCAACGCACGGTGCGCGGCGGTCTGGCGTTTCGCTGGTAATTAGACGTGTCAGTAGCCCGCGCGTAAGCAAGGGCTTTGCAGTCTCCCCTTGTAGTAGCGAATTTATTCGCGTTGTCACGCCGCGAATAAATTCGCTACTATAAGGAAAAGGCGCTCACTCAACTTCATTAGGTTTAGTGATGCAAGAACGCCCTCTCTGACAGTCGGGCTACTGACACAGCAATCCGAATTCTCGGAAGGCAGTCCAAAAATCTGAAGAGGTTCTGGCCCACTCCCTGGCATTGGCAGGACGAATCTGTTCAGAACATAGGTAAACAGGCCGGTTTAAGACGAAGACGGGCAAAATACTTGCTGGGAATAGCAGTTGCTTTTACGAGCCCAATCAGCCGGACTTTGAACGTCGGCCCCCTCACGGCATTGGTCTCACGCGTTTGGCACGTGCTTGCGCAGCACAGGCAAGCAGGCTGTTTCATAGGAATCGAGTGAAGTAAAAGTGACTCCGCAACCAGGCACAAACAGGGTAACGACGCGCACGATGCTGCTGCTGTTTCTCGCCGCGCTGGCGTTGATCGGCGGCGCGTTCAATCTGCGCGACCGCGTAATCCAAAAAGAAGTGCCGACCGACGGCGTCATCTGGATTGATCGCGCGCAAGACACCATCGTCGCCGAAAGTGTTGACCCCAAGGGCCCGGCTTACGGCGCGGGCGTGCGCGCGGGCGACATCCTGCAAGGCATCTGCCAGGGCATGTGCGACCCGCGCACCGACGCCTTTGACGAAGTGCCACGCGCGCACCTGGTTCAGCTTTACCTCGATCAAGTCAAAGACCAGATCAAAGACGGCTACCGCTTGAGCTATCTGGTCGAGCGCGAAAACTATCCGATCAAACAAGGCGTCGCCTACCTTGACCGGCTCGACCCGCGTCCGACGCATACGGCGCGCGATCTTTACCTCGCCTTGATCGGCCTGATCTATCTGGGCATCGGCGCGTATGTGCTGCTGCAACAGGGCCGCGCGCCCTATGTCACGCACTTCTTCCTGATCTGCCTGCTCGCCTTTATCGTCCACTTTTTCAGTCCGACCGAAGAGTTGCGCACGCAGTTCGACAAGGCCGTAGATTTCGCCGATGCCGTCGCGCTGCTCTTGCTGGCGCCGGCCTTCTTCCACTTCTCGGCGATCTACCCGTCGCGCTATCACCTCTTCACGCAGCGCCGCTGGCTGGCGGGTTTGATTTATACGCCCGCCGTGTTGCTGATCCTGTGCGAAATCTGGTTGCGCTTTGGCCGCTTGAGCAGGTTCACGCAGCTTTCCCCCGGCAACATTCGCCAGTCGCTCAACACCATCGAGATATTCTTGTTTGGCATCGGCTTGCTGCTCAGTTGTGCGTTGCTGATCCGCACCTTCTTGCAAGCCCAAGCCATCGTCGTGCGGCAACAATTGAAATGGGTGGTCTGGGGCATTGGCATCGCCTCCACGGCCTTTGCGCTGCTCTATCTGCCCGCCTGGTTGAGTCAACCCTCAGAAGTGTCCGGGCCGTTGCAATACCTGGCGATTTTCCCACTGGTCTTTGTGCCGCTCACGCTGGGCTATTCGATCGTGCGCTACCGCTTGATGGACGTGGATGTCGTGGTGCGGCGTTCGGCGGCCTACATCATCGCCACGCTCTCGGTCGCGCTGCTATTCGGGACAGCGATGGCGGGCATCTATCAATTCATCAGCCCGCTGCTGCAATCCCAAGCGACCACCTTCCTGATCGCGGCAATCACGATGTCGGCGCTGGCGATGCTTTTTGCGCCGATGAAAAACTGGGTGCAGGAACGCATTGACCGGCTCTTTTACGGCGAGAAATACGATTTCCGCGTCACCTTGCAGGATTTCGGGCGCACGCTTTCTTCGACCACTGATCTCGACCCTTTGTTCGACAGTTTGATGCGGCGCTTGAAAGAAGTCTTCGCGGTCGAACGCCTCGCCATCTTTATCGAAGACAAGACGCAGCCCTCCGGCTTCCGCATCGCCCGTGTCGAAGGCATCTCCGGTGAACTGAGCCTGCCCGACGATTTCGTCAAAACGTTGCGCGAACGCAGCCTGAGCGACGGCATCGCCCGTGTAGACGAGTTTGAGACCGAGTACGAACCCGGCAACACGAACAGTCTCGCCTTCCCTTCGCGCCGCCGCGCCCTGAGTTACTTTGTCCCCTGCGCCGCGCGCTCGCGCATCGTGGCCGTCATCGCCCTGGGCCGCACATCAGATGGCGCGCTGCTCTCATCCGAAGACATCGAATTGCTGCGCGCGATTTCCGGCTACGTGGCCGTCGCCATCGAAAACGCGCAGTTGCTGGAAGAGCAAGCGCAACGCACCAAAGAACTGGCGCGCCTCAAAGAATTCAACGAGAACATCATCGAATCCATCAACGTCGGCGTGATGGTCATCAACCTGGCCGGGCGCATCACCAACTGGAACGGCGCACTCGAAGAGATTTACGGCTTGCGGCGCGCACACGCCATCGGCCAGCGCATCACCGAAGTCTTCCAAACCGACGTGCTCAGAGCCTTGCGCGAAATGATGGCGCGCAGCGAAGGCCAACGCGGCGACCAACGGGGCGAGACGATCAACATCTACAAGTTCAGCACCCGCTCGGCGGACGACCGCGAATTGATCCTGAACCTCTCGCTGGCCCCGCTGCAAAGCAAGACCTCCGAGATCGAAGGCACCCTCGTCGCCATCGAAGACGTCACCGAACGCGTCCAGCTCGAAGTCCAGTTGCAACAATCCGACAAGCTCTCGTCCATCGGCCTGCTCGCCGCCGGCGTCGCGCACGAAGTCAACACACCGCTCACCGGCATCTCGTCCTACTCGCAGATGCTGATGCAGCAAATGCCCGTCGGCGACCCGCGCCAGCAACTGCTGCAAAAGATTCACCGCCAAACCTCGCGCGCGTCAGCCATCGTCAACAACCTGCTCAATTTCTCGCGCGTCAGCGACGCCCGCCACGCGCCCGTTGATTTGAATCGCGTGCTCGACGACACCATCCAGTTGTTGGAATCGCAACTGCGCAACACGCAAATCGAAGTCGTCCGCAATTACGACGATCAACTGCCGCCCGCGCTGGGCAATGCGGCCAAGCTGCAACAAGTGTTCATGAACCTGATCTTAAATGCCCGCGACGCCATGCCGCACGGTGGGCGTTTGGAATTGGCGACCGAAGAACAAATTGACAGCGTGCTCGTAACCTTCCGCGACAGCGGCGGCGGTATCGAACCAGACCACCTCGCCAAAATCTACGATCCGTTTTTCACCACCAAACAAATCGGCAAAGGCACTGGCCTCGGCTTGGCCGTCAGCTACGGCATCGTGCAGGATCACGGTGGCCACATGGATGTGCAAAGCAAACTTGGCGAAGGCACGAGCTTCCAGATCACGCTGCCCTTCGCGCACGCGCGGCAATTGGCGGCGGGAACCTAACTTGCGACGGAGTGACAACGCTTGGTTGTAATAGTTCAATGCTTGTTCGCTGTTGCCGAGACTGGAGTTAATCTCGCCAATGTTGTTGCGTGTTTACCTCTCCTTGACAGTCCTAACAAAGCATTCTATAAGCTGTCGTCATTTGTCATCGCTATTCAAGCTGTTAGCGTTCATCTATTAACACTGGCAAGATCAATCCTTTTCGTGAATGCCATGCCATTTTGTCTCGGTTTTACCTCAAGAACAGTAAGCGCGCTTCAGGTGAAGTCTCTCTCTCTCTCTCTCTCTCTCTTGGCATTTAGCAGCATTGCTTGCGGTAGAAAGAACCTAGATGCTTCTGGTGCCTCCAAACAGAAAATCAGCGAAGAAATAGAAAAGCTATCGCCTTCGTCTGCCAATACATCGGTCAGCGAAGGTTATCACCTTTATGTTGACGCTTCGTTCTCGATGGCCGGGTTTGGGCAGAAAGCCAGTGAAAGGGACGGCGAGTATTTCAAACTGCTCGAAACTGTTTCGCGTTTGCCACAGTGCCAGGTTTTCAAGTACGGTACCGATAAAGGCAGAACTGGCAGAACTAGGTTCGAACCAGTTCGCATGTCGAGCGGATTATACAGTGCCGGCTTTTACAATCGTAGTTATAACCGCGACGAAGACCTCGTCAATCGCCTGCTGGAAGAAAACCCTGTTCCCGTCTCTGTGCTGGTCAGCGATGGAGTTTATTCCGATCCTCAAGCCGGCTACTCCATTCCTTTCGTCAACGCCATCGGCGGATGGTTCAAGGCCGGGCGTGTTTTAGCCGTTTACGTTTTCAAAGCGTCGTTTGAAGGAAACCTATACAAACAGAATGACGACATTCTTGGCCGCGTCAATCTCGACAATCGGCCCTTTTACGCTTTTGTCTTCAGCCCGAATCCGCAGGAGTTGGAGAAGTTCGACAATTGGCTCAGTCAACAGAAAGTAAAGCCGCTCCATCGTTACGTCTTTTCCGACAGCGCGCTCAGTTGCCCGTCGGATGATTTGAAACTGTCATCCGCTTCAAACGATGACGACGCTGCCGGTAAGTCCCTTTATGACTGGGAGCACGGCGGCCATTTCTACCGGATGATGTTCGACGAACAACTTTTTGCTAAATCGGATACGGCGCAAATATCTTTTGGGCTGCCTTGCCACCGCAGCAATGAATATCCGGTGGACGGATTGAGCTACGGGTTAAAGCTTGAAGCTGCCTGGCAATGGAATGGCCGGCGATGGGAACAGGGGCAAGACCAGGGCGGATTCAGAAACGCCAAACTTGATGAGAATCAAGAAATCTCACTTTCGATGGCGCGCGCGCCAAATGGCACGCATACGCTTTACCAGTTCGCTCTCGATTTGAGTGGCAGTAAATGGCGGTTGAAGGATGAGGTCGAGAAATTGAATTCCGATAACGACAACGATCCTAGTGAGGCTGATCGGACTTACGGCTTCAGCCGCCTGATGACTGGCCTGATCCAGGCTCATTTTCAGCAGCGACTGGCAGCGAGGAAAGACTATCCGCGCATTTTTATCACTCTGCAAAACCAATAGGAGGGAACAGACGATGGAGAAAACAACTCAGCGCAACCAGTGGATGATGGTTCTCGTGTTGTTTTTTGTCGTGGCACTTGGCCAATCGCAAACGGTTTTATCGCAACGTGCGGAGAGTGGTGCAAAGACACAAGGCAAGAAGAATTCATCCAAGCAGGGACTGGCGCGCGTCAATTCATCGCCCGCCGTCGCGCCCTCACAAAGCCCGGAGAGTCCACCGAGTTCATCCCTGCCGTCATTGCCTCAGACGCGATCCGCGATTAAGTCGCAGCTTTCCGGGCTGCAAGCTCAGCAGTTCTACAATGCGATTTACACGATCTTCGGGGTCGGAAGCGGGTTGCTTGGCTTGCTGGCAGGATGGTTTTTGGCGACAAGACTCAAGCTGCAAGAAACAGAACACCTCAACCCAAACGCCAAAGCCCGAAGAAAATTCTGGAGCTATCTGGGAATTTTCGGTGCGTTATGGCTGCTGGCTTATCTAGTATCGGTATACGGATATGAGTATTTTGGGCACATTATTCAGTTAGTGGCCAATCTGCAATTCTTCTGGGCCGTGTTGGAAGGCGTCGCCGCATTTGTCGGCGTAGCTGCACTGGCGACTCGCTTTTGGCCGCGCAGCCGATGCCCTTACATACTCATTCCAAAATAGTAATAAACATTCGTTTGCGTCACGAACCGCGCGGCGAATACAGCCAATGGCAAAGGGGAAAGGTTATGGCAAAAGATTATGTGATCGGAATCGGCGGCACGGGCGCGCGCTGCGTCGAGGCGTTGACCTATCTGGCTGCCGCCGGTGTGTTTCAAAATGATCTGCATATCCTGATCGTTGACTCTGACCGCAGCAATGGTAACAGTGACACGGCCAAACAACTGGTCGAAAGCTATCAGGCGTTGCAGGCGATGACTCAACCGCCGCGCCCAGAGCGCAAAAGGATGCTGGGATTTTCCAGCGAGAAATTGCCGCCACCGGCGCTCTTTCGCGCCAGTATCAATCAGGGAAGCGATGGCCGTCGTCTACAGATTGACTGGCACAGCCCCAACGATTCGTCGGTCACCTTCAGACGGCTAATCAACTATCAAACCTTGCCCGACCCGCTGAAAAAACACCTTGAGCTTTTTTATACCCAAGCCGATTTGGATATGACGATGGAAGAGGGCTATCGCGGACGTACCAATGTCGGCTCGGTGGCGCTCAAACAGGACCTGGAAAGCACTGCGGCGTTGGAAGGTAACTCGCTGCGCCGTTTTCTGGAAGAGTTGAATCGGGATTTGAACACAGGGCCGGCCAGACTTTTCGTCATCGGATCGGTCTTTGGCGGAACGGGGGCAGCCGGGTTGCCGACGATTCCGGCGCTCATCAACAATCTCGGCGACGACAGTGTCCTGGCTCCGGGCAATCGGAAGAAGTTGATTTTTGGTTCGGCTATGATGGGTCCGTACTTCGCCTTTCCGCCGCCGGATGACGCTCAGGAAAAACATCCCGGAACTGACAGCACGCAACACGCTGTCGCCACACAGGCGGCGTTGCTCCATTACGCGCATGTGCCGCCCGATTATGACCGCAGCTATCTTCATGGGGCGCCGCAACGCCCGCAAACCAACGAGCAGAATGTCGGCGGCGGCACTCAGCAGAAGAACAAACCTCATTATGCCGAGATCATGGCTGCGCTTTCGGCGTGGGATTTTTTCACCCGCCCAGACGCCCGAAGCGATGAACGGTTGTTGCACTACGCCGACACGTACAAGGGAGGAGAGGATGAAGGGGCGCGCTGGGCCAATCTTCCGCTTAGCCTGACCCTACTGCCGCAGCGCAAACTACTCACCCGGCGCTTGGTTGTCTTCACCACCTTCGCCTATTTCTACCATCGGCTGCTCCATCAACGATTCATCGAAAATCGGGAATATCAGGACATGCTTTTCTACGGTCACAATTTCAACCGGCTCAGCCTCGATCAGGAGATAGGCCAACTGAGCGCGCTCAATGATTTTCTGGACGGTTATATCAACTGGCTGCGACAGATTGGAGAGACGGGCGCTGAGGGAGGCGGGTTGCCATTTTTCCTGTGGCAGGCTTTTTCCGCCTACGACCGCAGTTTGAGTGGCGGGCATCTGGGCAACCTGATGACGTTTGAAGGCCCTCCGCCGCGTCATGCGACTGACGGTTTCGACGAGATTCGCAGACGGCTCGAACACCTGACGCTGACCAAGCCGGAGACCAATTCGGCAACGGGATTATTTATTTATCTGCTGTGGCAGGCCGTGAGCGAATTTTGCACTGAGAACTACGACTGGAAATAAGAAGTGGGACAAGCCGCGGTTTTCAAGACGAGTCGTGCAAGGACGAAAAAACTCGACTGAGACCGCCGCTCCAACCGGAAAAAGGATCGCCTTATGTCAAGATATTTACCAAAGCTTCATTCGCGTGATGGAATCAAATGGAAGCAACCGGGAGAGTGGCAGCAAGAGAGCATCACCAGATTGTCGGATTTCGCGGTCAAGCTGGAAGTGACCCAAAGCGCCACGCAGACTGATATGCTCAACAGCGTGCCTGTGCCGTGGGCGCGCTTGTTGATGTTCGAGACGGCGTTGTTCAACTCCGGGCATCCTGCACACGCGGAGATTGTCGAACAGTGGCGAGGTCTGCTCGGATTGATTGCGCTGGGCGGACAACTTGGCGTCATATTGCAGCCTTACACTGTAAGCCTGCTCGATTTCGAAAAAAAACACCCGATTGCCAGAACCTTTCTCGACCTCAGCCCCGGCTATGCTGCTTCAGCGAAGGTCGGCGAAAGCGACAAGTGGGAAAGCTGGCAATTGTTGCTGGCGGACGGTGAAGTGATTGGCGCAACCTCACCGCGCACTCTGATCTTCACCGGTGTTTCGCATCACTGCCCGGATTCGATCCCGTTTCGATCAAGCGCAGGCCGCTTGACTGATCCGGCAAAGTACTTTCGCAAATTCAATGACACTGAAACGCTGAGCCTGCTCGGTTATTGGATTGACAGTCTGATTCAACGTTTGCATGACGATCCGCAGACACAAAACTGGTTGGGCGCGCTACCGGTGGCCTTGGGCGGAACGTCCATCAAACGCAGTGATCAGTTGCTGACCCAGTTAAGCAACTGGCGCGGCGAAATCGGAGGTACATCCGCGACCGCACCCGGAGTGCCTCTGCCAGTATTCAATCTGTCTCCATATAAGCAGACCTTGACTGCCCTTCCGGCAATCCCGGAATCGCGGAGCGATTTTTTCCTCGCCGCTAGCAACAATCTTCTGATCTTCTACTCTCCTCACGCGCCGATCAGTTCGTGCATATGCAACGCCAACGGGATGGTACTGATGGGCGAGCCGCTCCGCGTTTTCGGTCGTCACTGGGTCTTAGCCAACGACGAGATCACTGTCTCGAAAAGTGTGATTCCCCCGCGCTTCAAGGTCATCAAAGACCCGGCAAGCTTGTTTGAAGATTCACTGCTCAAAGTAGACCTGCCCGAAAAGGAATTGGTTGCCGACGCTTTGCGTGTCGGTGGCGAGAGTTATTTGTTTCCATTCAAGGCGCAGATTCTCGACTATTACAGCCCCGGTGAAATTGTCAGAAACACAAAAACCAGAGAAATTCCCGAACGAAATGCGATTGAGGTAACGTTGGAATTGCCGCTGAGAAATCAGCGGTTCATCAGAGTGGCACGCGAATATCGGCGCGATACGGAAGTCTTTTCCGACGGTCTGCTTACGCCCAATATGGCAGTCTGGCCCGACTTTGCGGCGGCGGATTGGCAGCGGTATTTCTATTACATCAAAAAGCTTGGGGACGATAACTACATCGAGTTTACGCCGCTCAAAGTCGAAACCTCCAATCGCCGGATTGAATCAACCCGAACCGAATGGTTGGAGAGCCGTCAGCCCATCGAAGCTTTCATTGGCCGCTCGACTCATAAAGATTCTTTTGATAAACAGGGATTGCTGTTGCTTCATTACCGCCCTGTCGATCCGCCGCGCAAGTTCTGGAAGGTCGGGGTTGATTTCGGCAGCACGCATACGCGCGTCTTCTCGCTCGAAGTCAAAAAGCCTGATCCCAGCAGCGGCAACCTGGAAGGAGACGCCCCCGCCAACCTGGAAGGAGTCGCCACCGCCAAAATCGAGCCGGTAGTTTTTCTGCCTCGTACGCGAGCCATCACTCGCTGCGACCGCGGCGAACTCAAGATCAATTTCTTTGCCGAGAATGAAGCCGGATACGCGCAGAAGAGTGTGTACAAAATGGATCGGCTCAGTTCATTGCTCTATCAGCCGCAACTGAATCCCGGCGAGCTTGCCGATTGGCTGCCCCGCGAAGGTTTTGTCTTCCAGCAGTCATTGCTAGAAGTCGCTCCAGAATATCGCCAGTCGGAACATCTGCGGCGGCATTTGAAGTGGGACAATCAGGACGGCAGTCATGCTTTGCGCGCCTTTTTCCGCGGTCTGATGCTGATGACGCAAGCCGAAGCCTTTGATGCAAGCGCGCGCATCATCGAAACCGTTCACACACATCCTTCGGTGCTGCCCAAAAACCTGCGCACTAGGCAGAAAAATGAATGGTCCGGCGTGCAACTGTTTCTGAATACCAGCCTTTCCGGTGACCAAACGCAACTTCGGATTGTCTCAGCCGGGATTACCGAGACCGTGGCCGTCTGTCGCCATCTGGCTGATGAACAGGGAGCCTCTACCTTTCAAAACGTAATTTCGCTGGATGTTGGAGGCAGCACAACCGACCTTGCTGTTTGGGCGCGGAACAAACTGTTCGTCAACGAATCCGTCAAAGCTGCTGCCGGTGTAGTCGCTAATTTCATCAATGCTGAAACGCCTCGGGCTGAAGCCTTTCGCCAAAAACTGTTTGGCGTGCTGGCTGGCGAGCCATACAGAATCCCCGCTGGGGGGAAGCCCTACGATTTGATGTTCTACGAGGCGCTCTCAACCGCTGAATCGAATCAATTGTTGGGACAGTTGATTGACAGTATTCAGGCGGCGGAAGAAAAGGAAAACACCGCAGGATTGATCACACACCTAACCTATCTTTTCAGCATGCTGCTCTATTACGCCGGACTGCTGGCGCGTAAAGCCGAGTTGCAAAGCACACAGAGCGAGTTCTACGTCTACTTTTCAGGCAAAGGCGGTCAACTCGTCACCTGGATACCAGCATACAAGGAAATGGTCGAATGGATGTTTCTGGCCGGTTTGCGTGGCCCCAATGCGACCGTTACGGGCGAACCGCCAAGCGTGCAAGTCAAATTGTCTAGCTACTCGAAACAGGAGGTCGGGCGCGGCCTGCTGGCCGACAGCCGTCTGGAAGGGCAGGAAAGAAAAATCTATTTCGGTGAAGGCATGGCTAAACCGGCGGTCACATTCGGCGAGAACGGCTATCACAATCTGCAATGGAATGCCGAACTCAACGAAGATAGCATGAAACAACTCAAAGACCTTCCGCCATTGGCGAAGTTACACGAGTTAAAACATTTCCTCCAAGCCATGCACGCCAACCCTGCGACTCGCCGCGCTGCCAAGATGTTGGACTTGCCTGACCCGGCGCTTGGCGACTACGAACCCAGGATGCGGAAGTTCAATGCTGCGCTGGGGAATCGCCTGTTCGGGATGCAGCGTGGTGCGATTGTCTATGACCTCATCCATCATCCTGATGACGCGGTAAACGAATCGCTGTTAATCACCGAGTTGAAGGTTTTGTTGGAGACGCTGACCGAAAACTCTCGCATTTTTGCCGAAGGACAACTTCGTCGAGGGTAATCGGCAGTGCAAAGCATTATGAAGTCAGCGAAAACAAAGCGTCGCCGATCAAAAAAGAGCGGTTTTCCAATTGCGCCGTTGACGGCTGCGGTATTGGGACTAATGGTGATTGGCGGGGTGGCTTATCGGGTTTTCACGACGTCCGGCCGGTTGGAATTTGCCGAAAATCCGACTGGGGCAATGGCACAAAATAGGGAGAAGGTAGGTAAACCAGGGAAGGGCCAAGAGGATAAGGGACATAAGAAGGAAGATAAAAAGAGAGACAAGGAAGAAGCCGATAGCAGGCAGTCAAACAAAAAACCGGACTGGCAAATAACCTTCGATCCAGAGCAATGCGAAGGTGAAATCCTTGGGATCCCTGTCGGTGACATACATGCAAGGCTTACATTGATGGGAGGAAAATATCTTGTCACAATTCCAGGAAACATTCAGCCTGCCGCTTTCGGTAATATTAGTATTACTGCTGAAAGCAAAGATGGCAGTCAGCGAATAGTTACCTTGGACAAGGCCATACCATTAGACAAGATGCGCAAGCTTATTAAAGGCGATAGAACTGTTGGAGGGATTAGTTTCGATTGCAAACTTATTGGCGACTCAGCGAGAGAACCATCACCATCACCATCGCCATCTTCACATCCTGACAGAGAACGGAAAATCACTTTTCAGTTGAATGAATATCCTGAAGGTACTTTGCTTAAGCTAAATACACTGGCTAAGGTCGAACGGCGAACAGGTAAAACTTGGATTGTTACGGTCCCAGGTAATGTAACAACGAAACAGTTTGAACAATATGCCGTAGTTATTTCGAATGAAGCTCAAGGTATTAACGAAGAGCGCAACATTAAAGATGCTTTGAAAGATACCTATGGTGCGGTGGAAAGAGGGGAAATCGTAGGGGAAGTTGTTGTGACAAAAGGGTACGGCGTTCTTGCCACCATTAGCATTATTCTGTGCGCGCTGATCTTGATCTGTTTAGCTCTGGTCGCTGTATTGGGTTGGGAGCCTTTGAAACGGCATCTATTTACTAAAACACAAGAGCCACAGGTTTTTGCGATCGATAAAAAGGATTTCGGTGATGCCCTCGGCATCTTAAGCGGGCATGATTTAACTGTACATTTGACTGGACGTGGAATGCGTAGCGTGACGGAAGTGATGATTGACAGGCGTCCGCTGAAGCACAGCATATTCAATGACACTGAAATGGACGTCGAAGTTGATGGCTATTACTCACAAGACCGTAATCAAGTGGAGGTTACTTTCTATCTCGCAGGCAGCAATCCGAAAAAAGATTACTGGCCGGTTAAATCGCCTCCCCTGGCCTCTCTTCAGATACAAACGAAGGCTGGAGAACTAAAAGTCGGACAACTCAGTGAAGTATATTTTGGGGGAACAGGTTTTGATCGAGTGACCAAGGTTTTAGTAGATAAGGTTCCAATCCCAATCAACAACTGGCAAGTTTCCGGCACGAGACTGAGCGTTTGGATAGACGGAAATTTGACGAGAGGCAAAGATCAAGTGTGCCTCGCTATCGTCGACAATCGTGGCGAGCAGGATAATCTATTCATTGATGTTGAACAGGCTGTCGCAGCTCAGAATGAATTTCATCAGGGCCTGACGGGCATAGAACGGGACAGCCTACAACCTGATGCTGATCAACGTTCCTTTGCCCATCAGTTCCAGAATCAAACGCCAGTTTCTGTTGTGGCAGAGACGGCATTGCAACAACAGCAACCACCGCGCGATTTCGATCCGCAATCGCTCTATCGTCGGCTGGTCGCTGGCGAGCGGAAAATCGGCGAAATTTACCTGGAATCTGGCCCTGTTGATTCGTCAGGCGTGGCTGTAAGTGTCAGGCTTAAAGCAGTGTCGAGCCAGGGGGTGCCGTTTATCCTCTTCGAAAACGGAGGAAGCGGATTCGTCTATCCGAATCCGATTTTAGGGTACAACCAAGGTAGCCTGATTGCGCTTTTCCCAGATCTATCAAGAGAAGAATACGAACGCCACCGCGCAAATATTCAACCGGTGACTGCCAGAAAAGAAGGTGACTTCTGGATTGCTGCACGATAGTTTCAGGAATGTCGAAGTGAAAGACGATGGAGAGGATGATGAAGAAAGCCCGAAACTGGCTCTGGTTGAATCTGATTGCTGCAACGATCCTGATTAGCGGAATTCCTTTCGGTAATCCGCTCATCGCGCGGACTTTTCTTTTTGCTCAGGCTCAAACAAAAAAGCAATCTGCTCCGTTCGATGAGGGCTTGAAGATTATCAACGACCGAAATCGTCAGCCCGAAGCTGTGAAAGTGGCGGCAGAGAAACTGAGCCAATTACTTGCCCAGCACCCGGATGTTCGTTTTGAGAAAGATATTCGTTATGGCGCGTTACTGCTTCACTGGGCAGCTTCGGAAGCCAAACCTGATTTGGTCAGAGTCATTCTTGATTCTTACAACAAACCTGAGGACATCAACCAAGTTCAACCGAACGCCACGAACAACAATCGTTCGACCCCGCTCCATTTGACAGCGGGCGAGGATAAATCATCCCGTCAGAAGGATTCCAAAGCAGTGGTCGAACTTCTCCTCAATCGTGACTGGACGAAACAATGGCTGTCAGTGGGGAACAATAAAAAAGATACGCCTCTGCACCTGGCTGTGACTTGGCGCAATCAGGGCGTGGTTGAACTGCTGATTAACAACAAAGCGAATCTCACGGCCATAGATAGCGATGGCGCAACCCCATTGCTTGACGCGGCCGAAAGCGGAAACTTCAAAGCCGTGTGGTGGTTGTGGCGCGCAGGCGCAAAGGTCAATGATTTGAATGGAGCCAAAGAAAATGCATTGACGCTAGCGGCGCGCGGTTATTTTGAAGAAAAACGCCTCAAACCGAATAGCCCCCTCTTGGCCGAATATCGCAAGATTGCTCGCCTGTTGCTGGCAAATGGAGTGGATGATTCTGAAACTCGGAAGCGGCTGGAAGCTGTCCAACCAGGCTTAGGAAAATGGCTCGAATCTGTGAATTCAAAAGCCGCACTGCTCAAAACGGATGAGATGCTGGCCGAACTCTCCGCAGCCGAGATTGCTGCGGAGCTTGCTCAAGTGGACTATTCCAAACCTAAGCCGCAATCGCAATTGGATTCCAATCGCATCAATGACTTGCTCAAGGCACTGGAACCCAAACAATTCACGGCTATCCTTCTTACCGTAGCTAAAAAGTCCCCGCAGTCTCTGCTTAGAACAATCATCAAGCTCACCGATGTGCTACAAGCACAGGACGAAGATGGAAACACATTGCTGCATCTAGCAGCGCGAGAGGGGCAGGAAGACGTTGTCGTTTTATTGTTGGTTTATGGTGGTCGCTCCTTGCTTGAGCGGAAAAATAAGGCTGAAGAGATGGCTTTGGATTTGGCGAAGTTTCGGACTCCTTTGTTGGGAAAAATCGTTCGCATGCTTTCTGGTGACAACGACAAACCTTTCACACCAAAGTAGACGCTATCTCGCTTTGTTCAATGTTTCCTTGCGCTTTGAGATAAAATCACGCGGCCAACATATCTAAAAATCAAAATTCTTTGCATAACAATCGCTGCAAGAACAGTCACCTGCAACAACGGTAGCACCGTACCTGCTATGCCAAATAGAGTTTCGTTGTCTTGCTGTTCACCCATCGTGCCAACTGTTCCAACACTGCGCCCAGCGCAATTCCCCCCGCATAACAAACCAAATCGCTCCACAAAAAACCTTGCCCCAGTACCAGCGCCGCCAAGCGATGGGCCCGCAACGCGTCCAGCCAAGGCGCGTGATAAAGCTGGCTCAATTCGATGCCGAGCGAAAACGCTGCCGCATACAAGGCAACGTGGATGGTGGAACGAGCCGGAAAGAACCAGCCGAAACTCAGGAAGACGAGCAGCGCCCAGAGCGTGTCTCCGGCATACGCGGCGATGAACGCTGGCAGCGGGATGTGTTTGGAACGGGAGAGCAGGCCGAGACAGATCACGAGCAGGATGCTCGCGGCATACGCTGCTCGTGATCTTGGGTGACGTTCAAGCATCTATCACTTGTTGTTGCCGGTGGAACCCGCTGGGAGCGGCGCGAGTTCTTTGGCTTTGATCATCTCCGGCAAGTCGGCATCGGCGCGCGCCCAAGCTTTGACGAACTTTGCCAAGTGTTGGCGCGCTTCTTCGGCTTTGCCTTGCGCTTGGTGTGTTTGCATCAAACCGAAGTACGAACGCCCACTGCCGGGATCGCGTTCGAGCGCGGCGGTGAAAAAATCCTGGGCGTCTTTCCAGCGTTGCAAGGCGAGCATTGTCCGTCCCGCCGCTTCTTCCATCGGGTTTGGATAAATCGGCGGTTCGGAATAACCGAGTTTGTATTCTTCCTCAACGCCCAGTTTGAATTGCGCGAGCGCTTCATCGGCTTTGCCTTCTTTCGCCAGAATGCGCGCGCGCAATTCAAACGGCGCGACTTTCAGCGCGTTGGCTTGCTGGCGTTGGCGTCCGCTTTGCGGCAGGTCTTTCACCTGCGGGAGGTGTTCGCGCACGTATGCCGCTTCGCGTTCGAGCGCGGCGAGGTATTCACGCGCGCCTGCCAGATCGCCTTTGCCGAGTTTCGCCAAGCCGATGGCGTAATGCCGCCAGGCGGTGAAAACCTCAAATGCACCGCTGTCGGGCAACGTCTTACCATCCAGAATCTCATCCCATTTTTCAAAGCGCACCAGCGTACGCAGCCGCGCCAGCCGCCCTTCCAACGCCGTGCGCGATTTGTCTTCGCCGGGTTTAGCGACGGCGTCGAGCAGTTCCTGACTCACCTTCATGCTGTCGCGGTAACGGCCCTGATAGTTGTAGACCATCGTCAAGAAATGGACGTTGTGCCCATACGGCCCGGCGGCGTGATCGGTGGTCTCGTTGTTGTCGCGGATGTAGGCGCGATCCACCGCCGCCGAATTTTCAAAGGCGCGCGCGGCATCGTCCCAGCGGTCTACGTGAACGTAGGTGTGGCCGGGCATGTGCACGGCGTGGCCGACCTGCGGCGCAAGCGTGCCGTAAATATCCGCCGCCGCGACGCCATCAACCGCGCGTTTGCCGGCTTCGGTGGCGTGGATCATGTAATGGTGCGCGGCCAGATGTTGCGGGTCGCGCGCGAGTACGACCTGCAAGAGCGCGATGGCTTCGACGGTGCCGGGGCGCGGCGTGCCGTCGCGTTCATAGCCGGACATCGAGGCCAGCGCGAGAAAGAGTTTGGCTTCGTTGTCGTCGGGGTAAAAGGCGACGAGCTTGCGCAATGCCTTGGTGTGTTCGTCAGTCGCGCCGAGGAAGCCGTTGTTTTGCACGGTGCTCTTTTCGCCTTTGTAACGCGCTTCGACGGCGGCGAGATAAAGCTGTTCGTGCGCGCTCACCTTTGGCGCGAGTTCCTTGGCGCGTTTGAGCGCGGCATCGCGGCGCGCGTCGTTGACCGCCGCCATCGCAATGCCCCACTGCGCCATCGCGCATTCGGGGTCGAGTTGTGCGGCGCGTTCAAAGGCGCGGTCGGCTTCGTAGCCCCAGAAGGAGTGCAGCAACGCCAAGCCCTGATCGAAGAACTGTTGCGCTTCGGTGGATTTGGTCGTGACCGGCATGTGCACCTTGCCGTAGCCGGGGACGAGTTGCGCGGGTTTGGTCGAAGCTTGGGTGGCGGATGGCAGGTGGCAGACTTGGGTGTTGTCTTTGGGTGGCAGTGATTGCTGGGCGAACGCGGCCATCGAACAACAGCACCAACAACACAGCCATAGCAGTTTGATCTTCATCGCAGTTCCTCCAAAAAAAGCTTTCGCTCAAAAGACGAGTTCTTGAATGAAAGGCGTCGCCTCGTTTGTCATTCCTTTGCCCACATTCCTTTGCAGCAGTCTATTTGGCGATGCCGTATTTCTTCAAAAACGCTTGAATCGTCGTGAAAATCTTCAACGTCTCGTCGCGATTAAACCCGCCGTGTTTGCCGCCCGGAATCGTCAGCAATTGATTCGGCACGCCGGCCTTTTCGAGTGCCGCGTGCAAGCGCACGCCGTGTTGATAGGGCACGGTCGGATCGGCGTCGCCGTGAATCGTCAATATCGGCGGCAGCCCCGCGCGCACATAGGTGAGCGGCGAAACGCGCTTGGCGATGTCGTAGCGGTTCTCCATACTGCCCATCCATTGCACGGCGTAGGTTTTCATGTTCGCCCCATCCAGCAAATCGCCGACATCGGTGATGCCGTACCAGTTGATGATCGCGGCGACTTTCAACACCTCGTTGCCGGGGCATTGGCGTTCCAGCCCGGCGGTATCGGACAGCATGCCGGTCGTCAGCGCCAGATGGCCGCCTGCTGAATGGCCGGTTACGACCAGCTTGTTCACGTCGAAGCTGTACTCTTTGGCATTGCGAATCACCCAGCGCAACGCGCAGCGGCAATCTTCGACGGCGGCGGGCGCGAGCGAGACGCGGCCCAGCCGGTATTCGACGTTGACCACGGCCCAGCCCATTTCCAGATAAGGCAGGATGTTCAGCACCGATGCCTCTTTGGTGCCGCCGACCCAGCCGCCACCGTGGATCATAATCAAAGTCGGGAACGGCCCCGGCCCGGCGGTGCGCGGCGTGTAAACATCCAGCTTGGCGTCGTAACCATTGGCGGTCAGATAGGTGATATTTGGCGCGACGCGATGCGTGATCGTCGCTTCGGCGGCCCAGGTGGCGCGGTCAGCAAGCTGCGCCCAGGCAGCGAGCGGAAGGATCACAAGCAGGAGCGCGGCGCGCGCGGATTGCTTCAACATTGGGATGAATCTCCTTTGCGGGTTTCGTGTTTTCGTTGGGATGCAACAGCGGCGCAAAGCATGCTCCCGTCCTTTATAAAAGAAAAGCGGGCAAAAAAGAAAAGCAGGCAAAAAAAGAAAAGCGGGCGCGCGGCATTGCTGCCACACTCCCGCTTTTCTGCTGCATCAGTCCGTTGCCGGCTTATTTCTTCTTCGCCGACCAAGTGCCGGTAAAGCCGCCGAACTCCCATTTGCCGCCCATGCTGCCGTCGGCAGCGCGTTTGCCGGGGAGCATGATCGGGCCTTGGCCTTGATACTGGGCCACCAGTGTGACGGTGTCGCCTTCGACCTTGATGTCAACGATGTTCAGGTCGCCGCCGCTGGGGACTTCGGTTTTGAGCTTGCCGCCGTCATTTTTGATGACCAGCGTCAGGGGCAATTCGCCTTGGCCGTCGGCAATGACTTTGGCGTCATAGGTGCCTTCGAGGCCCGCCATTGCGGCTGCGCCGCCACCGGCTGCCGGGGCTTTGGGAGCCGCAGCGGTTGCCATTGCGCCATCTTTCTTGGTCGCTTCCCAGGTGCCTTTCGTATCGCCCGCCGACCAATTGCCTTTGATCTTGCCCGCGTCGAATTTGCCTTTGATTTCGACGGGAGTGCCACCCGCGTCGGCCACCACTGCGACATTGTTCTCAGCATCCACAGTGGTGCTGGTCACGGTCAACGGAATCGGCGAATCTTTGATTTCGCTCGCCCACTTGTCGCCATTCTTCTTGAGCACCATCACGAAGTTGATCGTGCCCATCTCGCTGCTCGTCGAAGCAACATTGTAAGTGCCCTCGACGGGATGGCCCTGAGCCAGGGCCGCCACCGAGAGCACGCCCGCGAATACTGCGGCCAGCGCAAAACTGGCCAGATTGAAACACTGCTTGTTCATTGCCTGTCTTCTCCTATCGAAAATGTGTTTGCCTGCGTTGATGTCGTCCGGATTTTCTGGGGCGCTCTGGGGAGCTTGCGCGCAGTGGCAAGCCGACGATGGACTGTACACTGCCAATGTTATGCGCCGTGTCAGTAGCCCGCGCGTCAGCAAGGGCGTCTGCCGCAGCAAGTCAGCCCTTCCTCACGGTCGGGCTACTGACACTTGAAATTCGGGCGGCAGTCTACTGCTTCAACACACACCGAAACAAGCGGCTGCGGCGCGCCGTCATTTTGTTTGACCAGCCTGACACTGCTTTGGCATTTTGCCGCTGGATGTAATCGTTCACGGTCAGGCGAAAAGCAAAACCCGCGCTGCATCCAAAAACGCAACGCGGGCCTCACTTTCTTGTGAATCAGCAGAGCTGAATTACTGCTCGCTGCCAATCCGCATCCCGTAAAACGACCGGTGCACGAAAAAGACTGAGATCAGCAGGAAGACGACCGCCAGCACGTGGCTCAACGTCGCGCCGCCTGAGTGCCGCAAGCTGACCGCCAGTTCCACCGCCAACAAGCCGAACAGCGTGGTGAATTTGATGACCGGGTTCATCGCCACCGACGAGGTGTCTTTGAACGGGTCGCCGACCGTGTCGCCGACGACGCAGGCATCGTGCAGCGGGGTGCCTTTGGCTTTCAGTTCGACCTCGACGACTTTCTTGGCGTTGTCCCACGCGCCGCCCGCGTTGGCCATGAAGATCGCCTGATACAAGCCAAAGATCGCAATCGAGAACAAGTAGCCGATGAAGAAGTACTCTTCGATAAAGGCGAAGGCCAGCGCCGAGAAGAAGACCGTCAGGAAGATGTTGAACATGCCTTTCTGCGCGTACTCCGTGCAGATTTGGACGACCTTCTT